>CP031585.1:917500-1218461 GCA_003217735.2 Marinibacterium anthonyi | reverse complement strand
GTAGAAGTGAAAGCGGCTCTTGCCGCTCGCCAGCTTGCGCCGAACCCGATGGACACCTTTAGGGAGCATTGCGCTTGGCCTTCCACTTTTCCAGCTCGGTCATGTGCGCTTCTCCGGACTGACTGCCCCCCCACTTGATTTCCGTGCCATCAGGACACCGGATCGCGCCGGAGGTGATGCCCTCGGCTTTCAAACCCTTGGCAATCGCGATAACGTCTTTGGGCGGGGGGACAGTCGGTCTTGCCATCACATAACCCCCAGTGCCTTCCGGGCATCTTCGGGCAGCTTCCGGACATTCAGGAAGCCGCCCGGAGCGTAGTCGGAGGCGCGGAAGGTGTGCGCCCAGTTCCAGAACGCAGCGTTACAGCAAGGCCAGCCGAGGGCTTGAGCCACGTCGTTGGCGTACATGTAGAGAGCGCGTTCCATGCTTACAGCCCCTTGCCTTTTATTAGCCTCACATTGAACTAAATTATAAGACTCACTGTGAGTTTTAAGTCAATGATGTCAGAATGACTTGCGTATTAGACGGTCCCGTTGAGCCGTACGACGGCCGTGGTTGCGGCGTCTGCTGCCGCTTCGGTGACAGCGCCAATCAACGTGTTGCCAGATGCCGTGCCGGTCACGTTGGCGTTGGTGGTGTTCCAATAGACCTTCTGGCCCTTGGTGAGGGCTCCTGCTGCCTTTGGCAGCTCGAAGACACCCGTCACGGCGGCTTCAAAGTCATTGCCCGAAGCGGCGTCGGTTGCGGCGACACCGAAGAAGGCGCCCTGCAGAACGCCCTGCCCGGAAACGATGGTCTCAGCGGCCGTGAAGGTGATCACGTTGCCGGCTTGGATATAGTTCTTCATGTCAGAACCCCTTGGATGTCTTAAACGATACGGTGCGAGGGCGGGACGATCCTGCCGCCGCAATTCGGCGATCCAGGTCAGCGATGGCAGAGGCCATTTCGGCATCCGACGTGTATTCGGTCCGGTGGCCATCGTAGTAGACCACGCGGATACCCTGCGCGCGCGACCTGACCAATTCGTCGCGCAGGGTTTCAAGCTCGGAGACCGCCAGGGCCACTATGCGCCCGCGTTCTTGTACCAGCCGCGGTGGTCGATCCACCCACAGCCGAAGTCCAGGCGGACCTTGATCTGGACACCGTCCACCTCGAAGCCCTGGCGCGTCTCGATCTGCGGGCCGGGCGCCCCTTCCAGGTAGGCGTATTCCAAGCCGTCGATGGTCGCCGGATCGGCTGCGACGTACCAGGCTGCGGTGTCCGTCAGACGCGGTTCGACCGACAGGATGAGCTTGCCAAACGGATTGACCTCATCCGTGTTCGTCGCGTTGATCTGGGTAAGCAGCTGTTCGGCCAGGGTTTCGAGCTCCGGCGGGACGACGACTGCATACGGCGCTGCGTTGATCGGTTCACCGGCCAGCCCTTTCTGTCGACGCATCGCATTCCGTGCGGCGGACAGAGTGCTGATCGAGAGGGCCGCGCCCGACGCTGCCAAGTTGGAGTGATCGGCATGGAAGACGGCGATGCTGTCGCTCATGGCCGGGTTCTCGACCAGCTTCGCCACGAGCTGCCCCGCTTCGAACTCGCGAGCCGACCTGCCGAGTTTCGCGGGAACCTGCATGAAGGCCCCCAGGTCATCGTTGACCAGGGCCTGCCGGGAAATGCTGAAGATGCGGCCGAAGGTTTCCACGCTGTACGATTCTGCCGATTCCGCGATGGAGCCGTGTTTGAATTCGCCGCTTTCGTTGACCTTCTTCAGCTCAGGCCCCTCACCGAACTGGATGGCCCGCTTTGCCCGGAAATCGCGGGCTGTCGTCTGGCGTGCCAGCATCCTGACACCCGACGGCGCCGTGTCATAGGTGCGCCGCAGTTCCCGTCCGACCGCATCGCCCATGATCAGCGGAAAATCCGAGGTGGTGTTCAGCGCCCGCGTGATGATCGTTTCCGCCGCCATGCCGGTGATGTTGATACCGGCGCGGCGGAGGCAGTCGCGACCCAGGTCGATGGTGGTCATCGCCGCGAAGGGACGTGCCGCCTCCGACAGATCGTGTCCCGGATGGGAACGGGCGAACAGTGCTTCACCGGCCCGCGTTGCGATCATGACCGGGTCCGTGTGGTCCACCAGGATCTGTGCCCGCGTGGTGCGGGTGCTGGTCTCGGCGCCACGCTGGCGCATGGCCTCGAAGGCGGCGGTCCTGGCGTCTTCGGCGGTGGCTTCTGCGTCGATCTGAGCGTCTGCCCAGGCACGGGTCAGGCCGGCCGTCTCGGCCATTTGGCGGATCTCGGCATTGACCGCCGCGCGGGTCACGGTGGGGGTAACGGGGGTGGTTTCGACCACCTGGTCTTCGGGTTCCATGCTGCTTTCTCCTGCTCGGAAATGTGCGCCCGGATCAGCCGGGACAGGCACGACGGACACTTCGATGGGTGCCCAGCGTGTCGCGATACGAAGGCGTCTGTTCCCGTCCCTCGCCTCTTTCCACTCGGCTACCTTGTAGCCGATGGACAGACCGCGCAGCGTGCCTTCGGCGATATCGGACAGGACCGACACGGCGGCGGCATTGCTGCGGAATTTCATTCGGACCCAGATGCCTTCGGCGCGAAGCTCTGCCGCCTCGATCACCCCGAGCTGGTCACGGGTAGATTCGGCCCGGTGCCCGTCCAGAATGGGCGCCCCGATCAGACGGGACAGATCGGCGCCGGTCAGGTCCAAGCGTTCGATGAAGCCCGCTCGGGCTGTGTCGGCGCCGGTGGATACGATGGCCTCCGCGCTACGGTTGTTGAGATCGACGGTGGAAGGTGCCGGCGTCAGGCTGCGGATGTGGAGCGTCATGCTTCACCCACATTATCGGTGCGGCGATCCCTGGCGCGTTCTTCGTCCAGTTCGTCGATGTCGCGGCCGCGACCGGCCACCACTTCTTCCCGGCTCTTCAGCCCGGCTTCGATGGCTTTCACGTCGGCCGAAATCTCTTTCGCTGGGTCCAGCCAGACCCAACCGGGCGGGACAAACCGGACGGCCATAAAGTCGTCCAATGCAGCGCCGTTCGCTTCGATGCGGCCGGCCAGCGCTTCAAGCTCGATCCAGCGGCGCCAGAGCGGGGAGAGGAATTGTCCCTCAATCAACAGTTTCTGAAGCATTTCGGCCCGGCGGCGGAATTCAAGAAGCCCGACCCGCGCGGAAGAGTAATTCGCCTCGCTCAGGTCGGCGGTCAATTGCTCGAAGGTCAAATTCAAACCGGCAGCGATTTCGCGATCCTGCGCTTTCAGGAAGGTCACTGCGTCGGACAATCCTGGGGGTGGTGAGGACATCGTTACATCGGCGCCGGGTGGCAGGATGCGCGCCGCACCCGGTTCCAGGGCGACACTGAGCGCGTTGCCGTCCGTCTCGCCTTCGAATCCGGCCAGGCTTCCGTCCGGGTCGCGGATGTAGGCTGTCAGTAAACTTGCCACTTTAAGTTGCATCAGCATCGCGTCCGAGGCTTCATCACGGTCGCGCAGCTTGGTCAGGACCGGCGCCAGCCAGGACAGGCCGCGCGCCTGACCGGGGAATTGCGGATCGAAGACATGGAAGACGTCGCGGGCGGGGACCCGGACGGGTGACGAGAAAACCGCGAACGGGGTGCCGGGTGCTTCGGGAAGGATGTGATAGGCGACCACGTCGTCTTCTGCGTCGAACTCGATCCCAGAGACGATGCGGGCACCGCCGCCCAAGTCCCGGCTCAAGGTCGCGTCCAATTGGTCCGAGGGGATCAGCTGCGCCCGGAAGTGACCTTCGGAGTTCAGCCGGATTCGAACGATGGCCTCGCCATCACGGACCAGCGCCCGCGCAATGATCGGCAGAAGGGGATTGGCTAGTGCTTCGAAGGCGGAGGACAGGCGGCGCGCGGTGTCCTTGTCCGGGTGCTGGGACCGCGCTTGCCAGCCCTTCCCGACCAGGGCTGAGGTCCAGGCCTCGACAGCTCGCTGCCCGAACGGGGTATTGATCGACGCAGCGGCAGCGCGGTTCTTTGCCGGCCCTCTGGCCGCAAGGGTCGATGCCTGCGGGTTGCCGATGGTCGAAGCGCCGTCCCAACGCCGGCCGCCGCTGCCGGCTTCAATCCCGGAGCGGCGCAGGAGCTTGGAAAGCCCTCGCTGGGCGGCCCGTATGACCTGGCGGGTTTCCATTACTCCCCCCGCAGCTCTGCGACCTGCTGACGGAAACGCGCCTGAGCCTCGCGCGCGGCGGCGACCCCGTATTCCGCTGCTATGCCGGCGAGGAAGTATTCGGCGACCTGCCAGCCGATCTTTTCGAGCGGAATCAGGATGCTGATGTCTTCGTCCGGATTGCCTGTGTAGGAGATTTCGCCGTCACGAAGGAAAACCTGGATGGGCTCGCCCATCACGAATTTCGACAGGGGGGACAGGTTGTTCGCGATGCGACACGCTGCCGGCGCTTGCAGCTTCATCTCGATGAGGCGCTTGGCAACGTGAGCTGCCATGATGTCGCCAAAATTGAACTCGGCCGCGCGCCCGCGACCAGTGTTGCGCTTCAGCAGCTCGTTACGAGTGCGATGCGTTTTGAAGGTTGCGAGAGGCCAGCCCAACATGTCTGCGGCCTCCTGCGAACCAACGGCATATCTTGTGATGTCCAGCATTCTACCTTCCAGTTATAAGCTTCACAGTGAGACGTATTTTATTGAGCACACTGTGAAGCCTTCTGTCAATTCTGGCAAAATGACTTCTTTTGTCCTTTAACCAGCTATGTAGGCACTGCCGCACTGGTGCCAGCCGTCGTGCTGCTTGATGTGCACGCCGACCACGCGACCGATCACGCGACCGTCAAACTGTCCGGGTTCTATCGGTTGCCAACCCGATCCGTCCCGCCCATCGCGCCACCGCTTGCCTTCCGCAAAAATGGTCGTCTGATCTGCCAACATGTAGCAATAAGCGTGGTCGATCTCAGACTTTGGATAGCAAAGGGCGAAAAGCCCCTCCGGGTTGAGGTAGGATCCAGGCCTAGCCTTTATCTCCGCCAGGAAGGGCATGTCGGTCGGAAATTCAGGCGCCGCCGGCTCTGACGGCAGAATCGACGGAAGAGCAATCGCACAGCCTGCGGTAGGAAGGGCTTTAAGAACCGCGCGGCGCGGCATATATGTCTGGACAGTCATGATTGATATCCTTCTGATCAGGGAATGATTTCATGTCAGGGCCGGAAAGGTGTTGCTGCACCGTCCGGCCCATTTCACTTCAAGCCGAAGTGCGTGAGCGGCGTGAAGTCGGGCTTTCCGGGGCCTCTCGTCAGAAGATTTTCGATGAACGGCCCCCTGGTACCGGGCAGGCATGGCGCCATGTATTGGCCGTCCGGAGTTTCCATTTCACTGTCTTGCTGGTGAAACTCGGTCAGTAGGATCGCGAAATCGTAGAGCCATTGCACTGCGCTGAAGAACGCCAGCCCTTCTTCCTCTGTAAGGTCTTTCACCTCATCCAGCGGCAGGACTTCGTTCATCATGGCGATGAATTCTTCGGGCGTTTGGTTGGCTGGCGCCATTTTTGCGAATTCAATCAAGTTCATAGCTTTATCCTTTCTGTTGGGTCTTTTGCATTTCGTTCTCAACCTGGCCTTCCAGTGCGGCCAGGATCTCCTGGTTCATCGAGCGGCGGTTTCGCTGCGCCAGCTCCTTGATGACCTCACGCCACCCGTCCGGAAGACGGAGCATGAATTTGTCGGTGGTCTGTCTCGGCATTGTGGTCCTCCAATATGGCTCAATGCCATGTATGGCTCAATGCCACAACTTGCGTCAAGACAGATTTGAAGGCTCATTGCCATCATGTCCGATAGAACACCTCAGAATCAGGATAAATTCATCGTCCGTCTTCCGGATGGGCTACGTGATCGCATTCGTTCTGCAGCCGAGGAAAACGGCAGAAGCATGAACGCGGAAATCGTCGGCACATTGCTCGACAAGTATCCCGAACCAGCGGTTCTGGTGACGGACGCCGCGATGGAAGACATCGTTGACATGGTGCTGAATGACGGCGTTCCGCGAAAAATTGAGCGCGGCGAGAAGACGATTACGGTCGTTTTGCAGTCGGACGGGACCGTTATCACTACAACGTCGCTGGCACCTGAGACGTACGAACTCAGTCAGATCAAGCGGTAAATGCGCGCCGCGCCCCTGAAAAGGTTATTGGGGCCGCGCGCTGTCGGGGTTTGCCCACTCACCGACTAACGGGGACGCTTTTCGCTGATGCTGGTAGTTGCGAAGGCGCGTCCTGACCTATCTCACCTCCGCATCCAGTCCGACCGGAGCTTAGGTTGAGATTTCTTCGGCACCGTCTTGTGTGCCAGTTCGGCCCGCCGTCGTTCCCAGTCCGGGTTGACAATCTGGCGAGCGGCGAAGGCGTAGACGGTGCAATCGAGCCCTTCAGCCTGGCGCCCTGGCACGCGCTCGAAGCTGCGGACAGGCTGGCCACGCCGGTAGCGGGTCACGGCACGCTCCGAGGCAAGCTGTTCATACCAGACGCGGGGCAGATCGGCGGACACGCGGATTGACGTGCCTTGCGCCAGTCGACCGAAGATCAGGGTCTTTCCCGTGTCCACGCCGATAATCCACAGCCTGGCGCCCGTCTTCGTCCTCGATGCGGAACGCTCGATCAACGGCCGGTTCCCAGGCGCTCCTTTGATCGCCATGACCTTGCGACGGGTGCGCGGCTGGCAGAACGCCGTGACCGTGTGCATGGTTGTGCCGTCGCCCGCGTCGATCGCCACGGCATCCACCCCGATCCGTCCGCCAAGCGCGTGCGGGAAAGTCTGTTTCAAAAGCCCATCCAGCTCCAACCAGGTGGCTTCGTCATCCCATGCACCCCAGGTCACGCGGTGGCCGAGAACGAAGGCGGCGCCATCTTCGGCCCAGCCGATGAACGTGACCTCGATCCTGTCGTGCTGCACGTCGCATCCGGCGGTCACCGCCAGCACGTCAGCCGGAACGGCATCCAGCCCCCAGCTTTCTCCCCGGCCTGCAAGCTCTTCGTCGTCCAGCTCTTCGCCATCGCCGCGCCAACCCTGGCCGAGGATCGTGTTCACGAAGGTCTGAAGCATGGTCGGATCATCTTTTGCACTGACGAATTCCTCCGCCAGCTTGCCCCATGCCGCGTTGGCGTGGAGGCTGACCAGGGCATTCAGCCGGAAGCCCGCATGGCTCTTCACCTCTGGCCGGGTGGCCCGCCAGGCGCCTGCCGCCACCATCGCCGGCTTGTGCCGCTCCTCAATCTCTTCCCGGCAATGCGGGCAGCACCAGCGGGCGGTCTCCGGCTTGCCTTCATCCCATTTGATCTGGCCCCAGGAGATTTCCTCGAAGGCGCCGCAGCTCGGACACGGAACCTCGAAGATCCGGGCGTCGGACTGGGCATAAGCCCGCAGGACATGGCTCGTTTCCTCGAAGACGGGCGTTGACCCCAGGACGATCTTGCGATCCGGGAAAGATAGCGTGCGGCGCTCGGCCAGCAGGATTGGCGACCCCTCGGCCGTTGCGACCATCCCGTCCACTTCGTCACAGAACAGGATCCGGACATTGTGCCGGCGGAGGTTGCGTGGCGCTTTTGCGGCAACCACCTTCAGCGATCCACCAGAGAACCTGCGAGACAATAGAGTGTTGCGCTCCCCCTCTTCGCGGTCATCGCCCAGGGCATCAGCCACGGATGGGGAAGCGGAAAAGATCGGCTCGACGTCGCTCACCACGTAATCGCGGCAATCGGCCTCGGCCGGCAGCAGGCAGAGAATGGGCGCGGGCTCATTGGCGACGAAGGAGGCGACGGCCGAGGTCAACAGCGTGGTGAAGCCGACGCGCACGGGTTTGATCAGGGTCACGCGCTCAATCAACGGGTCGCCGATGGCATCCGCAATCTCGCGTTGAAAGGGCCAGAGGCGCACGGGGCCAGGCTGGGCGCTCACGCCCTCGGGCAAGCGGATCTCGGATTCGATCCAGTCGGACAGGCGAAGGCGCGGCGGCGGGACCAGGGCGCGCAGGGCCGAGGCGCGGATTTCGTCAATTGTCGGCATGGCCAAGCTCCGAAAGGGCGTCCCGCAGCTCGCGGTCGATCAGGTCAGCATCGGCGGCAGAAAGGTTGAGGATCTGGCGCAGGCGTGGCGGGGTTGCGAGGATCCGCGCGCGCACCTGGCGGAGAACATCCGACCAGGCGCGCTCCACCTCGGCCGCGTCCACCAGCTCGCCTCTGGCCTTCGCGTTCTTCAGCGCTTGGGCGTCCGCCTGTTCCTTGGCGAGGCGTGCCTTTTCCGCTGTGAGCTGCGGCGCCTGGTTCGCATCTCCCCAGCGTGCGGCGGTGCTGCGAAGGTGGGCGGTGTAGCGGCGGACAGTTTCCACCAGGTCATAGGAATCATGGGCGAGGTGCACAGCGATCTCGCGCTTCTTCAGATCGGTCAGCGCACCTGAGGAAATGTCCAGGAGGGCGCACAAATCCTTGCCGCCGATCCGGTGAAGCGGCTCGTCTCCAAGCTCCAACTCGGAAAAAATCCTCATGATTTCTTACCCTTATGTATTTTCTGCAGCGGCTGATCTTCCGGGCTAAGCCGACCCGTATACCTTTGCGGCGGGAAGGACCCGTTTCAGGCTGAGAAGATCGTGCTCGATCTCGCTCTTTTCCTCGTGAAACCGCTCGGGCTGACGGTGGTCCGGCCGCAACCGGCTCACGCGGTGCACCAGGTCATCGACCAATTCGGAGACGTGCCGCCAGTCTGTCTTGTCGTTTCGCTTCATCGCTCTTCTCTCTTGTTCAAACGTTGCGCCAGATGAGCTCTGCTCAATGGTGAGGTTCGGAGCGAAGGGCATAGGACGACTGCCCACGCCGCGAAGCGTGGCAGTCCCTACGCCCTCCGCGTGAAGATCCTGCTCAACGGAGCCGGTCCATCGCTTTAGGCCCGTCCGGTCATGCGCTCCTGCCGGTCGGTTGGTTGCTACTTGCGACACCTGAGCGCGGTGCCGGGGATCGGGCTTCAACCTTTCGGACTGCCCTGGGCAATGTGATCCCTGCCCGTGTTTGCCCTTCACTCCTGCCGGCGCACCGTCGTTTCCCCGTAACACCAGCAGGCCCCGCGTAGGCGCGCGAGGCCGCACGTCCTCAGTCCTCGATGACCTCGGGATCGGTGTTGGGCGCCGTGCCCAGTTCGGACACGAGACGGCGCATGATCTGCTCTTGCTTCGGGGTCGGGTGCCACGCTGGGCGTTTCCCCTGCCGTGCGATGGAACGGACGAAGGTTTTCAGCCACTCGTCCGCCCCGTCTGCCATTACCCGGCGCATCACCAAGGGCCAGCGAAAGGTCAGCAGCTCGTCAAGCTCTTGGCTGGTCATGCTGCGTCCCTCCCCTGCACATGATCGAGGAAGGCCTCTTGGCGGGACGAAGGCATGGCCTCGAAAGCTGCCAGGCAATATGCCTCGCGTTCCTCGGCCGTTGCCCAATCTGCCCATTCTCGCGCCTCAGGCAGCGGGTTGTACCATGCTTGGCGGGGAGGCCCTGCACGACCGAAAGCGGCAGCTATTACCTGAAGAAGGTCATCACCGCCCAAGGCCATCAGCGCGGCATGTGCCAGCTTGGCGCGCTCATCGTCGCTCAGATAGATCGCGGCCAATCGGGAGAAATCGTGCCAAGCTGGGCTGTCACCCAAGGTCAGGGCGTAGCCGAGGATACGCGCCATGCGCTGTGGGATCGGCCGGTCATGAAATGACATTGCCTTTTCCCAGGTCTTGTGGGATTCTTCTGACCGAAGCTGAACTGCTTCGTAAACGTTTTTGGCCCCGGTTGCGCCCGCCAGCGCGCCGGGGTTTTCGTTTACATCAGTCCCGTATCTGCAGCGACACCGCTGGTGAAACAGCGCGACATTGCAGGTGGTGATTTTGGGGGAAGCGGAAGCCGGGCGTAGCCCGGATGTAGCTTCCCCCAAAATCTCGCGCGGGTTTACCCCGTGCGGTTGGCGGTGACGGCGGTCAGGGTGGTCCGATCTTCGACGAGCAAGAAGAGGATCGGATGCCCGGCCGTTTCATCACCGACCGACAACACGAGGATTACATGACCCTTCGACAGCATCACACGCAAAAGATTGCGGCAGCCAAGGCCGGCTTCAGCGTCAGCACCGGAGCCCGGATCGAACGTGACCCCCGCCCTCCATCTCAGAAACGACGTGAGCGCCGACATGGAGGCGGCAAGCCCGACCCTTTGGCCGGCCTGTGGGATGAAGAGATCGTTCCGCTGATCGAAGCGACACCGGGCCTTCGGCCGATCGCGGTGCTCGAGGAGATGCAGTTCCGTCATCCGGACCGGGACCTGAGCTCTGCGCGCCGCACCTTGGAGCGCCGGATGCGGCTTTGGCGCGCCGAACACGGGCCGGACAGGGAAGTGATCTTCCGCCAGTCACACCCGCCGGGGCGGGAGGGCATGTCCGACTTCTTCGACGCGCGCGCGCTCGGCGTCACGATTGCCGGAGTGCCCTTGGCGCATCGGATCTATCACTTCACCCTGGTCCACTCGGGCTGGGAGCATGCCGAGGTGGTGCTTGGCGGCGAGAGCTACACCGCCTTGGCTGGCGGATTGCAGAACGCCCTATGGCTTCTCGGCGGCGCCCCGCGCGAACATCGGACGGACAGCTTGTCGGCCGCCTTCGCCAATCTCGATCGGGATGCCCGAGAGGACCTGCGCACACGCTACGACGCGCTGTGTGCCGACTACGGCATGGAAGCGACCCGGAACAACCGCGGCATTGCACACGAAAACGGGTCTATCGAGAGCCGGCACGGGCATCTCAAGACCCGCTTGGAGCAGGCCCTGCTGCTGCGTGGCAGCCATGACTTCGATGAGTTGGACGACTGGCGACACTTCGTGGCCCAGGTCGTCGCGCGCCACAATGCACGGCATCGGGACCGCCTGAAGGTCGAACGGCCACATCTGCAGCCGCTTCCGGCGCGCCGTAGCTGTGATTGCGACGAGGCGCGCGTGCGGGTGACCTCGTCGGGTGGCTTCGTGTTCCGAAAGGTGTTCTACACCGTTCACTCTCGCCTGATCGGCTACGAGCTGAAGCTGCGCATCTTCGATGATCGCCTGGAGCTGTTCCTCGGCGGCACACCCCTCGAAACCCTACCGCGCGGGCGACCGCCTGCCGGTGGGCGTGGCGGCCATGGCTATGTCGTTAGCTACCATCACGTCATCCACAGCTTGCGGGCCAAGCCTCAGGCCTTCGCCAACCTGACCTACCGCGACGCGCTCTTCCCTCGCACGGAATACCGCCGATGCTGGGACGCGCTGACGGCTGCCGGACCGCTGCGGCAAGCCTGCCGGATCATGGTCGGCCTGCTGTGGCTCGCCCATGATCAGACCTGCGAGGCGGAATTGGCCGCGGCCCTCTCGGCAATCCTTGCCCGAGGCGAACTTCCGGTCCTCGGGGACCTGCACTCCCGCTTCACGCGGACCGAAGGCGATGGTGGGCCCGATGTCCCGGTCTGCATCCCCTCTGCGGGCAGCTACGATGACCTGATCCAAGGGCAGGGAGCGGCCGCATGAGCATGACCGTGGAAACCGCAACACTGCCGACCCTGCTGACGGCGCTCAGGCTGCCCACGGTCGCCCGCCTCTGGCCGGAGTTCTGCACCCGTGCCGACAAGGAGGGTTGGCCGGCCGAACGCTTGTTGGCGGCGCTGTGCGAGCTGGAACTGAGCGAGCGGGAACAGCGCCGCATCCAACGCCATCTTGCCGCTGCAAGGCTGCCGCAAGGGAAAACGCTCGACGCCTTCGACTTCCTGGCGGTACCCACCTTGAGCCAGGCGCGCGTCAGAGCGCTGGTCGAAGGCGACAGCTGGCTGCAGGCAGGGCACAATTTGCTGGCCTTCGGCCCTCCCGGCTCGGGCAAGACGCATCTCGCGGGGGCCATCGGATACGAACTCATCCAACGAGGGTACCGTGTGCTCATGGCCAGGACGTCGGACCTGGTCCAACGCCTGCAAGTGGCGCGGCAGGACCTGGCGCTCACTCAGGAGATCGCGAAGCTCGACAAGTTCGACCTGCTCATCCTCGACGACCTGTCGTACGTGCGAAAAGATCAGGCCGAGACCAGTGCCCTCTTCGAGCTCATCTCCGCACGATACGAGCGGCGCTCCATCATGATCACGGCCAATCAGCCGTTCAGTGGCTGGGACGCCATCTTCCCCGACAGGGCGATGACCATCGCCGCCATCGACCGGCTCGTCCACCATGCGACAATCTTCGAAATGAACGTCGAAAGCTACCGACGCCGTGCCGCCTATGCCGCCGCGACATCGCTCAGCGACATCGAAGATGACTGCGACAAACAACAGCCCGAAAAGGAGACCGCCAAAGCGAAAGACAACTCGCGGCCAGCGACATTGAGCAGCGACATCGAAACTTGATCTGGCGGCCGCAAACCGGCACCGTCAAAAAACGTCACCGTCATCCACCTGCGATGTCGCTCAGCACTCAACTGCGATGTCGCGCCACACCCGTAAGTGTTTGATTGTTCGTCGTGAACAAACAGGGGGCGTTTACTAATTTCGCCTGTAAATTCAGTGTGCTGCGAGAGATTGCAAATCCGTGTAGACCGGTTCGATTCCGGTACTCGCCTCCATTATTTTCAATGACTTGCGCCATGCTCGTCCTCTTGATGCTCGATTTTTGAAACAGGTGTTGAAACATTCACGTTTCCTTCCTGTTCTGTTCGAACCGGTTTCTTGCGTCTTGCGCCCGTGTCGCCAACTCTCGCTGACGGATCATCCCGCCGTACTTTTTGAGCATCTCCACGCCCGAGTGCCCCGTGATGGACTTGACCATCTCGTCGTCGCACCCCGCCATGTAGAGTTCCATTGTCGCGTTTTTCCGTAGCCCGTGGGTCACATACGTGGCCGCATCCGGGTGCTGCATCTTCGCTTTGATCTTCCGCATCTCTTCGGCAACGGCTCGATATTGGGCGGGACGGCCCTGCGCATCTGTGATGACCGTTAGTCCCTTCTTTTCGACCGTCGCCAGATGCGCCAAGAGGCGATCTGTCAGCGGAATCCACATCGGCTTGTCGGTCTTGCCCTGGGTGAAGTCATAAGCCCCATCCTTGATGTGGCCCCAGCGAAGCTGAACGATGTCCCCGATCCGCTGACCCGTGCCGATGCACAGTTCATAGACTAGCCGGGCGCGAGGTGAGGCGGCGGCTTCAAACTCCGCGCGAACATCGTCCGGCCACGGCTTCCAACCTTCGCTCTCCTGTTTGAACAGCGGAATGCCCTTGGCCGGGTTGCCCTGCTCTTTCTTGATGAAGCCAATCAACCGGGCATGGTTCATCAGAACGACCATCACCTGAACCAGATAATTCGCCTGCCGCCAGTGCTCAGCATTGGCGCGGTGCAATTCGTAAATGTGGTGTGTCTCGATCTTGGTCGGATCTTTCGCACCCCAGATTGTGCGAATGTGCTCGATGTACTTCCGGTAGTCGGATTTGGTGCGAGGTTTCAGCTTCTTGAATGCCTCACTCTCGTAGTAGCTGAGAATCAGTGCCTCGAAGTTCCGCTTGGCTGGGACTGGCTCACGCCCTCTGAGCAGGCGGTTATAGTGTTCATAGAACTCGGGTGTCCCTAGCTCTTCCTTCATCATCACGGACTGGCCGCGCGACCGGCGGATGAACCTCACGTAGTTACGATCCGCGTAGACGTATTTGGGCAAGTCCTTCTTGGTCATTTGCCCATCCTCAGATCACCGCTCAGGAAGTCATCTCCGCTCTCATTGTCCAGCATAGAGGCGTCAATGACCGTGGTGCCATCCGGCTTGAGCTCAAAGCGCGCTCGCTCCCAACCCGCCTCACGCGCAGCTTGCAGTAATGCCACCGCGTTTTGTCGTGCTTGGGTTTGGGGGCGAGGGTTTTTGGCCATGATCACCCCGTGCGACCAGTCGGTTGGTCGCTCTCGGCCTCACGCAGCCGAAGCACTGCGCCAATCGCCCATTGGCGCACCAGCTTTCCGACCGGCAGCACCACAACAGCATGGTTCGGGAGCGGGTGCTGCCGATAATCCGCTTCGTAACTGAAAATGATCCGACGACCGAGTGGATTTTCTTCCCGCGTCCCCTGTTCGATCAGCCGAGGCAGGTTTTCGCTGTTCTTCTCTAGAACGGGCTGGGGAATGTGACAAATCCGTGCATCCCAGTTTTCTTCCAAACCCTTGGCGCACTGGTCGAACCAGTTTGTGAAGGCTTGAGCGTGTGCCGCCGCCTCTCGGGGACGCATTAGCCATGCAAGTTCCATCATCACACCCGCCAGAAGAAGCCCGCGCCCGGTGTAGTGAACCCGACCGTTCTTGTGCCAACCTTCGGTCAGCAACTCAGCACGGCGCATGTCGTTCAGTTCGAGTTGGCTTGCGCCGATGGTGTCTGCGACCAAGGGCTGCGCAAAGGCGTAGTCGTCCAGATGGCCAAAGAAGGAGTAGAGTTCTTCGCGGTATTGCTCGCCCATCGTTCGCGCTCCAATAGGGGTTTACGTATTTCTAGCGCCCAGATGGAAATACGTAAACCCCTTTTTCACTTGGCAGACGCAACTGAAAGAGCGTATGATGCCATGCGACGAGTTGTGAGGAAGCTCAATGGACGTGCTTTCGTATTGGAACCCTGGGCTCGATGAGAGCGAATTCCAACAAGGGGACTTATCCGCTCCCTTCTGGGCCGCGTTCATGGATTTCGTCCGACTATGTCACGCGGTGAAGCATTGGGGGGCGGAGAAGACTGAGGCCCGGCGAATGGCGCGTTCCGTGAAGAATGGCGGCTGGGAGAAGTCCGCACACGCGGACGAGAATCATGAAATGCGCGCCCGCTACCTCGCTGCGGAGGCTGCTTGGCATCTTGGTAGCCTGATTGAGACTGATGTTGATAGGCGGGTAGCCTTGCGAATTGTCGATCTAACCAAACTGACACCCAACATCCGTTCTCATGAGACAGCACAATTCTCGCTCCTAGCGATTCAGGGCTTCGATGGCTCGCTTTAGGTGGTAAGCGCCCGCCGCTAGGAGACAACGCGGCGGACGCTCTGACGCGCTCAGTGCTTGAGCATGGCCCGCGCGCCGGGGCCAACCGAGTAACTTCTAGGCGCTGTCCTTGGCCCATTTGAAACACTGAAGACAGAGCATGCGCCGCTTGACGGTGGGTTGAAAGCTGACCCCGCAACGGCTGCATTTGCGTTGAGGTCGATCCAATTCATGATCCCGTATCCACGGCGCGGGGGTGTCGGACTTCGGAACGAGATAGTCTTGGCGCAGCCCGTTCCAGAACGGGATCTTCCTACTGACTTGGCTCATTGGCCCGGCCTCAGCGCTTCGTAAGCCGCACGAACAGCATTCTTAACGTCGCTTCCCATACTGCCTGTAAAGACAACGTTTTTCGTCGGTCCAAAGACTTTGAAACCGCGTTCGGCACGGTGCGCGAGAAAACAATTGCACAGGCGCAATCCGCTGGCTTCCAGATCGAACGACGCCAGCAGTTGAGTCTGACCGTTCTGCGTCGGGGGATTGAGAGGGGCAATCCGGGTGATGCGGAAATCAGGCAGCGCCATCGTCCGCCCCCCAGTTTACGAGGCTGAGCGCGGCGTTGACCTGTGCCGGGTCCAGCCCCGCCGCCTTGGCCTCTGCCAGCGCGCCGATGATCGTCGCGGCGGAACGCGCCCGCAGGCCCGAATCAAACGCCTGCAAGGGGCGAAGGCAATCGACAGAAACCGTGCCGCCCAGCTTCTCGCCCGCCTCCTGTGCGATTTGGACGGCCACGGGTTGCAGGGTCCAGGTCGCAAGCGACCGCTGCCCCTCACGCACGAGTTGGCCGGTTGTCGTGGGTGCCAGCATGGCCGGGAGAATACCGAAGGCCATCGCTACTGCCTCACGCGCGGCGGCAAGGCTTTCCTTGGTCATGGCCCGGCTGAGGTCCGGCGACAGATCGGACGGGCGCCAATCGGCTTGCGGCGCAGGCCCGCCCGCCGCAGTGACGTTCACGCTTTCCCTGAGCAGCACGCGGCCCCGCTTGCCCCGGAACGAGCGGCTGAGGTTTTCGTTGGCCACGTCCGGCGATTCCGGCATGGGCACAATCTGTGAGCCAAGGGGCGCCTCGGCATAGACCTCGGCCAGTGCCGCCTCGATCGCATGAAGCAGGGACGCGGTGAGCGGCGCCCGTCGCAAAGGCGCGGTGCCAAAATAGGGCTGGGTCACGTCCGCGCCGATGCGAAAATGCAGAACCTCCGCCGCCAGCGCCGTACGGGTCACGCCGCCGCCCGCCTCGGGAAGCGTGAGGCGGTATGCGGTCGGGCTCGAAAATCGGGTTGTCAGATCCCAATCGGCGGCGGGAACAAGACCGGTTTCCTCGATCAGGAACACCGCTTCGCCGCGCAAGGCCAGCGCCCGCGCCGCCAGCGCGAGGGTGCGCGGGGTCAGGAGGTCGGTGCCCTGAACGTCCGCAATGGACAGGCCACCCTCCCACCAGGATACCGCCGATTGCACCGACGCTGTGATTTCGGCCAAGCCTTCCCGGCCCGAGATGAAGGCCGCGCGCGCCTCTATTAGCTGGGCAGTGTATCCGCCGCTCGCCGCGCGGGTCTCGAGCGGCTCTTTTCGCTTGAAAGGCCACATGCTCACGCCCTCCGATGATAGGGACGCAGAAGGTCCGCCGCGCCAGAGTTTTGGATTGCCCGTGCAGCCCATGTCGCTGCACGCTCATAGCTGACTCCGCCGTCATCCACCGATGTGAAGCCATCAGCGGAAGATCCGATTTCGGCGCTGTATTCGGCCAGCCGCCGGAAGGCTCCGGAAACGGCTGCAGGAAGGTCGCCCCCGCCCACGGTCGCCGTGATGCGCCAAGGTCCGTCATTTGGCAGGCAGAGGCCGCCCAAGTGACTTGCCCCCGCCGATGCCTCTTCCCAGCCTGTCCCGTCCCAGCACTCGACCAGGGTGATTTCCGCCGGGGCCAGCGGCGGCAGCCAGTCGCCGCAGCCCTCGACCGTCCAGACCACCGAACGCGCCGTGAAGCGATGCGCCGTCCAGCCTTCGATCCGCTGCCAGATCGCTGCCGCGTCCAGCGCCGCCGCTGCGGCGGAAAGACCCGCCGGACTGGCGGGATACGCCTCGGGGATGCCCTCGGTCTGTCTCACTGTCACCGCCATGCTCAGAGCCTCCAACGCCGCGCGGCCACGGCAGGTGCCGGCCGCAGAACGCCGCCCGCCGATGGGGTCCAGTTGCGCTCGGAAATCTCAGCATCCTCATACTGAGCGACCGTCACGGCGCTGAGTTCGTAAATCAGAGCGGCAAAGATGGTTCTGATCAGCGCCCGGCCCAAGGTCGGGTCTTCTTCTTCGATCTTCTCGGCGTCTGGCACCGCCGATTGCGGCGGGATACGAAATCCGGGGCTGAGCCCCATCACAAGCCCCGCCGCGAATGCCGCAAGAAAGTCCCTTGCCCATGAGGTTTCCATGATTTCGTCGGTCAGAATTGCTTCCATGTGCAACGCATCGTCCGCGTCCTTGAGCCGGAGAGTTCCCGCAGCGCGGCTCGCCAGAGGTCGGTCGTAGCGGTGGCCGGACAAGAACAGGATATTCACGTCTTCACGCTCGACATTGTAGGCGAAAGCACGAGGCGCGAAGGTTTCCTTTTTCGGACGGCCACCATTGCGGCCTCCGTCCGAAATCGTCGTCAGTTTTCCATAGGGGAACGTTCCCTTGAGCCGGCGGGCGCGCGATTTCGCGGCCCGCTCCTCAAGGATAAGTTCGCCATGCGCGAAGCCCGTCAGCATTATCAAGCCGCCGCCAGATCGGTGAGGATACGCACCTGAGCGCCGCGTGCGACCGTCACGTCAGCAGTCAGCAGGCCGGTGAGACGCAGCCCGCCGGACTGAGCATCCGTGAAAACGTCCCTGATCAGGTCCACCCCACCGTAAACACCAAGGAACGCCGGAGCGATACCGCCCGCCGCCGTGGCGAGAACCGCCGTGGACGGGTCCAGCGCATTGGCCAGCGCCTGATTTGCCGCCGGAATCTGGCGGGTCATGCGGTCCAGTTCGGATACCGCCGTGCCGGTGATCAGCGCGTCGTCCAGATCGCCCCAGACCGTTGGGCCGAAGGCCACCCGCACATCGGAAGGCGAGGACGCCGCGTTGCCCTGCATGAACGCAATCACTTCCGCACGGATTGCCGCCCAGGTCGCGACGGCGCCGATGGACGTGCTGGCGATGCCATATGTCGCCGCGCCCGCGATGATGCCAAGCGGCTGGCCATCGGCCCCGGTGCCGGTGAACACCACCGCATCCAGTGTCGTGCCAATTGCCGCCGCGAGGTCGCGCCGGATCGCCTGTTCCAGGCCATCGCCGGATTGCTTCATCGCCTTGCGGGTCACGCGCAGATGTGCGCCCAAGGTGTTGTCGGGCGACAGCGATTTCTCTGCCGTGGCGAAGGCCGAAGCATCCCCGACAGAGCCGGTTTCGGTCGCGGCCCAGCCCGCCACCGCACCGGACGTGGCCACCGGCCATTCGGTCGAGCCGCTGGCGATGTTGATGGTCTGGACGCCCAGACGCGCCGCCACGCTGGACGGAAACAGACGGTCGATGATCGGGCGCGTGACGGTCGGGTTCGGGGTAGCGGATGCGATGGTTTCGCCCGCCCGCTGTTCCAGCGCCATGAGGGGGACAGGCACGCCGCGATAGCCGTTGGCCTCGCGCATTTCCTGCACGATCTCCGCCGTTTGGCCGGTGAGTGCGCGACCTTCGTCCAGCGCGAGAACCGCCTGGCGCAGTTCATAGCCCGCGACGAGCTCGTCCCATTCGCGGCCCGCGCGGGTTTCGAGTTCCTCGCCCGCCTCGCGGCGTTCGGTATCTTCGGCCACGAGGGCGGCGCGATAGCGGCTTTCATTGGTCCGATATTCGCGGTCCAGTTCGTCCATCTGGCGGGTTTCGTCTTCGGTCGGCTTTTCCTTGCCGACCAGTTCGGCCAGCGCCTGACGGATTTCCGACTGGCGGCGCTGGATACGGACAGACTCAAGCATTGGTTTTCCTTTCATGCTCGACAGGGTTGAGCGCCATCTGGCGCAGGAGGTCGCGCCACCGGGCGCGCTCGGGGGGAAGCGGCTTGTGCCCCACCTCGATCCGGGTCTTACGGGCGTGGCAGTGGCCGCAGAGACATTGGAGATTGGACAGCCGATAGGCGAGGTCGGGTCGGTCCCTGACCGGCTCGACATGATCGACCTCAAGCCCCTTGCGAGCGCCGCAGCGGACGCACTGCCATTCGTCCCGTTCGAGCGCCTGCAAGCGCAGCGCCTTCCAGCGCGGCCCGCGCGTCACGCGGGCACTATGCCGTGCGAAATCGGAGCGGCGGCGGTTCATGCCCATGCGATGCGCCCCCCGCGCCTCTCGGGCCGAGCAATTCGGCGCATCCCCTCGGCCACGGCAAGGATTGTCGCCGCCGCAGCGTCGATACGCCCCAGCGAGCGCCCCTTGGCGAGCTTGTGGTTCCCCGCCGGGTCAATGAGCGTGATCGCATCCGCGAAAGCCGACCGCAGAAGCAGCGAGGGCACGGTTTGCACCCGGCCTTCAAACAGGCAGCGCCGGAACCGCTCAATGTCTTCGGCCCCGTCTTTCCAGCCGAACCCGCGCCAGATGAACGGCACCCGCGTCAGCCCCGCCTTGTCCATCGCCTCGGAAAATTCCGCATGGCGGAAACGGTCGCCCACAATGCAGGCCGGGGTGATGCCATCGAGGCGGCGCACGATCTCGGCCAGCCACGGGCCGGGCGGCACGGTCTGTTCCCCGAGGGTATTCAACTCACCGCGCCCGGCCATTTGCTCATATCGGTCGCCCACGCCGTCCGAGGCGCCACGATCTGCGAGCGAAGGATTGGCCGGGAAGGTGCCGACGGCTTCCAGGCGTCCGGTTTCGGGCCAGAACGCGGCGGAAGCCGACATAGAACGCGAGCCGCCCAGATCGACGCCCAGAATGCACGGCCCCGCCCTTTCGGGCAGGTCTTCGGGCGCGACTTCAGCCGAAAGCCATTCGTCCACGGTCACGACAACCGAACGATCCTCGGTCGAAACACGTTCGTTGCGGTTGAGGTTGCGGAAGCTGGACAGGGCGGAACCGCCCCGCGCAATCGCGCGCCGAGCCTGAGACACGAGCCATTCCGGCGAAGCGCCGATGCCCTCGCTCGCGCCGGGATTGGCAATGAGCAGCGAATCCAGATCATCGGCCGGCAACCCGAATTCCGGGCGATGCTCCTGCACATAGGTGCCGGGCGGCGGTTCATCGAGCCAGCGAGAGAAGGTGTTGGCGTCGTCCGGTGCCGAAGTCGAGATGATCAGCGCCTTGCCGTCCCGCTTCCCCAGCCCCGAGAGAATGGCGTTTTCGAGGTTGTCGCCTTTCTCGCGTTCCCACGCGGCCCGCTCATCAAGGATTGCCAGCGTCGGCGCCCCGCCTAGGATGGACCGGCCATCGGCGGCAATCACGCGCAACAACCCGCCGCCGCTCTCGCCGTATTCGATTTCCAACCGCGACCCGCGCCGGATGGTGAAGCGTTCCCGTTCTTCCTCGCTCAGCCCGTCAATGAACCCCTCGGCAAACCCGAACGCGGTCTTACCCTGATCCCGGTTTCGGGCGGCAATGATGATCTCGCGGCGCGGCTGAGTGTCCCAAACGCCCATGAGCGCACCCAACGCCACACCCGCCGAAAGCGCGGTCTTGGCATTACCCCGTCCGATGCTGAGACAGGCCACCATGACGCCATCGGCCATCGCGCCGCGCACAAAGCGTTTCTGGAAATCCGCCAGCCGCAGCGGTTCCCCAGCCTTCGGGCCTTCGGTGATGCGCAGGGCTTCGAGGAAGGAAATCACGGTCTCAGCGGTCATCGCTTCCCCCGGATTTTTTTGGGAGAGCGAGAGGAAGACCCCGACCCGCGTTGACACCCCCCCACAAGTAGCCCGCTATTGGGACCAAATATCTGGACTTTCGCGGGCAGGCCGTGTATGGAGTTCTTAACTGTTTCAGGGCCACCAGACCTTAGGGTCGATTGTGGAAGGTTGGCAGAGTGGTCGATTGCACTCAGTTTAGACCTGAGCAGGCCTTTACGGGCCTCGTGGGTTCGAATCCCACACCTTATTCGTGACCCGCTCCCGATCTCGGTGAGCGGGTCATTTTTGTTCTTCGTGTCTGAGTTGCTCATACTTCCACCCCCACTGCCTTGAGTTGGGCAGGCGTGGCGAGGCGGCGCGCGATGATCTCGCGGGCCAGGTGCGGCTGGATTGCACTCTGCGGGATGAACTTCCCGGCGGTCACGGCACTGGCCCAAAACGCGGCCGCGTCGGCCTTCGGCTTGCCCTCCTGCGGCGCGTAGTCGAGCCAGCGCCGATTCCGCAGCCAGTTGTCGGAGAAGGCGATGTATTGCCGGCCATTGTCCGCATTCTCAGCCGCATAGCCTTTGGCCCCAGCGATTATCGCGGACGGTTCGGCACCAGCCTGCAAGGCTTCGGCGAACACCCGCTCCGTCGCCTCACGGTTCCTCGTTCGCGGATACGCCTCCCAGAATTCATCGAAAACCGAATGTGTGTGCGGCGGCGCGTCAGCGGCGCACACAGGTTCTCTTCCTGGTTCCCTTACAGGGTTAGTGTCGCAATTTGAGACTCGGCTATCGTCCGATTTGAGACACGGCTCGGGCTCGATTTGAGACACGGCCCGTGTCTCAGATTGAGACGCGGAGAAATCGTTGTCGAAGGCGAGAAGATAGGCGGTGTTCTCCTGCCGTTTTGTCTTCGGATCGATCGTAACCGCCCGATTGTGGCCGCCTGCCGGAAGGAGACGTGACGGTCTAAGACACGTGCATAACGACGTCGCAAATGACGTGTCTTAGGTGGAGGGGCCATGCGGGGTGATATCCTTGGCGTTGAGCGGTGGCGCCGGTGTGGCGATGACGACAAGCTTGCGATCGTGAGCTCGGTTGGCGTGGACGGCGCGACGGTCACGCAGGTGGCGCAGCGCCACGAGATTACCCGGCAGCAGATTTACGCATGGCGGCACGAGTTGAAGAAGAAGGGGCTTTGGTCGCCGGACCAAGGTGCTGTCTTCCTGCCGATTGATGTTCCGGCCCTTGAGAGCGCGCCAACGGAGGCGGCGCCGGTTGGGTCGGTGGTGGTGGAGCTCCGCCTTGCCAAAGGGCGCTGCCTCCGGTTCGACAGCGCGATGGACGGAGCGGTGCTGACCCGGTTGATCCGGGCGGTGGAGGCGGCATGATCGGGCCGGGCACTGGTGTGCGTGTCTATCTCGCCTGCGGCGTGACCGACATGCGGAAAGGGATCGCGGGCCTGGCGGCCCTTGCACAGGATGTCCTGCGTCAGAAGCCGACAGGCGGTGCGGTCTTTGCCTTCCGCGGGCGCCGGGGTGATCGCCTGAAGCTGCTTTACTGGGACGGCCAGGGTTTCTGCCTCTATTACAAGGTCCTCGAGCGGGGGCGCTTTCCTTGGCCGGGCGCCGGTGACGGGGCGGTCCGGCTGACCTCGGCGCAACTTGCGATGCTATGGGAAGGGATCGATTGGCGGCGGCCGGACTGGGGCGCGCCGCCCGCGCGGGTGGGGTGATTATCCACCTGTTTTGCCTTGTTTTTATGGCGCTCTCTCGGGGTGCGTGATACATGCGGGCATGTCGAATTCCACCGCTTCTCTGCCCGACGATCCCGCCCTGTTGAAGGCGATGATCGCCGTCTTGCAGGCCGAGAACGAGAAGATGTCGGCCTCCCTGCGCGCGCATGATCTGCTGGTCCAGGCGCTGCGGGCGCGGATCGCAAAGCTGCAAAAGCAGGCCTTCGGGGCGAACTCGGAGAAGATCGAGCGCGAGATCGAACAGCTCGAACTGGCGCTCGAGGATCTGCAGGTCGCCATGGCCGAAGGTGACGACAGTCCACACGACGAGAGCGATACGGCGAAGGCGCCACCCGGGGGCGAAGCCGACCGGAAAAAGCCACGTCGCCGTCCCCGGGTCTCCGAAAGCACGCCGCGCGAACGTCGCGAACTCGATCCGGGTGACAGCTGCCCGGACTGTGGTGGGGATTTGCGGGTCGTCGGGGAGGACGTGAGCGAGTTGCTGGACATGATCACCGCCCAGCTGAAGGTCATCGAGATCGCTCGGGTGAAGAAATCCTGCCGGCGGTGCGAGAAGATGGTGCAGAGCCCGGCTCCCAGCCGGCCGATCCCGGGCAGCATGGCCGGCCCCGGATTGCTGGCTCATATCCTCGTGTCGAAGTTCGACGATCACCTGCCATTGTATCGGCTGAACGAGATCTTCGCCCGGATCGGCGCCGACATCCCGGACACCACCCTGGTGGATTGGTGCGGCAGGGCTATGCGGGTCCTGCTGCCTCTGACCGACCGGATCGAGGCCGAAATCATGGCCAGTGACGTTCTCCATGCCGATGATACGCCAATCCGGGTTCTGGATCGCTCCCGCCGGGACAAAGGGCTCGGCAAGGGGGTGAAACAGGGGCGCATATGGGCCTATGTCCGCGATCAGCGCCCATGGTCTGGCGCCGCGCCGCCCGGCGCGGTCTATTACTTCTCACCCGACCGGAAAGGCGAGCATCCCCGACACCATTTGCGGGACAGCAGCGGTATCCTGCAGGCCGACGCGTATACCGGCTTCAAGCCGCTCTATGAACGACGCGCTGACGGCAGCTCCCAGTTCAGGGAAGCCGCCTGCTGGGCGCATCTGAGGCGTGACTTCCACGACATCTGGACCGCCAACAAGTCAGAGATCGCCCGGGAAGCCCTCGACCGGATCGGCAAGCTCTACGACATCGAGCGCGAGTTCTCCGGGCAACCGGCGCAGGCGCGCCTCGCCGTGCGCCGGGAGCACAGCCAGCCCAAGGTCGAGGCCTTCAAAACCTGGGCCGAAGCGCAGTTGACCCGCATACCGGGCAAGGGCGACCTGGCGAAAGCCTTCCGTTATGCGCTCAGCCGCTGGCCCTCCTTCATCCTGTTCCTGCAGGATGGCCGCGTCGCTATCGACAACAACGCCGCTGAACGGGCAATGCGCCCCATCGGTATCGGTCGGAAAAACTGGCTCTTCGCCGGCGCCGACACCGGCGGCGAAACCCTGGCCCGCGCCATGACACTGATCGAAACCGCCAAGATGAACGGACTCGATCCGCAGGCCTATCTGGCGGACGTGCTCGACCGCATCCACGACCACAAGATCAACAGGCTCGATGAATTGCTTCCATGGAATTGGAGCACTGAGCACCCCAACGCCGCTGCTGATTAGCCCGCGGTGCCAATCGGGCGGTTACGATCGATCCGTTGAACACGGCGGATCAGGCCGGCAGCCTCCAGCTTCTTGAGATGGCGGTTGACCGTCGCGCGGCTCATTTCGCAGTCGTCAGCTAAGCGCTCCTGAGAAGGATCGCAGCGACCGGTGTCTGCGTTGTGCCGGTCAGCGAGTTGCCATAGCAGGAGCTTGGTCGCGGGTTCTAAACCGCGTTGCTGGATCGCCCAGTTCGTCGCGCGGTGGCTCATGCTGCGCTCCAATCACTTGCCGAGAGAGGCAGGAGCGCCGTTGAAACATTCCCGTAATGTTCACGCTTTGTCGGGTTAGGTTTCGAAACAACTACACTTTGAAATGCTTGAATTTTCGGCCGGATTGCAAATCCGTGTACACCGGTTCGATTCCGGTACTCGCCTCCATTTACTTTCAAGTACTTGCGTCATCCTTCTCGGTGTAATGGCACTGCCGTTTACAGGTGCGTTTACAATCATTGCATGTTCTCCTGCTGTTTAGCCCGTTCGAGCTTTCGCCTAACTTCGTCACTTTCGTCAGGGCTGACACGCGCATAGATTTCGATGACCTGCGACGCGTAACGAGCTGACCAGCCCATTAGCGTTGCGATCTGGCGCAAAGATAGGTCCGCATTGAGCAATCGCGTCGCAGCTGTGCCTCGTGTATCTGCCAGGGTTTTCTCACGGCCATCATCCCAAGGTGGCACCTTGGCTTCGCGCCGCCATTTCGTGATCTGATTAGATGCCCAGCGAGGGGTCAGAGGATGACCAAGCTGGCTTACCAGCAGTGTTTCTTGCTCATCGGGCGTCGCTTCCAACAGCGCCCGCAAGCCGTCAGTCACGGGAATATATGCAATGCGCCCTCGCTTGCTTGTCTTGAAACGCAGACGCTTCCCGCTCGAGGTTTCCTCAAAGTGATCTTTCCGAACCTCGACCAAGTCTGACACGCGCAAACCAGTCTCACAGCCCAGCATCAGGATTCGCTGCACCCATTGAGGTGCAACTGTGTTAAATGCTTTGTAACCGCCCGATTGGCACCGCGGGCTAATCAGCAGCGGCGTTGGGGTGCTCAGTGCTCCAATTCCATGGAAGCAATTCATCGAGCCTGTTGATCTTGTGGTCGTGGATGCGGTCGAGCACGTCCGCCAGATAGGCCTGCGGATCGAGTCCGTTCATCTTGGCGGTTTCGATCAGTGTCATGGCGCGGGCCAGGGTTTCGCCGCCGGTGTCGGCGCCGGCGAAGAGCCAGTTTTTCCGACCGATACCGATGGGGCGCATTGCCCGTTCAGCGGCGTTGTTGTCGATAGCGACGCGGCCATCCTGCAGGAACAGGATGAAGGAGGGCCAGCGGCTGAGCGCATAACGGAAGGCTTTCGCCAGGTCGCCCTTGCCCGGTATGCGGGTCAACTGCGCTTCGGCCCAGGTTTTGAAGGCCTCGACCTTGGGCTGGCTGTGCTCCCGGCGCACGGCGAGGCGCGCCTGCGCCGGTTGCCCGGAGAACTCGCGCTCGATGTCGTAGAGCTTGCCGATCCGGTCGAGGGCTTCCCGGGCGATCTCTGACTTGTTGGCGGTCCAGATGTCGTGGAAGTCACGCCTCAGATGCGCCCAGCAGGCGGCTTCCCTGAACTGGGAGCTGCCGTCAGCGCGTCGTTCATAGAGCGGCTTGAAGCCGGTATACGCGTCGGCCTGCAGGATACCGCTGCTGTCCCGCAAATGGTGTCGGGGATGCTCGCCTTTCCGGTCGGGTGAGAAGTAATAGACCGCGCCGGGCGGCGCGGCGCCAGACCATGGGCGCTGATCGCGGACATAGGCCCATATGCGCCCCTGTTTCACCCCCTTGCCGAGCCCTTTGTCCCGGCGGGAGCGATCCAGAACCCGGATTGGCGTATCATCGGCATGGAGAACGTCACTGGCCATGATTTCGGCCTCGATCCGGTCGGTCAGAGGCAGCAGGACCCGCATAGCCCTGCCGCACCAATCCACCAGGGTGGTGTCCGGGATGTCGGCGCCGATCCGGGCGAAGATCTCGTTCAGCCGATACAATGGCAGGTGATCGTCGAACTTCGACACGAGGATATGAGCCAGCAATCCGGGGCCGGCCATGCTGCCCGGGATCGGCCGGCTGGGAGCCGGGCTCTGCACCATCTTCTCGCACCGCCGGCAGGATTTCTTCACCCGAGCGATCTCGATGACCTTCAGCTGGGCGGTGATCATGTCCAGCAACTCGCTCACGTCCTCCCCGACGACCCGCAAATCCCCACCACAGTCCGGGCAGCTGTCACCCGGATCGAGTTCGCGACGTTCGCGCGGCGTGCTTTCGGAGACCCGGGGACGGCGACGTGGCTTTTTCCGGTCGGCTTCGCCCCCGGGTGGCGCCTTCGCCGTATCGCTCTCGTCGTGTGGACTGTCGTCACCTTCGGCCATGGCGACCTGCAGATCCTCGAGCGCCAGTTCGAGCTGTTCGATCTCGCGCTCGATCTTCTCCGAGTTCGCCCCGAAGGCCTGCTTTTGCAGCTTTGCGATCCGCGCCCGCAGCGCCTGGACCAGCAGATCATGCGCGCGCAGGGAGGCCGACATCTTCTCGTTCTCGGCCTGCAAGACGGCGATCATCGCCTTCAACAGGGCGGGATCGTCGGGCAGAGAAGCGGTGGAATTCGACATGCCCGCATGTATCACGCACCCCGAGAGAGCGCCATAAAAACAAGGCAAAACAGGTGGATAATCACCCCACCCGCGCGGGCGGCGCGCCCCAGTCCGGCCGCCGCCAATCGATCCCTTCCCATAGCATCGCAAGTTGCGCCGAGGTCAGCCGGACCGCCCCGTCACCGGCGCCCGGCCAAGGAAAGCGCCCCCGCTCGAGGACCTTGTAATAGAGGCAGAAACCCTGGCCGTCCCAGTAAAGCAGCTTCAGGCGATCACCCCGGCGCCCGCGGAAGGCAAAGACCGCACCGCCTGTCGGCTTCTGACGCAGGACATCCTGTGCAAGGGCCGCCAGGCCCGCGATCCCTTTCCGCATGTCGGTCACGCCGCAGGCGAGATAGACACGCACACCAGTGCCCGGCCCGATCATGCCGCCTCCACCGCCCGGATCAACCGGGTCAGCACCGCTCCGTCCATCGCGCTGTCGAACCGGAGGCAGCGCCCTTTGGCAAGGCGGAGCTCCACCACCACCGACCCAACCGGCGCCGCCTCCGTTGGCGCGCTCTCAAGGGCCGGAACATCAATCGGCAGGAAGACAGCACCTTGGTCCGGCGACCAAAGCCCCTTCTTCTTCAACTCGTGCCGCCATGCGTAAATCTGCTGCCGGGTAATCTCGTGGCGCTGCGCCACCTGCGTGACCGTCGCGCCGTCCACGCCAACCGAGCTCACGATCGCAAGCTTGTCGTCATCGCCACACCGGCGCCACCGCTCAACGCCAAGGATATCACCCCGCATGGCCCCTCCACCTAAGACACGTCATTTGCGACGTCGTTATGCACGTGTCTTAGACCGTCACGTCTCCTTCCGGCAGGCGGCCACAATCGGGCGGTTACAATGCTTTGATATCAGCGGGTGTCCAAACGATCTCACTGCGATTTGCTACATAGAGCTTTTTGAGTAGCTTACAGTGATGCTCCTTGAGCCTCCCCTCGCTGACGGCCCAATTCAGCAGCTTGACAACGTGCGTCCCCGCCATGTCGTACTGTTTTGGCGAGTGTATCCAGCGCTTGCGCCAGCTGTTGAGTTCGGCACGAGAGGCAGGCTCTTCGAACATGGCAATGGGGTCTTCACCGAACTCGACCTGAAACCTTTTGATCCAGAGTTCGACATCCTCCCGAGAGCGAGCTTTGGGTGGCATCGCGTCGCTACTTAGAAAATCAGTTACCAAACCGTCGATTAGATTGGCGTTAGACTTTTGCTGCGCAGTGCAAGCCGCGAATGCTTGGAAAAACTCAGGCAACACCGGGTATGGGGTGACATCCTCCCAGAACTTAGGGCCGCCACGCCATGCATAGAAGTGGTACTTTACTCCGCCCTTTACCCTTCGCCGAACACGGTGAACTCCCTTCGGAAGCCTATGCCTTACCAAGGCGAGTCCTCCTTCTTTCAACCAAGGTTGTCGAACTGACGCTGAGGCCCTCTGCCGTGCGCTCCATGCCTTGCGCTTGGTCGAGCCTCGAGCGCACCAGCTTTGGATCGTACCAGCCCCGACGACCTGGCACTGGCGCGATACGAAGATGACGGCAGAAGTCATAGAAAGACGCCGAAACTTTTTCATAGCCAAGATGCTCAGCCAGCTGTTGCGTAGAGATGAGCTGGATTTCTCGCAGCATAAGTCATCCTCCTTCTGTGTGAGGTGGTAGCTTTTCTTAAGCTTTATCAGTGCGTTCGAAGATCTCTTCTAGCTTTCTGGAGCGTTGTTCGGCGAAATGCGACTCGCGCTCTCTGAGCTACTCCCCATCTATTGGACAGGATCTGGCGTAAATTTAGCTACTCGTTGCACCTGCTGATCGGGTTGGTTGATATCATTTCTCTGCCAGTAGACCAGCGCCGGAGGCTGGCCGCCCAGGGCTGAATGCGGGCGCTGGTTGTTGTAGAAGCTCATCCATTTCCGGATGGCCGCTTTCGTCTCCGATCCGGTCTCCCAGGCATGCAGGTAGACGCACTCGTATTTCAGGGTGCGCCACAGCCTCTCGATGAAGATGTTGTCGAGGAACCGGCCTTTCCCATCCATCGATATGCGCACGCTGGACCGGCGGAGCCGATCCGTCCAGGCAAAGGAGGTGAACTGGGATCCCTGATCTGTATTCATTATCTCTGGCGGGCCGAACTTGTGGATGGCCTCGTTCAGCGCCTCGACACAGAAGTCGGCCTCCAGCGTGTTCGAGATCCGCCAGGACAGGACCTTGCGGGTGTGCCAGTCCATGATCGCCACGAGGTATAGGAACCCGCGCCGCATGGGCAGGTAGGTGATATCCGAGCACCAGACCTGGTTCGGGCGTTCCACCCGCAGACCTCTGAGCAGGTAGGGATAGGTCTTGTGGCCCTTCGTCGGCCTGCTCGTGTTGGGCTTCTCGTAAATCGGCATTAGCCCCATCAGGCGCATCAGTCGCCGGATGCGCTTCTCGTTCACAAGGTGTCCGTCGTTACGCAGATGCCAGGTCATCTGCCGAACGCCGAAGAACGGCGTCTCCAGGAACTGCTCGTCGATCCGCCGCATCAGGCCGAGGTTCCGCTCAGACTCGCCCTTGGGCGTGTAGTAGAAAGACGAGCGCGCGATCGACAGCAGCTTGCACTGCTGGCCGATCGACAGGTCCGGGTGGTCCGGCTCGATCATGCCGCGCCTCACTTCCCGCCCCAGGGCTTCAGCTTTCGTTCCAAAAAAGAGTTGGCCACCGCCAGCTCCCCGATCTTGGCGTGGAGCTCCTTCACCTGCTCCTCGTCAATCTCGGGCTTCTTGCGGCCCCCGCGCTCGAACACACCGGAGGCGCCTTCGAGCAGGGCTCGCTTCCATTGATGGATCATCGTCGGATGCACCCCGAACCGGCTTGCCAGCTCGGCGGCCGTCTCCTCGCCTTTCAGGGCTTCCAGCGCGACCTTCGCCTTGAACTCAGGCGCGTGCTGCTTCCGTTTCGACATCTCTGATCTCCTTCTCGTCGAAGATCAGCAGACTGCAAATCGTAGCTTATGTCAGTGTCCGAATTTCGGGGGGTAGCTCAATCGAAAAAACGTGTCGGCACGGCCGATGCAGATTCCTATCACGGGGCCGTGTCCGGCTCTGTGAAATGGGTCACAGAACGGCATCGCCCCGCATGGGGGCCATGCGGGGCGATGGGATCATTCGGACCAGACGGCCGGTATCAAGGCCGATGCAAAGGGCCCGGTGCAAAGGGCCCGATGCAAAAACCCGGTGTCAGAGCCGGCGAAAGACCAGCCGGCGGACGCGCGGGCCGGTCATGACCAGCGTGTCCGGATCGCCGGCCTCGGCCTTCAGCCAGAAGCGGCGGGGCCAGGGGCCGGTTGCGTCCTCGATCATCAACAGGCCGCCGTCCAGCAGCGTGCTGGTCCAGTCGTGGCCGCGATAGGCGGGGGTGTCGATCGGAAAGCCCGCGTCCGGGGACCCGATGATCAGCTTGCTGTCGGTCTCGCGGCAATACCAGGTGCCGGGCAGCAGCGCCCGGGCCGCGCCTTCGGGCAGCGACGACAGCGGCACCAGCGGGGTCGTGCCGCCGTGGCACATGCGGATCGTGACGGTGCCCTGTGCCGCGGTAGAGATGTCGAAACCCGCGTAGTCGGACCCGTCGAAGCCGGGCGCCAGCAGGGTCGGTTCGGGGCAGATCAGCGGCGCGGGTTCGCCGAAGGTCGCCATGGTCGGTTTGCCGTCGATTTCGGCGAACCGGATCCAGTCCAGCGTCTTGGGGTTGTACCAGGTCCCGGCCTCGCAAACCTTGGCCCAGGCGGTCGCGTCGGGGGTGACGGAGGTTGGTTCAGGCGCCTCGGGAAAGAGCTTTTCGGCCATTTTGCGATGCACTGTCCAGGGATCCAGCGCGTTGACGTTCGACAGGCAGATCAGCGTGACATCCGCGTCCTCGAACCGCAGGAATTCGGTCAGGTAGCCGGGCCAGAGACCGGTGTGCGACACGGTGGCCATGCCCCGCCAGGCGGCGGACCGCAAGCCCAGCCCGTAGGTGCCGGTGACGCCGCTGGTATAGACGGCCGGTTCCTTCAGCCGCGCGATGATCCCGTCGGGATCGGCGCGGACATAGCGGGCCCAGGTGACCAGGTCTTTCAGGCAGGACTGGATCGCGCCTTCGCCCCAGATCTCGGTCGTCATGCGGCCACGTTCCAGCATGGTCTTGTCGCGCACCGTGTACGGGGTTGCGAGGTCGTCGACGACCTCGTGATGGACCACGCGCAGGGCGGTGCGGGTCATGCCCAGGGGGGTGAAGAACCTGTCATCCAGGAACGCCGCCAGCGACTGGCCCGCGGCATCTTCGACGATCTTGGACAGCAGCAGGAAGTTGGCGTTGGAATACAGGTAAGAGCTGCCGGGCGCGAAGTTGGTGTCTTCCTGGCGTTCGCACAGCCGGATGCTGTCGCGCAGCCGGTGCGGCACCTGCAACCCGCCGCCGGCGATGTACCACAGTTCCAGGTGATCGCGGATGCCCGACGTGTTGGTCATCGCCTGGCGCAACGTGGCGCTGCCCGGGATGGGTTGCATGCCCGGCAGGTAGGTGACCAGGGGCGCGTCGATGTCCAGCTTGCCTTCGTCGGCCAGGATCACCACGGCGGCGCACAGGAAATGCTTGGTGACGGACGCGATGCGGAAGACCGTCGTGTCGGTGATCGCCACCCGGTGTTCGACGCTGGCCAGCCCGTGGCACAGCATCGTCTGCACGTCGTCGCCCCTCAGGATCGCCATGGCGCTGCCGGGCCAGCGATCGGCCTGGCCCTCGGGCGCCTTGGGCAGAAGGTCAAGGATGTCCTGTTCGGTCAGGCTGTGCATGGGTCTTCCTCGGTATCGTCTTCCGGCGGCTGGCCGGGGGTGGTGGTCAGGTAATTGGTGATGTGAAAGCTCACGAGGTCCGCGTCGGGCGGCCCTTCGAGATTGGCGCGCGAGAGCGAGACGATTTCCTCGCTCATGTCGACAAGGCGGCGGCGGACGGCGCGGTACTGGTCCTCGGTCAGGGAGGCTTCGAAGTCGAAGAAGTACCCCTTCTTCAGCGCCTCGGCGCTGGAAACGGCGCTGGCGTTCTCGCGGCTGACGTCCAGCATGGCGGCCAGGAAGGACGAGATCGCGCCGAAGGTTTCGGGCGCGACATTGCCGGGCGGGACGGATCCGTCGTTGGGGATCAGCTGGCCAAAGTTCAGCATCCGCCCCACCGAGATGTAGTATTTCTCGACGATGCCGTTCTTCAGCACCTCGGCGTCGGGGATCGCGAGGCCGACCTGTTCCAGCTGTTTCAGGTGGTAATGCGCCTTGGCCCGCGACAGGCCCAGCAGGCGGGCCAGACCCGCGCAGGTGCGGGGCCGTTCCAGAAGGATCGACATGCGGTAGCGGATCGGTTCGGCCAGAACCTTCACCTGTTCGACGCTTTCCAGGTAATAGACGTCCAGCGCGGGCGCCGTCGATGGCACGGTCCTGGGTGTGTCTTCGGTGGTCATGTGCCCTCCCCTTCGGTCAGCCAGCAGGCGGTGCGATGCGCGGCCGGGCCTGTCAGGTCCGGTTCCGCCTCGGCGCAGCGGGCCATGGCCAGCGGGCAGCGCGTGCGGAACCGGCAGCCGCCGGGCAGGTTTTCCGCGCTTGGCAGATCGCCGCCCAGCTGCGGCGGCGGCATGCGGTTGTGCGGATCGGGCACCGGGATCGCATCGATCAGGGCCCGGGTATAGGGGTGGCGGGGCGCGCGGAACAGCCGTTCGGTTTCCGCGATTTCGACGATGCGGCCCAGGTACATCACCGCAACGCGGTCGGCCATGTGTTCGACCACCGCCAGGTTGTGCGAGATGAAAAGCAGCGTCAGGCCCATCTGTTCCTGCAGGTCCTGGAACAGGTTCAGGATCTGCGACTGGACCGAGACGTCGAGCGCCGAGGTCGGTTCGTCGCAGACCACCAGTTTCGGGTTCAGCACCAGCGCGCGGGCCATCACCACCCGCTGGCGCATCCCGCCCGAGAATTCGTGCGGATAACGGTCGGCCAACGCCGGGTCCAGCCCGACCTGGCGCATGATCTGCGCCACCCGGTTCCGCTGTTGCGAGGCCTTGCCGATGCGGTGGATCTTCAGCCCGGCGCGGATCGTGGCGCCGATGGTGGCGCGCGGATCCAGCGAGGCATAGGGATCCTGGAAGATCAGCTGCAGGTCGCGGCGCAGGGCGGCTTCGTCGGTGGGCGACAGGCCTTCAAGGCTTTGCCCCCGGAAGCGGATCGTGCCGTCGGTCAGCCCCCTGAGCCCGAGGATCGCCCGGCCCAGCGTTGATTTCCCGCAACCGCTTTCCCCCACCAGCCCCAGCGTTTCGCCGGGCGCGACCGACAGGCTGACGTCGTCGACGGCGTGCACGAAGGACGTCGCCTTTTGCAGCACGCCCCGGCGGACCGGGTAATGCACCTTGGCGTGGCGGATATCGAGGATCGGGGCGGTCATCATGTCTCCTCCGTCGCCAGCCAGCAGCGGCTGGAGCCCTGGCCCACGGGGATCAGCGGCGGCGCCTCAAGCGTGCAGCGGGTCAGGCCTAGGTCGACGCGTTTCGCACAGCGGGGCGCGAAGCGGCAGGCCGGGGGCATCATGCCGGGGCGCGGCACGTTGCCGGGCAGCTGGGTCAGGCGGTGCTGCGCCCTGCCCTGTACCGGCATCGAGCTGAGCAGCGCCTGCGTATAGGGGTGGCGCGGCGCATCGAAAAGACCGGTGACGGTCTGTTCCTCGACGATCTGGCCGGCGTACATGACGGCGACGCGGTCGGCGGTTTGCGCCACGACGCCCAGGTCGTGGGTAACCAGGATCATCGCCGTGCCGGTTTCCCGGCAGAGGTTGCGCAGCAGGTCGAGGATCTGCGCCTGGATCGTCACGTCAAGCGCGGTGGTCGGTTCATCGGCGATCAGCAACCGGGGCTTCAGGGCCAGCGCCATGGCGATCATCACCCGCTGCGCCTGCCCGCCCGACAGTTCATGCGGATAGGATCGCGCCCGGCGGTCCGGGTCGGGGATGCCGACGCGGCGCAGCAGCTCGATCGCGTCCACCATGGCGGCGCGCCTGGGCGTGCCCCGGTGGCGGATGAACAGTTCGGCGATCTGCTTGCCGACGCGCTGGACCGGGTCGAGGCTGGCGCGGGGCTGCTGGAAGACCATGGAAATCGCGTTGCCGCGAAGGCCCGTCATCTGGGCGCGCGACAGGGACATGATATCGGTGCCGTCGAAGGTGATCGACCCGGCCGCGATCCGGCCCGGGTCCGACACCAGCCGCAGAAGCGACAGCGCCGTCACGGTCTTGCCCGACCCGCTTTCCCCGACAAGGCCCAGCACCTCGCCCTCGCCCACCTGCAGGGACACGCCGTCGACGGCGCGCACAGTGCCATCATCGGTGGGGAATTCGGTGACCAGTCCTTCGACCTTCAGCAGGGCATTCATGCGCGTGTCCTCGGATCGAGCACGTCGCGCAGCGCGTTGCCCAGAAGGTTCATGCCCAGGATCGAGAAGAAGATCGCGAAACCCGGCGATGCCACCACCCACCAGGCGGTGCGCAGGAAGGTGCGCGACTGCACCAGCATCGCGCCCCATTCCGGCAGGGGCGGTTGCGCGCCAAGGCCCAGGAACGACAGCGACGAGGCCGACAGAACAGCCAGCGGCATGGAATAGGAGATGTAGATGACCAGCGGCGACAGGATATTGGGCAGGACCGTCCCGAAGGTGATCCGCCAGCGCCCGGCGCCCAGCACGCGCATCGCCTCGGCATATTCGGTTTCGCGCACACTCAGCGCCTCGGCCCGGACCAGACGCGCATACCCGGGGATCGACGCGATGCCGACGGCCACCAGCGCGGTGATCAGCGACGGCCCCAGGATGGCGATGATCGCCAGCAGCAGCAGCACGTAGGGAAAGGCCAGCATGATGTCCACGAACCGCATCACCAGCATGTCGGCCCAGCGGCCTCCGGCGCTGGCGACAAGGCCCAGAAGGATGCCGCCCGTTGCGGCGATGGCGGTGGCGATGCCCGAAACCAGCAGCACGTAGCGCGTGCCGGCGATGATCCGGGCCAGCATGTCGCGGCCCAGTTCGTCCGTGCCCAGCCAGTGTTTCGCGCTTGGCGGTTTCAGGCGGTCGGGCATGTTCAGCTTCAGCGGATCCCAGGGGGTCAGGTGATCGCCGAAGAGGGCGCAGAAGATGATCAGCCCCACCAGGAACAGCCCGATCTTGCCCGACCGGTGCCGCCAGATGCGGCGCAGGACGGACAGCGGCCCGGTGCGGGCGCGCGGCGGGGCGGGTTCGAAGGCGATGTCGGTCATGGCAGTCACCGCAGGCTGATCCTGGGATCGACCCAGGCATAAAGGATGTCGACGATCAGGTTCACCAGCACGTATGTGCCCGCGCTGACCAGGATGATCGCCTGGGTGATGACAAAGTCGCGCCAGCCAATGGCCTTGACCGCCAGTTCGCCGATGCCGTGCCAGCCAAAGACCACCTCGATGATGAAGGCGCCGCCCAGAAGGCCGCCGATCTGCAGCCCGAGGATCGTCAGGATCGACAGCAGCGCATTTGGCAGCGCGTGGTGAAAGATCACCCCGGCCTCGGTGATGCCCTTGGCGCGCAGGGCCTTGATGTAATCCTGTTCCAGCACCTCGACCATGCTGGCGCGCGTGATGCGCGACAGCGGCGCGGCCTCGATGATGCCCAGCGACAGCGCCGGCAGGATCAGCCCCTGCCAGCCGCCGGAATTGATCACCGGCAGCCATTGCAGCTGGACCGCGAAGATGAAGATCAGCGCGAGGCCGAAGAAGAAGGCCGGCATGGATATGCCCAGCAGGCCGACGGACATGGACAGCTCGTCGATCCAGGACCCCCGCCAATAAGCGGACACGATTCCGGTCGACAGCCCCACGATCAGCGCCACCACCAGCGCGGCAGCGGTCAGGATCATGGTATTCACGTAGCGATAGCCGATTTCCTCGGCGACCGGCTGGCGGGTGCGGATCGACGTGCCCAGGTCCCCCCGGGCGACGTCGGCGATGTAATGCGCGAACTGCACGTACCAGGCGTCATTCAGCCCGTACTTGTCGCGCATCTGGTCGATGGCCTCGGCCGCCTTGTCCTCGGACACGGTCCCGGAATAGAGCGCCGTCACGGCGTCCGTCGGGATAAGGGATTTCATCGCGAAGGTGACCAGAAGGATGCCGATGACCACCGGAATGGTCATCAGCAGACGTCGCAGGATATAGGCGGCCATTGGCGGATCAGTCGGTCTTGATGTCCTGGGGCAGGATGTAGCCCAGGGCGTCGAAGTGGTAGCCGGTGACGTTGGCCTGGGTCGCGTAGATGTTCCAGTTGGTCAGGATCGGCACGATGGTCATGTCCTCGAGCATCGCGCGCTGCGCGTCCGACACGCAGGACATCCGCGCCTCGGGTTCCATGGTCTGGCTGCAGCGGGTCAGGATCTCGTCGATCTGGGGGTTGGGTTTCAGGTGGTCGCGGTGACCGTCGCCCAGGAACAGCTGGTTCAGGATGTCCGGGTCGCTATCGGTCCAGCGCATCAGGTCCATGTCCCATCCGTCTTCCAGCAGCGACGGATAGAAGGCGCCCCAGTCGGCGGTTTCCAGATCCACGGCGATGCCGATATCGGCCAGGTTCGCCTGGATCACCTGCAGCGTGCGGTCCACGGTCGAGAACCCGGCGTAGGACTTGATCGTCCATTCCGCCTCCTGCCCGTCCTTGTCCAGCGTGCCGTTGCCGTTGCTGTCGGTCCAGCCCAGGCCCTTCAGGATCTCGGTCGCCTTGGCGGGGTCATAGGGGGTGCCCAGGTCCTCGGCGACCTTGGGGTCATAGCCGGGGATGGCCGCCGACAGCGGCGAATAGGCGGGCGAACCGTAGCCCGCGTAAGACGCGGCCAGAGCCGAGTCGCGGTCGATCGCGTAGCCGATGGCGCGCCGGAACTCCGGGTTGTCGAAGGGCGCCTTGAGCTGGTTGAATTCCAGGAACATCAGGTTGCCGCTGGTCTTGTCCATCACGGTCTTGAAGTCCGGGTTGCCGTCGAACAGCGGGATCGCGTCGGCGGGCAGGATCGATGCGGTCAGCTCGCCGGTTTCCAGCGCGGCCTGGGTGACGCCGTCTTCGGAAATCACCGTCAGGACGAACTTGTCGGCATAGGGCGCACCCTGGTTTTCGACGTCATCGCGGAACGGCGGTTCGTGGTAATCGGGGTTGCGCACCAGCGTGACCGAGGTGCCGGGGATCCAGCTGTCCAGCATGTAGGGGCCGGTGCCGACCGGGTGGCGGCCGTAATCGTTGCCGGCCTTTTCCACGGCGGTTGGCGAATTGATGCCCCCCGCATAACCCGCCAGCGCCGAGAACGCCGAGGCGAAGGGCGCGCCGTACTTGAAGGTCACGGTCAGGTCGTCATCGGCGGTCACGCTTTGCAGCGGCCCGTGCAGCGCCAGTTGCGGCGAGGCGTTGGCCGGGTCGAGAACCGCGTTGAACTGGGCGGCGACGGCCGCGGCGTTGAAGGGTGTGCCGTCGGTGAACATGATGCCGTCGCGCAGCTTGAACGTGATCTCGGTCTGGTCGTCGGACACCGTCCAGCTTTCGGCCAGCCAGGGCTGCGGCGTGCCCGAGGCATCGAAATAGACAAGCCGTTCAAGGATATAGCCATTGATGATGCTGTTTGCCGTGCCCAGCACCGTCTGGATATTGTAAAGCGTGCCGGGGTCTTCGCCCAGCCGCAGGTTCACGGTTTCGGCCATGGCGGGCAGCGCGCCGGCGGCCGTCAGGGCGGCCAGCGACAGGCCGAATATCTTCGATTTGCAGGTCAGCATGGGCGGTCTCTCGGTTGGAAAGCCGGCGGTCCGATCTTTGGCGTCAGCGCTCGGCTCGGGAAAACAGGTGCGAGTGGGCCCAGCACATGTTCAGATGAAATGACTAGTCAATTCAATTTAACACCCCTGCCGCGCGGAACGCCGGGAAATCCCGGACGACACGGCATCCGTGCTGAAAACCTGAGCGCGCCAGAGGGCCCCAATGCAAAAGGCCGCGCCCGGGGGCGCGGCCTGTGGATGGGTCAGATCGTGGCGACCGGTGTTACCGGGGACCCGATGGCGCCGGGCAGGTACAGCGGCGGCGCCGTCAGCAACATGGCGTGGCGCCCCGCCGCGTGCAGCGCCTCGGCCAGGTCGCGCAGGTACCACAATTCGGCCAGCGGCAGGCCCAGCTTGAACAGGCAATGGTGGTGCAGCGGCAGGCGCAGGCAGCAGGCATGCGGATCGGCATCCGGGTTCTCGACGGCGTAATTGTCGGCGGCGATGGCCGCGATCCGGCGGTCGGTGATCCAGTCGTGCAGGGCACTGTCCGTCCCGTCCAGCACCGCGCCGACATGGTGCGACAGCTTTTCGGGATCGGGATTGTCCTGCATGTCCATCAGCGCCTCGGAATAGCCGGTGCGCAGCATCAGGATGTCGCCGGGCCGAACCTCGATCCCGTCCTTTGCCAGCACGTCTTCCAGGATCGCGCGGGTGACGATCACCCGGTCCAGCCCGAAATGCCGCGTGAAATCCACCAGCACGCCGCGCCCCTGGATCGGCGTCTTGGCCATCTCGCAGACCGACAGGCGGCGGGCATAGGAGGCGTGGTCGCCTTCGACCCCGTCGCCCAGAACATCGACGTCGGCGCGATGGCCGTTGTAATAGCAGCGTTCCGCCACCCCATCGCCATCGGCGTCGAACAAGGCGCCGACGTGGGCCAGCGAATCCCACTGGGTGGAATACTGGGTCGACAGCAGCACCTGGTCGTCCGACAGCACGTCCTTCAGCAGCGGGTCCACGTTGCTGAGGGGATAGTTGATGTAGGGCGTGTCCCCCAGGCAGGTCGGCGCCAGGCGCGGTGGCTTGCGGCGGGGGTTCAGCGACACCTTGCCCGGCAGATCCAGCGGCAGCGACAGGCAGAACGCCCGGCCCTCGCGGATCTCGGCCACGGCGGCGAGCCGTTCGGTTTGCGTGATGTAGTTCAGCGTTCCAAGCTGGTCATCGGGGCCGAAATCGCCCCAGTTGCTGCCCTCGGGCCGGTTCACCCATGTCGGCATCTGTCATCCTCCTTCATTGTCATCCGCCCCATCATCTGCAGCGGCGGACAATGCCACCACCTGCGGAAGAAGTTCCTCGATCCGGGCCATTTGGGCCTGCCGTTCGCCGTCCCAGTCATAGAACCCCTGCCCCGCCTTGCGCCCGGTCTCGCCCGCGGCGACCTTGGCTCCCAGCACCGGCGACGGGGTCTGGCGCGCGTCCAGATCGGCGTAGAGATAACGCGCGATGTTCAGGTGGGTGTCGAGCCCGTTCAGGTCGCGTTGCAGGAACGGGCCGATCAGCGCCATGCGCACGCCCAGCGAATAGCGGGTCACGATATCGATCGTCCCGGGATCGGCGACGCCGCTGTCGACCAGGTGAAAGCATTCCCGCATCAAGGCGTGCTGCAACCGGTTGGCGATGAAACCCGGCACGTCCGCCGTGAGGCACGCCGCCTTCTTCCCCGACGCGTTCAGAAGGGCGGCAACCCGCGTGACGACGTCCGGGGACGTGTCCGGCCCCGGCACCACCTCGACGGCGGGGATCAGGTCGGCGGGGTTGAAGAAATGGGTGATCAGGAAGCGGTCCGGCCGGGTCATGCCCCGGGTCATTTCCGCCGTGCGCAAGCCCGACGTGTTGGACGCGATCACGGTCGAGTCGCCAAAGAACGCTTCCAGATCCGCGATCACCCGGTGCTTCAGCTCCAGGATTTCGGGAACCGCCTCGATCACGATTTCCGCGGCGCGCCAGGCGTCGCCCAGGTCGGCCACCGCCCCCGCCAGGACCGGCGCCACAGCCCCGCCTGACAGGAATTCACCAGCCTTTTCAAGCGCCTCTGCCGTCGGATCCACCAGCGCGACCTGATACCCGGCGGACAGGAAATGGCGGCAGATGCGGGTCCCCATGATCCCGGCGCCGACAACCACGATACGGCTCATGACAGGCTCCCCTCACAAATTGGTTGACAATATAAATAATGATTTGTGATTAGCAATACATATCACTGAGGAACACTTGACGGGGTATGGGACCCCGACAGGAGGAGGATATCTTGAACTCGATCACGAACTTTTTCACGCGCATCGTCAGCCGGTACATGCCCGACCCACTGGTCGTGGCCATCATCCTGACGGCGCTTACGGTCATCTTCGCGATGGTCAGCCAGGGCACCGGCTTCTTCGAGGCGACCCGCCTTTGGGGCAACGGCTTCTGGAACCTGCTGGCCTTCACCATGCAGATGACGGTGATCCTGCTGGCGGGCTACATCCTGGCCCGCACGCCGGCCGTCGACAAGCTGATGGACTACCTGGTGATGGGCGTGTCGTCGCCCCGCGCCGCGATCATCCTGGCCACCCTGGTGGGGGGCGTCGGGTCCTGGCTGAACTGGGGCTTCGGCCTGGTGCTGGGCACCCTGATCGCCCAGAAACTTGGCCGCAAGGTCAAGGGCCTGCACTATCCGCTGGTGATCGCCGCCGGCTATTCGGGCTTTGCCGTCTACGGCGTCGGCCTGTCGGGATCCGTGCCGCTTCTGCTGAACACGCCGGGCCACTTCCTGGAAGACACGATCGGGCTGATCCCGCTGAGCGACACGATCTTCTCGCCCTACCTGATCATCATGAACCTGATCCTTCTGGTCACCCTGCCGCTGTTCAACGCCATGCTGCACCCGAAGAACCCGGCGGACGTGATCGAAGCCGCGCCCGAACCCGAACTGCCGATCGCGGACACCGAGATCAAGGACCGCACGCTGGCAGAACGGCTGAACCACTCGCCGATCCTTGGCCTTGGCATGGGTCTTTTCGGGCTGCTTTACATCGTGCTGTACCTGGTCGATGGCGGCGGCGTGACGCTGAACTTCATCAACCTGCTGTTCCTGTCGCTGGGCATCACCCTGTTCGTCACCCCCAGCCGGTTCCTGGCCGCGCTGAGCGAAGGCATCAAGGTCGTTTCGGGGATCATCATCCAGTACCCGTTCTACGCCGGTATCCTGGCGATCCTTGCCGGATCGGGCCTGATCGTGACGCTGGCAAACTGGTTCGTGTCGATCTCCACGGCGGAAACCCTGCCGATCTCGTCCTTCTTCTCGGCCGGCCTGATCAACCTCTTCGTCCCGTCGGGCGGCGGTCAGTGGGTCATCCAGGGCCCGGTCATGATGGAAGCCGCCAAGCAGCTTGGCGCATCCATCCCGGCCACGGCGCTTGCGGTGCAGATCGGGGACCAGTGGACCAACATGGTACAGCCCTTCTGGCTTCTGCCGGCGCTGGCCATCTCGGGGCTGAAGCTGAAGGACTTCATGGGCTACATGGTCATGGTGCTGTTCTACCTCGGCGTCGTCTTCCTGGCGACGGTCTCGATCTGGGGCGCCCTCGGAGCCGGAGCCTGACCCATGCCATGGATGGTTGAAACCTACGACAAACCCGGATGCGCAGACCTGCGCATCCAACTTCGCCCGGCCCACCTGGACTACCTGGAGGCCAACAAGCACCTGCTGCTCGCCTGCGGCGCCAAGCTTGACGATGCGGGCGACCTGGCCAGCGGCGGGCTTTACGTGCTGGACGTGGACACTAGGGCCGAGGCGGAGGCCTTCATCAAGGCCGACCCTTTCCACGAAGGCGACCTGTTCGAGAGGGTCTTCGTGACCCGTTGGCGCAAGGCCTATCTTGACGGGCGCAACACCCTGAACGAGGACTGACATGCTGTTTCAAGTCGAAATGATCGTGAACATTCCCGCCGACCTGGATCCCGAGGTCGCGGCCGAAACCAAGGCCCGTGAAAAGGCCTATAGCCAGGATCTGCAGAAATCGGGCGTCTGGCGTCACATCTGGCGCAAGGCGGGGCTTTACGAGAACACCTCGATCTTCGACTGCCGCGACAACGACCACCTGCACGAGGTGCTGATGGGCCTGCCGCTTTATCCCTACATGGAGATGAAGATCACGCCGCTCTGCCGCCACCCATCGTCGATCCGCGAGGACGATTCTTGAGCTTTGAGCAACGCCGCGCCGCCGTCATCACCGGCGGCGCCCAGGGCATCGGCGCGGCGATCACCCAGCGCCTGAAGGCCGACGGGTTCCGCACCATCGTGCTGGACATCACCGCGCCGGCCGCCGACGTGGCCGCCGACGTGGACGCCTTTCACCAGATCGACCTGTCGGACGCCGAAGCGACCCGGGCCCTGACCGCCCGGATCGCCGCGACCGATGACGTCACCTGCCTTGTCAACAACGTCGGCATCGTGGCCCCCGCCCCTGTCGAAGACGTTGCGCTGGACGATTTCGACCGGCTGATGCACGTCAACCTGCGCCCGTCGATCATCTGCACGCAGGCCTTCCTGCCGGGGATGAAGGCTTTGGGCGGCGGGCGGATCGTGATGAACACCAGCCGCGTGACCCTGGGCAAGGAACTGCGCACGCTCTACTCCGCGACCAAGGGCGCGGCCCAGTCCATGGCCCGCACCTGGGCGCTGGAACTGGGGCCGCATGGCATCACCGTCAATTGCGTGGCCCCCGGCCCCATCGGCACCGATGCCTTCTGGAAGAACAACCCTCCCGATGCCCCGCGCACCCGCGAGATCATCGAACATGTCCCCGTCCGCCGCGTCGGCACCGGCGCGGACGTGGCCAACGCGGTGTCGTTCTTCTGCGCGCCGGAAGCGGGGTTCGTGACCGGCCAGACGCTGTTCGTCTGCGGGGGCGTCACGGTCGGCTGACCTTGCTTCACCGCATCTGCAAAAAGGGCCGCACCATATGGCGCGGCCCTTTTTGTTGTCCTGATCCAGGTCTCAGCCCAGGTGGCCCATCAACAGGTCGGCGAAGACCCTGGGCTGTTCCACGCACGGCAGGTGGCCGGCATTGGCGATGGTCTGGAACGTCGCGCCACTGATCCCGTCGGCGGTCGATTTCACCAGGTCCGGCGGGGTCGACGTATCTTCGGCCCCCGCGACCACCAGCGTCGGCTGCTTGATCCTGGCCAGGTCGTCGCGGTAATCGGCATCCCGGATCGCGGCGCAGACATCGGCGTACCCCTTGGCCGGTGTGCGTTCCAGCATCATCCGCCACATGGCGAAATCCTGCGTGTCGCGGTAGGGCGCGGCGAACCAGCGTTCCAGGATCGCATCGCCGATGGACGCGATGCCCTTGGACATCACGGTGGCGATCCGCGGATCCCAGATCTCGGGCGATCCGATCTTGGCCGCCGTGTCCGACAGCATCAGGTGGGTCATGTCATCGGGCCGGCGCACCGCCAGCCGCTGCATGATCAGCCCGCCGACGGACAGGCCGACACCGACAAACGCGGTGATCCCGTAGTGATCCAGCAGCACCTCGACGTCATCGGCCAGCGTCTCGATGCTCAGCGCCTCGCCCGCCACGCTCAGCCCGTGGCCGCGCTTGTCCTGACGCAGCACGCCCCAGTCCGCAGGCAGCAGCGCCACGACCCGGTCCCAGACCCGCAGATCGGTGCCCAGCGAATTGGCAAACACCACGGTCGGCGCGTCGCCCTCGGCGGGGCGATAGCCGTGATAGATCCCTTCAAAAGCCGTAAAGCTTTCCTGTGTCACGATATTCTCCTTCAGTTGGAAACCCCGTCCAGGCAGGACAGGAACAGGTCCAGCGCCGGGCTTTCCCGGTGCGCCTGGTAGACAATCGAAATGTTGGCGGTTTCTTTCACATCCATCAGCGGCCGATAGATCACGTCCGGGACATAAAGGTTCTTCATCGCCTCCGGCACCACCGCCACCCCCAGACCCGCCGCCACCAGGCTGACGATCGATGCGAATTGCGGCGAGCGGTGCACGATGTCGGGGATGATCCCCGCTGCGGCGCAGGCCCGGTGCATCGACGCCGAAAACCCGGTGTTGGGCGGCAGGTGGGTGGCGACAAAGGGTTCCCCCCCAAGGTCGGCCAGCCGCACGCCGTCGCTGTCCTTCAACCGGTGTTCGCCCGGCAGCGCGATCCACAGCTTTTCCTGCCGCAGGGTCCGGGTGACAAGGTTCTCGGGCATGTTCGGAAAGGGCAGACGGACGATACCGGCATCCAGGTTGCCGGCCGAAACCTCGGGGAATTGCAGGTCCAGGTCCATCGCCGTCAGCTGCAACTGCACATCCGGCGCCTTGTCGCGATACAGCCGCAGCAGCCGCGCCAGCACGCCGCTGTAAGAGGCCGCGCCGACATATCCCAGGGCCAGCTCTCCGATCTTGCCCTGCCCGACGCGCATGGCGACATCATTGGCCTTGACCGCATGGCGCAGCACCGCGCGCGCCTCGGGCAGCAGCAAATGCCCCGCCGGCGCCAGATCCACCTTGCGCCGGTTGCGTTCAAAGAGCATCGTGCCGATGAGTTCTTCCATCTGCTTCAACTGCTGGGTGAGCTGCGGCTGCGATATGCCCAACCGTTCGGAGGCACGGCCGAAATGAAGCTCTTCGGCCAGGATGACCAGCAGTTCATAATGCCTGAGCGTCAGCATAGCCGATAAGTCCCCGTTTCTTATTTGATTTCAGTATAAATGAGAATGTCCGCCACGGCCAGCAGGAAGCGTGCTTGTTCGGCCCTCGGGCGCCGCTTTGCGCGCGTGCTCCCGCGCCTCGGGCGGCCGCGCGGCGGTGGGGCGCATGATGGCTGTTTCTTCCGACCGCCCTGCCCCCGCCTGGGCCCGCCTGGTTCCGGCCTTGACCCTGCCGGGCCATGCGGCCAGCGTGCCCGCGACATTTGACCCAGCGGATCCATGCCCATGACCTTGCCTGTTGCCGACACCTGGTTTTCCTCGACGAAGGTCGCGCCGGGGGTGACGCGGATCTGCGAGCCGCACGCGCACCTGCTGATCCGGGCGAACATGTTCCTGGTCGAAGGGGCGGAGCGGGACATGATCGTGGATACCGGCTGCGGGGTGATCCCGCTGAGGCCCTTCGTGGACAGCCTGCGGGCGGATCCGGGGAAGGATGTCGTCTGCGTGTCGACCCACACCCATATCGATCACATCGGGGGCGTGCATGAATTCGACACCCGGCTGGTGCATCCGATCGAGGCCGATGAGATGGCGGCGCCGTCGGCGATCACGTCGATCCTGCGAAAGGATCTGCCGGACTGGGTCAGGGACTTCGTGGCGCCGCAGGAGGAGGTGCTGCTGCATGCGCTGCCGTTCGAGGGCTACGATCCGGCAGGCTATCGGTTGAGGGGGGCGGCGGCGACGGGGCTGCTGGAGGAAGGCGACCGGGTGGATCTGGGCGACCGGAGCTTTGAGGTGATCCACCTGCCGGGGCATTCGCCGGGCGGGATCGGGCTGTGGGAAAGCGGGACGGGGACGCTGTTTGCGGGCGATGCGATCTATGACGGGACCCTGATTTACGAGGGGCCCGGGACGAGCATCGAGGCGTATCGGGAGACCTTTGGCAAGCTGAAGGGGCTGGCGGTCGGGGTGGTTCATGGCGGCCACAACGGGAGCTTCGGGGCCGAGAGGATGGCCGGGATCATCGCCGATCATGAGGGGCTCTGGGGCGGGTGAAGGCGTGGGGGACGGCCATGTGGAATGGGGATGTCCCACGCGTGGGACACTTTGGCGGCCTATATTTTTCAATAGGTTACAGAGGCGAATTTACCTGCTGGTAACACTTGCCCGTCACCTTGGGGCGGCGGCGCCGGCAGGGCGTGTGCCTGGGGATTCATTGCGGGTGCCCCGGGCCGCTTTTCCACAGAGGCGGGCACTTGTTGCACCGATGCCTGTGGATAACCCGGATGAAAACTCTACCACCAGCAAGAAATCGGGCAGATCCTGTAGACAAGACGACGCGAAAAGTTCGATTTTCCTCAGGTTCCGGACCGGATCTGGCGCCCGGACAACCGCGAGCGACTGGGGACAGGGCTGTGGATAACCCTGTGGTCAATGCTGCGCCTGAGCAGGGCCGGGACAGCGTGTCGCCCCCCCTGTCCCGCGTCGGGCGATGGTGGTGAACGTCACGCGACAGCGACCGGATCGACGGGTTTGCGCCCCGTTCTGATTGCGAGACGCCAGGCAGATTTGACGTTTGCGTCACATCGCTGATCGCGGCCCCGGGGCCGTCTGTGCCAGCCCCGGCGATCGTCACCTGCAAGCCCTTTTCGTCCCCCGTCCTTGGCGCGGCATCCGCCCCTGCCGACCGGACCATTTTCATGGCGTCAATCGCTGCTGAGCGGATGGCGGCCTTGGCGGAGGTCATCGTGTTGCCCGGACAGCGGAACGGTCCCGGCAAAGAGATCGAGCCGACGGATCAAGGTCGTTGCGTCGCCTGCCAGCAAAGGAGCGCCGTGAAACGGGTGTTGGGGCAAACATTCAAGATCGTCATGCCCGCCCGGCACAGATTGGGCATCACAAAGGCCATTCGCAAAGCGACTGCCTCGATCTAGCGGAAACTGGAAAAACAAATGACGAATGCAGAGATTGTGATCTCGTACAAGGATGGCGAGACGAAGGGGCGGTATGTCGCGCGCATCGATGGTGTCGACGGCGAAGGAGAGCTGACGATTTCCAAGGTGTCCGATGTGCTGATCATCGCGGACCACACCCATGTTCCTGAAACGATGCGCGGTCGCGGGGTTGCGGCCGCCCTGGCGGAACACCTCGTGGCGGAGGCGCGCGCCAAGGGCCAGCGGATCGTGCCGCTGTGTCCGTTCGTCCGTTCGCAGGCGTTGCGCCATCCAGATTGGGCGGATGTCATACAACGCTGACCGGGCACGCGGCGGTCATGCGCCCGCCGTGGCACCCCAAGCCGTTCGCTGAAGGTGCTTTGGCATATGAAGTCCCGGGCGGGACGACATCCAGCCCGGGACGGTCGCGTCAGGCTTCGACAAAGGCCAGCAGGTCCGCGTTGAGCGTATCGGCGTTCACGGTCAGCATGCCGTGCGGGAATCCCGGATAGGTCTTCAGCGTGCCGTTCGCCAGCAGGTCGATGGCCTTCAGCGCCGAATCGGCGATCGGGACAATCTGGTCATCGTCGCCGTGAAGGACCAGCACCGGCACGGTGATCGCCTTCAGGTCTTCGCTGGTGCGTTCGGAATGGATCACGCCGCCGCCCGCGATCATCCAGTTGACCTCGCCCGGGTAGACCATCTGGTCGGCGCCGGTGCTGTCGCGGTGATGGAATTCGCCCTTGTAAAGATAGGTGACCGTGGCCAGCCCGATATGGGGATGCGGGCGCACGTCGATGCCGCCCCCGGTGAGGAATTCGGCCGGGCCCATCTGGTCGAAGAAGATGAAGGGCCCGACCATCTGGCGCTTGGGCGCGGGCAGCGCGCGGCGGACGACGAAGCCGCCAAGGTCGCGGGTGCGCGGGATGATCAGGGTGTCGATCGAGTCGAGGCTTTCGGGCAGGGCATCGGGGCAGTCGGGGGTCTGGGTGGGGTTCCAGCTCATGGGATCAACCTTTCGTCGGTGTGATGAGGTGATGGATTTCGGGCGGCGTACCGAGAAGGGCGCGGATCTGTGCCTGCATCCCGGCCTCGGCATGGCCGACGACCGACAGCACCAGATTGACGACCAGCAGCAGTTTGCGCCGGTCCACGATGTCGGCCACCGCGCCCGCCAGCACGGCAAACAGGAACACCGGCAGCGTTGTCGCCGCCTGCACGGCGGCGACGATCTGTGGCGAGGGCGCCAGGTCGGTCATCAGCCAACCGGCGCCCACGTCGTTCATCCATGTCCCGATGTTCGAGACCACCGTGGCACCCCAGAGAACAAGGTAGGCCTTCTGGCGAAATGGGCTCCAGGCGCTTGCGCCCTGGGGTGTCTTGGCAGTCATCGTGGCCTCTTTCAGGCAGGCATGTCGAAGATCAGGGCGGCCCCGTCGCTTTGCCAGTGCAGGGCGGGCGGGGTCGTGGTGATTTGCAGCCCGTCGCCGGCGGTCACGCGTTCACCGTCGATGAGGGCAAAGCCGTCGAGGATCTGGACGAACACGGCCCGTCCGGGGGCCAGCTCGATCGCGGTCTCTTCGCCCTCGGTCGGGCGCAGGTAGCGCAGCGTGCTGTCCGAGCCGAGCGTCAGCGGTCCGTCCGGACCCGCCAGAAGGCCGGGGGCCAGCGGCGTGGACTGGTAGCCCGGCGTGCCGCCGCGCCGGTCGGGGATCAGCCAGATCTGCAGCACATGGGCGGCTTCCTCCTCCGAGGCGTTGACCTCGGAATGGGTGATGCCGCTGCCGGCGCGCATCAGCTGCACCTCGCCGGGGCTGATTTCGGCCCGGTTGCCCAGGCTGTCGTCGTGCCGGATGCGCCCCGACAGGACCAGCGTCAGGATGTCCATGTCGGCGTGGTCATGCGGCGCAAAGCCCGCGCCGGGCACGATCCAATCCTCGTTCAGCACCCGCAGCCGGGCAAAGCCCATGCGCGTCGGGTCAAGAAAGTCGCCGAAGGAAAAGGTGTGCCGCGCCTCGGCCCAACCCTTGCGGGTCAGCCCCCGGTTCATGTTCTCGTGGATCATGTTCATGGCTTTGTCCTCCTTTGGAGTCAGCAATCGAAGGCGGTCTTACGCGCCGATCGGATCAAGGTGGGCCTCGATCGCCGAGCGGCGGCGTTCGTGCAGGAACGGCAGTTTCAGGGTTTCGCCCAGATGTTCGGGCGCCTCGTCGCGGTCAAAGCCGGGTTCGGCCGTGGCGACTTCGAACAGCACCCCGCCGGGCGTACGGAAGTAGACCGCCCAGAAATAGTCGCGGTCGATCGGGGGCGTGATCTGGTAGCCGGTGTCGGCGATGGCCTTGCGCACCACGTCCTGCGCCGCCCGGTCGGGGACCGAGAAGGCGATGTGGTGGACCGATCCGCTGCCCTGCCGCGCCAGCGGCGCACCCGGCAGGACTTCGATGTCGACGACATCGGCGCCGTTGCCGTTCGGCACCCGGTAGCGGGTGACATCGCCTTCGGTCGCCTCGGCCTCGTAGCCCATGAAGCGCAGCAACTCGCCCGTGGCACCGCCATCGCGCAGCTTGATCGATGCGCCCTTGAAGCCGCGCACCGCCTCATCCGCGCCGACCGATCCGGTCCAGCCGTGGCGCGCATCCGCGCTTTCGACCAAAGCGAAACGGTCGCCATCGGGGCCGGCAAAGCGCAAATGCGTTTCGCCGAAACGGGTCACCTTGTCGGTGCTGCCAAGGCGGTCGGACCAGAAGTCCAGGCTGCCCTCGGGCACGGCAAAGACCGTTTCGCCGACCTCGCCCACCCCGGCGCGGCCGGGCATCATGTGGGCGAAGGGGAAATAGGTCATCACGCTGCCGGGGGTGCCGGCGGCATCGCCGTAATACAGGTGGTAGGTGTCGGGCGCGTCGAAGTTGACCGTCTTCTTGACCCGGCGCAGGCCAAGGGTGCCGGTGAAGAAATCATTGTTCACGCGGGCATCCGAGGCCAGCGAAGTGACATGGTGAAGGCCGTTGATCGGAAGGGACATCGTCGCTCTCCTGTTATCTGTCACCGGAATATGCGCCCTGACATCATTTCACTGAATAAGTATAATTTGTTATTCACCATTTCATATTGCGTGGGTAATCATGCGCCCATTCTGCCGATCCCTGACGGCAGGTATTGAATGATCGGGACGGGAGCGGGCGCTTTGGGCGAGATAGAGGAACTGCGGGTCTTCCTGGCGGTGGCCGAGGAGCAGAGCTTTGTCGGCGCGGCGCGCGCACTGGGCCTGCCGCCGCCATCGGTGACACGGTCCATCGCCGCGCTGGAAGATCGCCTGGGCCTGCAGTTGTTCATCCGCACGACGCGCCGGGTGTCCCTGACGCCGGCCGGGGCCGATTATGCCGCCGAGGTGGATCCGCTGCTGCAAAACCTGGGGCGTGCCACCGAAACCTTGCGGGAGCGCCACGGGGATACCGCGGGTCTGATCCGCCTGAACGCGCCGCTGGCTTTCGGAACGCAGACCCTGCCCGGGATCATATCACAGTTCCGGATCCTGCATCCGCAGGTGAACTTTTCTGTCGTGCTGAGCGACAGTTTCGTGGCCAGTGTGGATGACAGTTTCGACATGGCGATCCGGATCAGCCAGGCCCCCCGCGAGGTGTCGAGCATCTGGCGCAAGATCTGCCGGGTCGACAGGGTTCTGGTGGCGTCTCCGACCTATCTGAAGGCCAATGGACAGCCGCGGCATGCCCGGGATCTTGAAAGCCATGTTTGCATCGCGCACGATCCGCAGGGTCGAAGCGAAACATGGGAGCTTGAGACGGACCGGGGCGACAAGTACAGGCACCGGGCGGGGGGCGTGCTTGCGGCAAACAACGCGGCGCTGATGTCGGAACTCGCGCGCTCCGGGCAGGGGATCGTTCTCTTGCCGCGCTTCATGGTGGATGCGGATCTTTCTACCGGATCCCTGGAACATGTCTTGCCGCAGTGGCGCCCGCCGCAGCTCTGGTTGACGCTCTATTATCCTCCGCTGGACCGCTTGCCGGTTCGGCTGAACCTGTTCTCGGACCATGTCGTGACCAGTATCACGGCGGCGGAACACTTTGCATCGGGGCGCGCCTGAGGATCGGGAAGATCCGGGTCGTGTTGATCGCGGCGCTCCATGGCGGTTCAATCCCTTACCAAATCCTGCCCCGCGATCCCCTGTCGCGCGCGCGAACGTCCGCTTCGTGCCGCGACCCGGGCCTTGCCCCGGGTCGCGGGGCCCGCGGGACAGGGGCGGCCCGATCGGATGGCGAAAGGGCCGGCGCATAGGCACCGGCCCCTGGCAAACCCGACGGCGGCCGCGTTCAGGCGCGGGCCAACCCCGTGGCGCGTTCGCGAAAGACCGCGACGGCCAGCACCACGCCCACCAGCGCCGCTGCGGCAAAGACCATGAAGGCCATGTGATACCCGCCCGCCCTGATCAGCGGCTGCGTCAGGATCGGCGAGATGAACTGGCCGATGAAAAGGCTGAAGGTCAACGCGCCCGAGGCAATGCCGTGATGGCGCATCGGCACCGCGTCCAGCGTGGAATTCATCAGTGTCGGCACGATCAGGCCCGGCCCCATCCCGACCAGAAGCGACGCCGCGGCGATCAAGGGTACCTGCTCGACGTAGCTCATCACCAGAAAGCCCGCGCCCAACAGGAGAAAGCCCGCGCCCAGCACGCCGCCGCGCCCCAGCGCGCCGCGCAGCCGCGGGTAGACCATGGCGATGGCGCCGGCGGCGAAGGTCACGCAGACCATCATCATGGCTGCCGTACTGGGGTCTGTATGGCCCAATTGCCCCAGGTAGAAGGGCATCTGCGTCGGCAGCAGGTAGAAGGTGGCGAAGGTCAGCGACATGAGCAGCAGCCCCAGGGCAAGGACCATCGGCCAGCCGTCCTGGCCCTGCGCGGTGGGGTGGCTGCCGTCTTCGTGGGAATGGCTTTTCGGTTCATCCAGGCAGACGTAGAGGATCGGCAGGTAGATCAGGCCGGCCAGGTACAGCGCGAAGGGATAGAAGGCCGAATGGTTGGCCAGCTGCCCGGACACGGCGATGAAGATCAGCCCGCCGAAGTTGATGAAGGTCATCTGCAGGCCCATGAACCTGCCCCGTGCGGGCCCGTGGAAATACTGCGCCACCAGCGCGGTCATCGCCGTCATCAGCATGGCGACGCCCACGCCCAGGACCAGGCGGGACGCCAGAAGGACAGGCAAGGTCGGCGCCCAGAGACCGGCGCTGCCGGCCAGGCCGAACAGCGCGCAGCCGGTCATCAGCATGGCCTTGCGCCCGACGCGATCCACCAGCAACCCCGCAAAGGGCGCGATGATGGCAACCGTCAGCGACGGCGCGGTGATCAGCAGACGAGTCAGCAGATCGGCATTGGGGGTCGTGGCGAAATAAGCTTCGATCCCGGGCAGTCCGGGGCTGATGATGGCATTGGACATGACCGTCAGCGTGGCGGCAAGAAGCAACGCGACGGCGCGACGGTCCTTCAGAAGAGAACCCATGGGAGGCACCTGTGAATATGGGGGATTACAATTTACAAAATCTGTAACTTGTAAGAAGAAGACATTCAAGCGTGCCGCAACATCGGAAGGTCACGGCGATGCCGCGAACAGGGCTTCCCCCACAAGAGCTTAAACGACGTGCGATCGACGTCGCCAACGCCCGCATCAAGGCGGTCGGTTACGGCAAGCTGCGCGTCACGGACATCGCGGCGGAACTGGGCGTCAGCCATGCCGCGCTTTACGCCCATTTCTCGGGCAAGGCGGATATCCTGGACGCGGTGGTGGGCCATTGGCTGGACATGGCGCAGGAGGATTTGCGCGCCGCCGTCACCGGCCCCGGCACGCCCGAGGTGCGGCTGGAAAACTGGCTGATCCAGCGGCTGCGCCTGAAACGCGAGGCGGCCGTGAAGGACCCCGAATTGTACGAGGCCTATTGCCAGGCGTCGGACCGGCTGCGTGACGTGGTGCAACACCACAAGGCCATCTGGCGCGATCAGATCGCCATGCTGCTGATCCAGGCGATCCCCGGTCTGAAGGATCCCGCCCATGCCGCCCTGCTGGTTCATTCGGCGATGTACGGGTTCAACCACCCGCGGCTGGTGCTGGAATATCTGGATGCCGACGCCGAAGCGATCGAGACCCGGCTGCGCGACGTCCTGCACACGCTGATCGCGGGGCTGCGCGCCACGGTCCGGGACGACATGCCCGACGGCGCGGCGCCCTGATCCTGCGATCGATCAATCCGCCGTGCGCAGCCAGTCCATCACGGCGGGGCGCACCGTCTGGGCGCCACGGTGGCGCGCGTCGGCGATGATCTGGCGCAGGGCGCCCAGGTCAGAGCGCATCAGCAGGCTTTTGACCGGGCCGATGGAGGCCGGGCGCATCGACAGCGACCGGATGCCGATGGCGGCGAAACAGACGGCTTCGACCGGGCGGCCGGCGTCTTCGCCGCAGAAGCTGAGCGGGGTGTCGGAGATGCCGCAGCGTTCGACGATGCGTTCGATCAGGCTGAGGAAGCTGACGTTCAGCGTGTCGTAACGCCGCCGGACGCGTTCGTTTTCACGGTCGGCGGCGAAGAAGAACTGTTTCAGGTCGTTGCCGCCGATCGAGATGAAATCGACCTCGTCAAAGAACTTCTGCGGCGCGAAGGCCAGCGACGGGGTTTCCAGCATCGCGCCGACCTTGAGCGACGAGGGCAGCTTGTGCCCCAGCTTGACCTCGCGCGCGATGGCCTTGTCGACCTCGGCGCGGGCGGCGCGATATTCTTCGAACTGGGCGACAAAGGGGAACATGATGGTCAGCGGCTGCCCGTTCGAGGCGCGCAGCAGCGCCTGCAGCTGCATCCGCAGCACGCCGGGCTTGTCCAGACCGACCCGGATCGCCCGCCAGCCCAGCGCCGGGTTGGGTTCGTCCGTGGGCTTCATGTAGGGCAGGACCTTGTCGGACCCGATGTCGAGCGTGCGGAAGACCACCGGCTTGCCCTGCGCGGCTTCGAGAACGCGGGCATAGGTCAAGGCGAGTTCGGTCCGCTTGGGCATCTTGTTGCGGATCAGGAACTGCAGTTCGGTGCGGAACAGGCCGACACCTTCGGCGCCCGATCCCTGCAGCGAGGGCAGATCGGCCATCAGGCCGGCGTTCATGTGCAGCCCGATCTTTTCGCCGCACAGCGTGATCGCCGGCTTTTCGCGGATCGAGGCGTACCGTTCCTGGGCCTTGGCCTGCATGGCGATCTTGTCGCGGAAGGACTTGGCCACCGGGTCTTCGGGACGCAGGTGCACGATGCCCTGGTCGCCGTCGACCAGGATATGATCGCCGTTCAGCGCCTCGGTCGTGATGCGTTCGGCGTGGACCACCAGCGGGATCGCCAGCGCCCGGGCGACAATGGCGGCGTGGGACCCGACAGAGCCTTCTTCGAGCACGATGCCCTTCAGGCGGCGGCCGTATTCCAGCAATTCGCCGGGCCCGATGTTGCGGGCGACCAGGATCGGGTCGACGGGCAGCGAGGCGCCGGTTTCGGCCCCCTGCCCCGTCAGGATGCGCAGCAGCCGGTTGGACAGGTCGTCCAGGTCGGCCAGGCGTTCGCGCAGATAGGCGTCCTGCACCTCGGCCATGCGGGACCGGGCGATGGATTGTTCCTTTTCCACCGCGGCCTCGGCGGAAAGACCGTTCGAGATATCGGCCTCCATCCGGCGCATCCAGCCGCGGGAATTGGCGAACATGCGGTAGGCTTCCAGCACCTGCATCTGTTCGCTGTCGGCGGTGCCGGTATGGGCCAGCATGTCATCGACGCTGACGCGCAGGCGGTCGACGGCATCGTTCAGCCGGTCGCGTTCGCGGTCGGGATCGTCGGCGATCGGGTTGGTGACCACAACGCGGGGTTCGTGCAGCCAGACATGGCCTTCGGCCGCGCCTTCCTGGGCCGTGGTGGACCGCAGGGTGACGGGCTGCTGATGCAGCGCCTCCATCGCCGCGCCCTCGCCCACGAAGGCGCCCAGCTCGGCCATCTCGGCCAGGACCATGGCGACCACTTCCAGCGCATAGACTTCATCCGCGGAATAGACCCGCCGGTCGCGCGATTGCACCACCAGCACGCCCAGGATCTCGCCCAGGCGCTGGACGGGAATGCCCAGGAACGAGGAATAGCGTTCCTCGCCGGTTTCCGGCATGTAACGAAAGCCCTTTTCGGCGGGCGCGTCGGGCGTGTTGATCACCTTGCCGCGCAGGCCGACGCGCCCGACCAGACCTTCGCCCAGCCGCATGCGGGTCTTGTGCACGGATTCGGGTTTCAGCCCCTCGGTGGCGCACAGTTCCAGCGTGTCGTCGTCGCGGAACAGGTAGATCGAACAGACCTCGGTCTGCATGCTGTCGGCGATGAGATGCGTGATCCGGTCAAGCCGGGCCTGGCCCGGCTCGTCACTCGCCATGGCATCCCGAAGACGCCCGAGCAGCTTCCGGCTCTCACTCTCACTGCGCTCGATCATGGACTGACCGATGCTCCCCTCGATTGTCCGCCCCCTGCGGGGCCGGTCTCAAGGCTTAGAACACACCCAGTCACGATGGCAAAATGTTTTTTCACAATCTATGGTTGTGTCATGATATTGATACGGCGGAACCGGCAGTTTCCCCCTGAAATCGGGTTATCGCGGGACGGCCGGCCCGGCGCGGCGCGGCCGACGCCCAGCAAGGGCGGCCAAACGCCTGAAAGTCGGGCATTCCATGTGCGACGGCGCCGGGCAATCGGCGACATGGCGCAGGGTGTGGCTGAGCGCGGTCAACTGGCGGATCTGGTTGTCGATCTCGTCGGCGCGGCGGTGCAGGTCCTCGCGCGGCACCTCGGGGCGGCCGGTGGGCGAAAACATGCCGCGGATGTCGTCCAGAGAAAACCCGGCGGTCTTGCCCATGGCGATCAGGTTCAGCTGCAGCAGCACATCGGGCGAAAAGATCCGCCGCAACCCGTCGCGCCCGACCGACGAAATCAGGCCGATCTCGTCGTAATAGCGCAAGGTGGACGCCGGCAGGCCGCTGCGCCTGGAGACCTCCGAGATATCGAGCAGTTTCATCCTTGACCTCAAGTCGACTTTAATTCGTAGGGTCCACCCTTGCCGCACCCGATGCAAGGAGAATCCCGATGTCCGAAACCATGACCATCCACCGATCCGCAGGCGTCCTGGCGGGCCTGTCGGCCTGCATGCTGTTGGGGTCCATGGGCACCAGCATCGCCAACATCGCCCTGCCGCCGCTGGCGCAGGCCTTCGCGACATCGGTGCAGGGCGTGCGCTGGGTGGTCATCGCCTACCTGGCGACGCTGACACTGGGATCGGTCTTCGCGGGCCGGATCGGCGACCGGATCGGGCGCAAGCGCGGGCTGGTCGCGGGGCTTGGGATCTTCGTGGTCGGATCGGGGTTGTGTGCCCTGGCACCGGGGCTGTTGGCGCTGGTGGCCGCGCGGGCCCTGCAGGGGGCGGGGGCGGCGTTCCTGATCACGCTGACCATGGCGTCGGTGCGCGACGCCCTGCCCCGCGACCGGGTGGGCAGCGCGATGGGTCTGCTGGGGACGATGTCGGCCTGCGGCACGGCGCTGGGGCCATCGGTGGGCGGGCTGCTGATCGGGATGGCGGGATGGCGGGCGACCTTCGCGGTGCTGGCGCCGCTGGGCTGTGTCGCTCTGGGTCTGGTGCTGCTGTGGCTCCCGTCGCGCCCTGCGCCCGATGGGCAAGCCACGGCGCGCATCGACCTGGGCGGAGCTCTGGGTGCGCGGCTGGGGGCCAACATGGCGGTGGCCGCCCTGATGATGGCGACGCTGATCGTGGGCCCCTTCTACCTGGGCCGGGGGCTGGGACTGACGCCGCAGGCGGTGGGGCTGATCATGGCGGCGGGACCGGTGATCTCGATCTTCGGCGGCGTGCCCTCGGGCCGGCTGGTCGACCGGCGCGGCGCGGGTGCGGTGGCGCGGGCCGGGTTGTGGGCGCTGATCCTGGGGGCGCTGACACTGGCCTGGCTGCCACGGGACTGGGGGGCGGCGGGCTACCTTGGGGCGATCGTGATCCTGACGCCGGGCTACCAGCTGTTCCAGTCGGCCAACAACACGCAGGTGCTGGCCGATGCGCCCGACCACATGCGCGGCGCGCTGTCGGGTTACCTGGGATTGTCGCGCAATCTCGGCCTGATCACCGGCGCCTGGGCGCTGGGGGCGGTCTTTGCCCTGGGTATCGGCGCGCCGGATTTCAACACCGCCGCCCCCGACCACATCACCCGCGGCCTGCACCTGACCTTCGCCATATGCGCGGCGCTGATGATCCTGGCCCTGGTCCTGACACGCCGGGCCGACGCCCCGGGCAATTCACCAGCCGGATCGAAGAGCTGAACGCCTGGGCTTCATCTTTGCAAAAATACTCCTGCCCGACCGTGCCGCATGTGGACCGGTCGGATTGGGGTATTTGAGAAGAGAAAGAAGCCGCAGCACTCCACGCGGATGATACAACGCGTTTTTACTGCCGGAAAAAAACCGCAGGGCAGGCTCCCGCCCGACGGTAGTGCCGGAAAGCCCCCCTGTTTCTTCTTGGCAAAAATACCCTCGGGGGAGTCCGCCAACGGCGGACGGGGGCAGCGCCCCCTTCTTCAGGCTTTTTCCAGCTCGAACGCGTCGTGCAGCGCCTGCACCGCCAGTTCGGTGTATTTGCGATCGATCAGCACGGAGATCTTGATCTCGGACGTGGTGATCACCCGGATGTTGATGCCCTCGTCCGACAGTGCCTTGAACATCTTCGCGGCCACGCCCGTGTGGCTGCGCATGCCGATGCCCACGACAGACACCTTGGCGACGGCGGTGTCGGCGATCACTTCGCGGAAATTCAGGATCTCGTTCTCGCGTGCCTTGGCCAGGGCCTGTTCGGCGCGCGCCACCTGGTTCGTCGGGCACGAGAACGTCATGTCCGTGCGACCCTCTTCCGAGATGTTCTGGACGATCATGTCCACGTTCACCCCGGCCTCGCTGAGCGCGGTGAAGATCAGCGCGGCGATGCCGGGCCGGTCGGCGACCGAGACCAGCGTCAGCTTTGCCTCGTCGCGGGAATGGGCCACACCGGCCACCACTTTGGATTCCATGATGTCCTCCTCGGCACAGACCAGCGTGCCGGCATTGTCCGATTGTTCCTCGAAGCTCGACAGCACCCGCAGGCGCACGCCGTAGCGCATGGCAAGTTCGACCGACCGGGTCTGCAGCACCTTGGCGCCGAGCGACGCCAATTCCAGCATTTCCTCGAAGGCGATGCGGTCGAGCTTGCGGGCGTTTTCGCAGATCCGGGGGTCGGTGGTATAGACGCCGTCGACATCCGTGTAGATGTCGCAGCGCACCGCGTCGAAGGCGGCGGCAAAGGCCACGGCGGTGGTGTCCGATCCACCGCGTCCCAGCGTGGTGATGCGGCCCTCGGGGGAAATCCCCTGGAAGCCCGCGACCACGGCGACCTGCATGCCCTCGCCGAACTTGGCGGTCAGGTTGTCGGTCGGGATATCGGCGATGCGGGCCGAGGAATGCGCCGACGTGGTCTTCAGCGGCACCTGCCAGCCCTGCCAGCTGCGCGCCGGGATGCCCATTTCCTGCAGGGTCAGCGCCATCAGGCCGGCGGTCACGTTCTCGCCCGACGAAACCACCGCGTCGTATTCGCGGGCATCGAACAGCGGCGAGGTTTCTTCGACCCAGCCTACGAGTTCATTCGTGCGCCCGGCCATGGCCGAGACGATGACGATCACGTCATGGCCCTTCGCGACCTCGACGCCCACCCGCTTGGCGGCGCGCCGGATCCGGTCGAGATTGGCCACCGAGGTACCGCCGAATTTCATCACCAGAACGGACATGTCGCCTTGGATCCTTGGGAATTGGCCTTCAGTGTTCGCGCCCTCATAAGGCAGGTCCGTGGCAGGAGCAAGGAGCCGGATCTCCCTGGCCACGCGGGTGGGCTCTTGAAACCGCACCCGCCCGCGCAAGGCATCGACAGGGCGGGGCGTGGCCAGGGAGATCCGGCGAGGCCAGGCGCGGCCAGGCGGGGTTGCTGGCAGATCTACTCTCCCAGGGCGATGCCCTCGCGGCGCGGATCGGCGCCGCCTTTCAGGACCTCGCCGATCTCGATCGCGTGGATGCCCGAATTCAGCGCCTTCTGCTCGACCTCGTAGCCGAGCGCGGTCAGCCCTTCGACCTGCGCGTCCGTCTCGACGTCATAGGTGCCGAAGCGGTTGACCGCATGCGGCAACGCGATGGCCTGCTGGATGTTCATGCCCCAGTCTGCCCAGGCGATCACCGTTTGCGCGACATAGCCGATGATCCGGCTGCCGCCGGGCGATCCCACGGCCAGCACCGGCGCGCCGTCCTTCATCACGATGGTCGGCGCCATCGACGACCGGGGCCGCTTGCCCGGCTCGACCCGGTTGGCGATGGGGTGGCCGTCGGAATGGGTGCGGAAGGAAAAGTCCGTCAGCTCGTTGTTCAGAAGGAACCCGCCCACCATCAGGCGCGAGCCGAAGCCGTTTTCGATCGTGGTGGTCACCGACAGCACGTTGCCCGCCGAATCCACGATCGAGATATGCGAGGTCGAGGGGAATTCGATCGACTGGTCGTCGGCCCAGAGCATCGCGTGGTCGAATTCCGGTTCTCCCGGCGCGATCGTCTTCAGCGCCGTGTCGGCCTCCAGCAACTCCGCCCGCCGCGCCAGATAGTCGGGCGACAGCAGCCCCTTGACCGGCACCGGCACGTAATCACTGTCGGCCATGTACCGCCCCCGGTCGGCAAAGGCCAACCGCGAGGCGTCGCCGATCAGGCGCCAGGCCTGCGGGTCGTCCGCCCCCATCGCGCCCAGGTCGTAGGTGTCCAGCATCCCCAGGATCTGCGCCACGGTCAGCGCGCCCGAGGACGGCGGGCCCATGCCGCAGACCTCGTAGACGCGGTAGGGGCCGCAGACCGCCGGGCGTTCCACCACCTGGTACAGCGCCAGGTCGGCCTGGGACAGAACGCCGGGATTGCCCGGCGCGGTCTGCACCGTCTGCACGATCTGGTCGGCCATCTTGCCGGTGTAAAAGGCGCGCGACCCGTTCGCCGACAACAGCCGCAGGGTCAGCGCGTAAGGCAGGTTGGTCAGGGTGTCGCCAGCCTGGATCGGCTCTCCGTCCGGCAGGAAATAGGCCGCCGTGGCGGGAAAGTGCGACAGGTGGTCGGTATCCTCGGCCACCAGTCCGGCCAGGCGGGGAGAGACGTCGAAGCCTTCCGTCGCCAGGGTGATCGCATCCTGGAACAGGTCGGGCCAGGGCAGCGTGCCCCAGTATTTGTAGGCGCGCTCCATCAGCGCGGGCGTGCCCGGCGTGCCCACCGACAGGCCGCCGACCACCGCGTCGTAGAACTTCAGCGGCTCGCCCTGGTCATCCAGGAACAGCGTCGGCGTGGCCCGCAAAGGCGCGGTTTCGCGGCCATCGAGCGTGGTCAGGCGTTTGCGCGCGTTGTCCCAGTAGACCAGGAAGGCGCCACCGCCCAGGCCCGAGGATTGCGGTTCGACAAGGCCCAGAACGGTTTGCACGGCGATCATCGCATCGGCGGCGCTGCCGCCCCGGGCCAGGATCTTGGCGCCGGCCTCTGCCGCCAGCGGGTTGGCGGCGGCGATCATCCAGTCCTGCGCCGTGACCGGCTGGCCGTCGGCCTTGGCCTTAAGGGCGGCGGCGATGGCCATGTTGTCCGACGCGGTCGTCGTGGCGGCCGGAGACTCGGGTGCGACGGTGTCGGCGGCCTGTTGGGCGGACGTTGTCCCGGCCAGCGCCAGGGACAGGGTGATGGCCAAGGTGGAGGCCAAATTTGAAGGCAGATGGATTCGGTGCATTGCGGTCCCTCCCGTTTGGGCCTCAGGCTACACGGGCTGGCCGGTGAGCCAAGCCCGATCAACCCAGGGGATAGGCAGGGGGATGGGCCAGCGGATAGGTTGCCAGCGCCTCGTACTCCGCCCCGTGCGGCGTCAGCGTCGAGGCATAGAGGCCCATGGACCGGGCCGCGATCGCAGGGGTGGTGAACCCGCCATGATCGGCGAGGAACCGGGCCAGCGCCTGAGGATCCGCCCGCGCCGTCTTGCCGAAGCGGGCCAGCGTCACGTGGGGCCGAAAGCGGCGGCGGTCCAGGTCCAGCCCCGCCGCCCGCGCGACGCGGGTGATGCGGTGGTGCAGGTCGGTCAGCGCGGGCGTGTCGTCGACCATTGCGACGACCAGCCGGGGCGCGGTGGCGGACCCGAAGATGTCAAGCCCGGTGATGCGCAGGGTCACGGGGATCCGGTGCAGCGTCGTCAGGTCGTCGTGCAGAAGCTCAAGCGCGTCGTCGCCGGCATCGCCCAGAAAGGCCAGCGTCAGGTGCAGGTTGTCGGGCGCCACGATGCGCCCGGTGCGCAGGTCGGACTGAAGGCGCTCAAGCGCCTCCATCAGGTCTTCGGGCAGGTCCACGGCAACGAAGGCGCGCATCGCTCAGACACCCCAGGCGGTTCTTTCGAAGGATGCGGGCCGTTGTCCTGCCGGAAAACGGGTCACAGCATCGACGGCACCACCTGGTCGGGCGGGCGGTGGCCGTCTTCGAAGGTCTTGATGTTGATGATCACCTTCTCGCCCATCTCGATCCGCCCTTCCAGCGTGGCGGACCCCATGTGCGGCAGCAGCACCACGTTGGGCAATTCGCGCAGGCGCGGGTTCACGTTGGTGCCGAATTCGTAGACATCCAGCCCCGCGCCCGCGATCTCGCCCGCGCGCAGCATCCGGGTCAGGGCATTTTCGTCGATCACCTCGCCGCGCGAGGTGTTCACCACCACCGCCGTGGGTTTCAACAGCTTCAGCCGCCGCGCGTTCATCAGGTGGAAGGTGGACGGCGTGGCGGGCGTGTGGATCGTGATGATATCCATGCGCGACACCATCCGGTCCAGGCTGTCCCACCATGTCGCGTTCAGTTCGTTTTCCAGTTCCGGGCGGGACCGCGCGCGGTCGTGGTAATGGACCTGCATGCCGAAGGCCGCCGCCCGGCGCGCCACCGCCTGGCCGATCCGGCCCAGCCCCAGGATCCCCAGACGCCGCCCGGCGATTCGCCCGCCCATCAGCGCCGTGGGCGCCCAGCCGGTCCAGTCGCCCTTTTGCATCACGGCCAGCCCTTCCGGGATCCGCCGGGTCACGGCCAGGATCAGCGCCATGGTCATGTCGGCGGTGTCCTCGGTCAGCACGTCGGGCGTGTTCGACACCAGGATGCCCCGCTGGCGTGCGGTGGCGACATCGATGTTGTTCACCCCGGCCCCGTAATTGGCGATCAGCTTCAGCTGTTCGCCCGCCTGCCCGATCAGCGCCGCGTCGATCTGGTCGGTGATCGTGGGCACCAGCACGTCGGCCCGCTGGACCGCCGCCACCAGGTCCGCCCGGTCCATCGGAGCGTCGTCTTCCCGCAATTCCACGTCGAAAAGTTCGCTCATGCGCTTCTCGACCGCCTCGGGCAACCGTCGCGTCACGACAACACTCAGCCGATCTCTTCCCATACCCGCCTCCACCTGCTTTCCACCCCGGCCCCGGCCGTGGCATGATATCTTACGGTCCAAGGGGCGACAGACCCCGCGCGGACCCTTCGACACCCTTATAAGGTGCCGACCGAGCAGAAAAAACAGGCAAACGGACACACCAAGGTGGTACAGAAGGCATCGGGCAGAGGTCTGATCTTTTCCGTTCTCCTTTCGATGGTTCTGACGGCAACCGTTTCGACGGCGGCCACCGAACCGAACGGAGAGCGCCGAGGACAGGTCACCAACCTGCCGATCCCGCGATATGTTTCGCTGAAATCATCCGAGGGCAACGTGCGTCGTGGCCCTTCGCGCGCGCACAAGATCGACTGGGTTTTCACACGTCGGGGCATGCCCCTGATGATCACGGCCGAACACGGCCATTGGCGCCGGGTCCAGGACCGCGACGGCGCGGGCGGCTGGGTACATTACGCGCTGCTGTCGGGCGTGCGCACGGTGCTGGTCGAAAAGGACATGGTCCAGGGCCACACCCGCCCCGAGGAAACAGCGCCGGTGACGGCGATGTTCGAGATGGGCGTCGTCGCCAAGCTGGGCGATTGCGACCCGGACTGGTGCCGGATCTCGGCCGGGGGCTACAAGGGCTGGGTGCCCAAGACCACGATCTGGGGCGTCGACGCGGACGAGATTCGCGATTGAGGCCGCGCTTCCGGCGGACCGCGTTCGGGCGGTCCGGCGCCGGTATCGGGCCGGACATCACTCCGGCACCGGCCCGGCGGACAGCGGCAGATGATCTTGCGTAAAGTTATGCCGGAATTTTTCCCAATGGCTCTTGCGCTGCCCGATCAGTCATCGTAATCAGCCGCCCACGTTGGGGTGTAGCCAAGCGGTAAGGCAGCGGTTTTTGGTACCGTGTACCGTAGGTTCGAATCCTACCACCCCAGCCACTTTCACAGATACAACTTTCACAGATACAACTGTCGGCCAGGCGCCCACCCGACTGCCGCCGACGCCGTCGCGGCGGTTGACCGTGGCAGGTCGCGCCGCATGAAAGCCGCTCTCGGAGCACATTCGGCCGGGTCCTTCGCGCTCCGGCGGTGTCGATTCCATCCCGCGACAGCCAGCTTTGCCTTTGTCCTTTGGATCACCCCAAGCTGATCCGCAGGACGGCCGGTCCGGGACAAGGTCGCGCCGGATGGTGCCTTCGCCCTGTTGCCCCCGTTCAGTGTTCCGGATTTCGGGACCGCTGGCTGGCGGCGATGCGGTCCGGCCAGGTCGAGGCGATCCAGGCGAGGATGTCGAGGATCTGCCTGTCCGAGAGCTGATCGCCGAACGCGGGCATTCCGCTTGTGAACGATGTGACGCCGGCCCGGGCCAGGGCCGCCTGACCGCCGAGCTTGGTGTAGTCCAGAAGCATGGCCGTCGGATGGTGCCAGGTGTGGCCGGTTTCGTCATGCGGCGGCGCGGGGTAGACCCCGTCCGGACCGGGGCTGCGCCAGTCCGGCTGGCCCTCCAGGGTCACGCCGTGGCAGGCGGCGCAATGCTCCTGGTAGAGCGCTTCGCCTTGCGCCGGATCGGCACCGTCAAACGCGTGCCCGGCAAAGGCGGGACCGGCCAGAAGCGCCAGCGCCAGCAAGGGGATCCGGGTCATGTGACCTCCACCCAGGTCTTCATTCCGGATGCCTGATGACCCAGCATGTGGCAGTGCAGCAGCCATTTGCCGGGATTGTCGAAGACACAGAGGATGTCGCGGCTTTCTCCGGCCCCGACCAGGGTGGTGTCGCGCAGATCGCCCGGGGCGCCCTCGGGCGTGACGTGGTGAAAGTGGTGGCCGTGCAGGTGGATACCGTGCGGAAAGGCCGTGTCGTTGATCAGCCGGATACGGGCGGTTTCCCCGGGACCGAACCGGGCAAAGGGGGTGTCGGCCAGGCCGGAGCGGCCATTGAAGGCCCAGATGTCGTCGCCCGCGTGACGCCCGCCCATGGCGCCCCCTTCCATGCGCAGTTCCAGCACGCGCGGGTCGGGGGCGGGCATGGCGACGCGGTTGGGCGGCAGGGTCGGGACGGGGCCGCCGACAGGGTTGGGATTTTTGCCGTTGGCCGCGATTCGACCCAGTTCATAGGGGCCGCCGCCGGTCGGGAAATCGAAGACGACCGGCCCCGTGACATCGCCGATGACGTCGATCCGCTGGGCCGGGGCCAGCTGCAGGTTCGCGAAGGCGCGCGGCACGGGCAGCGGCATGCCGTCCAGCGCGACGATGCGCCCTTCGACACCCTTCAGCGCGACGGGGAAGATCCGGGCCGTTGCCGCATTGATCAGGCGCAGGCGGATGCGATCCCCGGCCCGGACCTCATCCACAGAGGGGATCGCCCGGGCAAAGTTGCCAAGCCGTCCGCCATGGGCGAAATCGTGCATGTTGGCGAAATCGCCGATCAGCGTGCCATCCTCCTGCAGGCGCCAGTCGTCGATCAGCACGGTGATGTCGTGATCGACCTGCGGCGGATCGCGTTCCTCGACGATCAGGGCGCCGTAAAGCCCCTGTTCCACCTGTTCCCACGACCGGTTGTGCGAATGATACCAGTAGGTTCCGGCATCGGGCAGATCGAAGGCATATTCCATTCCGGCACCGTCGGGGACCGCGTCCTGGGTCAGGCCGGGCACGCCGTCCATGGCATTGTCGATGCGGATCCCGTGCCAGTGCAGCGCCGAGGGCGCGCCGATCCGGTTCTCGAACCCAAGCGTCAGCCGGTCGCCGTGCCGCAGCCGGATCTCGGGGCCGGGCGTCGCGCCGTTCAGGCCCAGCATGGCGGTCATCGGGTCGCCTGCGGGCAGGATCCGGGCGGTGACCGGGGCCGCGACAAGCCTCATCGGCTGGGCGCGGGACAGGCCCGGCACGACAAGGGCGGCCGCGCCGGTGGCCAGGAAGGTGCGGCGGGTGAGAGGCGGGGCCATGGGCATGGGTCCTCATTCGATCCCGTTGGCGCGCTGCAATTCGCGCACATAGGCTACGATATCGGCCACATCGGCGCGGGTCAGCCCGTCTTGCGGGGGCATGTCGCCGAAGGTCCAGTGATGCGCCCGGACACCGTTCTGCACGGCCATCAGAAAGCTCATGTCGCCATGGTGCGAGGGCTCGTAGATCTTGTGGACCAGCGGCGGGCCCATGCCGTCGCGGCCCACGGCGCGCTCGCCATGGCAGGCGGCGCAGACGGCATCAAAGCCGCGTTTGCCGATCTGCGCCTGCCCGGACAGGCTGTCGGGCAGGGTGATGGCGACCAGGGCGTCTCCTTCGGGGGCTGCCGTCTCGGTCTGCGACGGGCCAAGGGCGTACCAGCCCGCCAGGCCGGCCGCGAGGATCGCGCCGGTGATGAGGATCGGGGTTTTCATGAATCTCTCCGTGTCGATGTGGTGATGCCGGGTGGGGCATCACGCTTTCGGCGGCGGAGGATCGTGATCGGGCGGGTTTAGCGGGCCGTGGGCCGGGTGGGTCGTCCACACGGGTTGCATGCGCGCGCCAACGGCCAGCCAGCGGCCGGAGATTTGAACGGAAATGGCCATGGGACAGGCGGCACAGCCTGCGGCCATGCCGTCTCGACAGAGGGCCTGCGTGTCGCGATCCGGGCAGGCCGCGTCATGGTGGGATGGCGCCATGGACTGGCTCTGGGGCGCGGCAAACGGCGCCGCGGGCCAGAGATACAGGGCGGCGATGAACAGGGTCAGGCAGATGGCGCGGATCAGGACCATGGTGCGCAGGATAATCCGGTCGGCGGTCGGGGCATAGGGCACGTTAGTCACATCTCCGGCAGGATCGGGCGACACCGGAACGGGTGAAGCCGTGCGGCGGCGACCCTCGGGGGACGAAAGTGAACGGGGACGGGTCTGGCGCGTTGGTGAATTAAACTTGCCATGACCTCTGGACCTTCCAGTAACTGGAATGCCTATGTTCCCATCGACATCCGGACCAGCGAGGCGCGAACCATGTCCTCCCATGACCATCATCACCATGACTCTGACACGCAGGGGATCATCCGCGATCCCGTCTGCGGCATGACCGTCGACCCCGACGCGGGCAAGCCCACGGCCGAGCATGACGGCCACCTGTATCACTTCTGTTCGGACGGCTGCCGCGCCAAGTTCGTTGGCGATCCCGGCGCCTGGCTGACGGCAAAGGACCCGGTCTGCGGCATGCAGGTCGACCGCGCCTCGGCCGCGCATATGGTCAGGCACGAGGGGCAGCGGTTCTATTTCTGCTCCTCGGGGTGCCAGTCGAAGTTCGAGGGCGATCCGCAGGCCTACCTGGGCGACCGGCCCGAGCCCGAACAGATGCCCGAGGGCACGCGATACACTTGCCCCATGCACCCCGAGATCATCCGCGACGCCCCCGGGGATTGCCCGAAATGCGGCATGGCGCTGGAACCGATGACCCCTTCGGCCGACAGCGGGCCGAACCCGGAATACGTGGATTTCAAGCGCCGGCTGCGGATCACGGCGCCGCTGGCGCTGGCGGTCTTCGTGCTTGAGATGGGCAGCCATGTCGGCCTGCCCTTCGCCGACTGGATCGGGCACACCGCCTTTGGCTGGGTCCAGTTCGCGTTGGCGACGCCGGTGGTGCTGATCTGCTATCCGTTCTTCAAACGCGGCTGGGCGTCCATCGTCAACCGTAGCCCCAACATGTGGACCCTGATCGCTCTGGGCACCGGGGCGGCCTATGTCTTTTCGGTGATCTCGCTGATTGCGCCGGGGCTGTTCCCCGAGGCCATGCGCGACGGGATGGGCATGCCCCCGGTCTATTTCGAAGCCGCCGCCGTGATCCTGGTGCTGGTGCTGATCGGTCAGGTCATGGAACTGGCCGCCCGTGAACGCACCGGGGACGCGATCCGCGCGTTGCTGGACCTGGCGCCCAAGACGGCGCGACGGGTGAGCGATGGCGCGGAAAAGGACGTGCCGCTGGACGAGGTGAACACCGGGGACATCCTGCGCGTGCGCCCCGGCGAAAGCGTGCCGGTGGATGGCGCGGTGACCGAGGGCCATTCCAGCATCGACGAGAGCATGATCTCCGGCGAACCCGTGCCGGTCGAGAAAACGACCGGTGACGCGGTGACGGGCGGCACGCTGAACCGGACGGGCAGCTTCCTGATGCGCGCCGACGCGGTGGGGGCCGAGACGACGCTGTCGCGGATCGTCGACATGGTGTCCAAGGCGCAGCGGTCGCGCGCGCCGATCCAGGCGATGGCCGACCGGGTCGCTGCCTGGTTCGTGCCGACGGTGGTCGGCGTGGCCACCTTGGCCTTCGTGCTCTGGGCGATCTTCGGGCCGACGCCGGCGCTGTCCTACGCCTTTGTCGCCGCCGTCAGCGTGCTGATCATCGCCTGCCCCTGCGCTCTGGGTCTGGCGACGCCGATGTCGATCATGGTGGCGACCGGACGGGGCGCAAATGCCGGCGTGCTGATCCGCGATGCCGAGGCGCTGGAACGGTTTTCCAAGGTCGACGTGCTGATCGTCGACAAGACCGGGACCCTGACCGAAGGCCGCCCGTCGCTGACCGATGCGGAACCGGCCGAGAGCGTTTCGGAAGACGACCTGCTGTCCTTCGCGGCCGCCCTTGAACGCGGTTCGGAACACCCTCTGGCCGAGGCCATCGTGACCGGTGCAAAGGCGCGCGGGGCCGATGAACGGGACGCCACGGAATTCGACGCGGTGACCGGCAAGGGCGTGAAGGGCCGTGTCGGGGACCGCGAGGCGGCGCTTGGCAATGCCGCGCTGATGGCCGACCTGGGCGTCGGGACAGGGGCGTTCGCGGACCGCGCGACGGCGCTGCAGGACGAAGGCAAGACGGCGATGTTCCTGGCGCTGGACGGGCAGATCGCCGGCATCGTGGCGGTGGCCGACCGGATCAAGGACAGCACGCCCGACGCCATCCGCGCGCTGCACGAGGCCGGGCTGCGGATCGTCATGGCGACCGGCGATGCCGAGGGCACCGCACGGGCCGTGGCCCGGGACCTGCGCTTAGACGAGGTCCACGCCGGGGTCAGCCCCGAGGACAAGCATGCCCTGGTCGAGAAGCTGCGGGGCGAAGGCCATTCGGTTGCCATGGCCGGTGACGGGGTGAACGACGCGCCGGCGCTGGCGGCGGCGGATGTCGGCATCGCCATGGGCACCGGGGCCGACGTGGCGATGGAAAGCGCCGGTATCACGCTGGTCAAGGGCGACTTGGGCGGTATCGTCCGGGCCCGCCGCCTGGCCGAGGCGACCATGCGCAACATCCGCCAGAACCTGTTCTTCGCCTTTGCCTACAATTCGGCCGGCGTGCCGCTGGCGGCAGGGATCCTGTATCCGTTCCTGGGCATCCTGCTGTCCCCCATCGTGGCCGCCGCCGCCATGAGCCTGTCGTCGGTGTCGGTGATCAGCAACGCCCTGCGTCTGCGGATGACCCGCCTGTGACCACGCGCGGCGCCATGGACCTCTGCGTTCACCAGCACGGGAATGATCGGCAACGCAGTTCGCGGGGATGAGGGGCCTGGGGGTCCCTGGGGGTCATCCTGTCGACCTTTTCGGGTCGGTGGGGGCTGTCCTTCCGATCCGGGCCATAGGACCCGGGACGACTCCATGACCAACTTACATTTCCGTAAGAAACCCGTTCCGTGTCTCGCAACCGGCGGGCAATTCGCCTAGGCAGGTCGGGGCCGTTTCAAGATGCGGCCCTGTCCCGGATGACCTGATGACTGTTTCGCTCGACCAGATCCTTCCGTCCCTTCAGTCGCTTGGAACCCTTGCCTACTGGCTGATCGGGGCCTCCTCGATGCTGGAGGCGTTCTTTGTCACCGGGGTCGTCGTTCCGGGCACGCTGATTGTCGATGCCGGCGGGATCCTGTCGCAGCGCGGCCTGCTCGATTTCTTCGATCTGGTCTGGTTCGTCGCGATCGGCTCGGCCCTGGGGTGCGAGCTGAGCTATTGGACGGGTCGTCTGGCGATGACGCGGATGCGGGGACGCGGGCGGATCGAACAGTCGAAGGTCTTTCACCGCGCGCAGGCCCTCTTCCGGAAACGCGGCGGCGGCGCGCTGGTTCTGGGGCGCTTCCTTGGCCCCGTGTCGGGGCTGGTGCCGCTGGCGGCGGCGATGGCGGGAATGGAGCGGCGTCGCTTTGTGCTGTGGAACATCGCCGGGGCTTTTCCCTATGCCATCGCGCATGTGGCCCTGGGCTATGTCGCGGGTGACGTGCTGGGCCAGCTGGGTGGCGCCCTGACCCGCGTCGCCTTGCTGGTGGCCATGGTCCTGCTGTTGCTGGCCCTGCTCTGGGGGCTGCTGTATTCCGCGCTGCGCCTGTTGCCCCTGGCGCTGACCGTGCTGGGCGTTGCCGCGCGCGCCACCGCCGACCTGCCGCCCGTGCGGCGATGGATCGGCGCGCATCCCCGCAGCGCGGACTGGGCAAGCGCGCGTTTTGACCCGGCGGTCTTTACCGGGTTGCCGTTGACCGGCCTGACGCTTGTCATCGTGTATGTCGGCGGTGTCTGGCTGGACAGCGTGGTCGATTTCGTGGCCGGTGACCAAATGCTGCAGTTCGATGCGCGGCTTGCCGAACTGATCCACGCCTTCCAGGCGCCCGTCCCGATCCTGATCGCCTCGCGCATTACCGCCCTGGGCAGCTGGCCGGCGGTCTGGGCGCTGATGGCGGCGGCGCTGATCTGGCTGGCACTGCAACGACGCCGCGCGCTGGCGATCGGGCTGCTGGTCTCGGTCCTGGGCTCGACCGTGTCGGTCGCGATCCTGAAGATGATCTTCCAGCGTCCACGCTCTCCGCTGGGCTATTTCCTTGAAACCTCCGACAGCTTCCCCTCGGGTCACGCCGCGGCCTCCATCGGGTTCTACGCGATGCTGTTCTACGTGATCTGGCGGGCGGGCCGGCTGCGGGCGGAAACGGCCCTGCTGGCCGCCGGCCTTGCCGCCTTTGCCATCGGGGGCAGCCGGATCTACCTGATCGAACATTACCTGACCGACGTTCTGAACGGCTGGCTGGTCGGGCTGCTCTGGGTGCTGGTGGCCATCTCGGTCAGCGAATGGCGCCTGCACCAGCGGCCACACCCGTCCGATCCGCGCCCCGTGGCCACGGGCTGGCGGCGGGCCGGGATCGTCGCGATGGTCCTGCTGGTCGGGGCCGCCGGCGCCAGCGTCGCCGTCTACGCCCCGCCCCTGACCCCGCCTGTCCAGCACAGCGACCGGGTGCTGGCCGATCCTTCCGCCCTGGGCACGCAGGCGGATTTCCCGGCTGTCACGCAATCCCTGCTCGGCTCGCCGCTGCACCCGATCAACCTGATCATCCTCGCCCGCGATACCGCCTCTGTCGAAAATGCCGTGCAGGCGGCGGGCTGGACGGCCTCCCATCCGCCAAGCCTGGGCGGCATCCTGGACGCGCTTTACGCGGCCATGACACGGGACCAGGATCCGACCGTCCAAACCGTGTCGCATTTCTGGAACGGAGCGCCCAATGACCTGTCCTTCGTGCCGCCCGGTGCTTTGGCGGCGAAAAGCGGGGCGATCAGCGCGCGGTTCTGGCGTTCGAACCGGGTGACCAAGGGCGGTCTGCGTGTCTTTGCGGGGACCGTCGGGACGGATCCGGATCAGCCGGCGCCGTCCGACGCCCGGCTTGCCGATGCCCTGGTGGCCGCCGGAGCGACGCGGCGGCCCGACGTGACGTTGCAGGATGGGCAGGCCCGGACGACAGCGACGGTCCTGTCGCTGCCGTGATCACGCCGGTCTTCACCGTGCAGACCGATTGCCCTGAAATGGCGCCGAACGGTTTTTTCCCGGTTCCGCCGGAACCTTCCACCACTGGAACCCCGTTGGTTCAAGGAACCAAGCAGAGGACACCATGCCCCAGTCTCTTCATGTCATCGCCCTGATCTCGCTTGCCCTGTCCGGCCTCATCGCGATCTGGCTGGTCGTCGACCTGCGCAGGCGCCCCCAGCACATGTGGATCATGAACCTCGTCTGGCCGCTGTGCGCGCTGTTCGGCAGCGTGCTGGTGCTTGCGCTGTACCTGGCCACCGGGCGCGCGCCGGAGGGCGGGCACCGGCACGGCGGTCATGACGGCGCCCATCCCGACCACCATCCCGGGGACAAGGACACGCCGCCCTTCGCGGTCTCGGTGGCCAAGGGCGCGCTGCATTGCGGCAGCGGGTGCACCCTGGGCGATATCGTCGCCGAATGGCTGGCCTTCCTGCTGCCCGGCGTCGCGGTCGCCTTCGGCTGGCACTGGCTGTTCCCCGAACAGATCTTTGCCGTGTGGATCCTGGATTTCATCCTGGCCTTCGGCTTTGGCGTGGCCTTCCAGTACTTTGCCATCCGGCCGATGCGCGACCTCAGCGTGCGCGAGGGGCTGGAACAGGCCGTCAAGGCCGACGCCGCCTCGCTGACCTCGTGGCAGGTGGGCATGTACGGCTTCATGGCCATCGCGCATTTCTGGCTGTTTCCCCATGTCATCGGCACCGAACTGCGCACCGACACGGTCGAATTCTGGCTGATGATGCAGATCGCCATGCTGTGCGGTTTCGTCACCGCCTTCCCGGTGAACTGGTGGCTGATCCGCGCGGGGATCAAGGAGCAGATGTAAGCCCCGTCACGCCCGCACCGCGTCGGGCCGCAGGAAGACCCTGCGCGCGGTGTCACCGTTCAGTCGCCCGTGGTTGTGCCATTTCGGCAGAACGTCCCGGTCCATCAGGTCACGGTTCAGCGCCATGACCTGCGCAAGGTCGCACTCGCGATGCACCTGACCCGCGCGGGTCGTCCCGGGCGGCCCGCCCGGGGTCCGGAACGTCAGAGCCGGGCGCGCGCGATCCCGGCCCATTGCGTCAGAATGGCCACCGCGTCATCGTCCAGACGCTGCTGGGCGGGCATGATCCGGTCGCCCACCGCGTGGCCGCATTCATGGCTCAGCCGGTCCACGTCCACCGGAAACCGCGCCGCTTCGGGCAGGTCGCCAAGGACCGCGCCGGCCTGCCCCTTGTCGGCGGCATAATACAGCGCGGCGATCCCGGCGATGTTCATCGCCGCAACGCACAAGGCACAGGGTTCGCAGCTGGAATACAGCGTACATCCCCGCAGATCGACCGTGCCGAGGTTGCGGCAGGCATCGCGGATCGCCTCGGTCTCGCCATGCGATGTCGGGTCCTGGTTCATCACCGACCGGTTAAGCCCCTCCCCCACGATGCGGCCATCCTTGACGATGACGGCGCCGAAGGGTTCCGTCCCCGGCACGTCGAGCGCCCGAGCCGAGATCTCGATGGCGCGGCGCATGAAGCGGTCCTCATACATGGGCCGATCCCCCGGCTTCGGCTGCAAAGCAGGCGACGCGTCGGTCGTGCACATCGGCCCGGCGCTGGGGCCGGTCCCGGCGGCAACGGTCGAAGGCCAGCGGACAGCGGGGATGAAAACTGCACCCCGGGGGCGGCGATACGGGCGAAGGGACCTCTCCGCCCATCGGGGTGCGGTCGCGTTTGGGGGCGTCGAGGTCGGGGATCGTGTCCAGCAGCAGCCGCGTGTAGGGATGCAGCGGGTTGGCGAACAGGTCGGCGGTGGGCTGGATTTCCACGATGCGGCCCAGGTACATTACGGCGATCACGTCGGCCATGTGGCGCACGACGCTCAGGTCGTGGCTGATGAACAGATAGGTCAGCCCCATGTCCTTCTGCAGCCGTTTCATCAGGTTCAGCACCTGCGCCTGCACCGACACGTCCAGCGCCGAGGTGGGTTCGTCACAGACCAGGAATTCAGGCTCCCCCGCCAGCGCGCGGGCGATGGAAATCCTTTGCCGCTGCCCGCCGGAAAATTCGTGCGGGAACTTCACCCCGTCCGAGGGCGCCAGCCCGACGATGCGCAACAGCTCGTCCACCCTTGCCGCGACCTGATCGGCGGGCGTGTCGGGGCGCAGGGTGCGCAGCGGTTCGGCGATGATGCGGCCCACCCGCCAGCGCGGGTTCAGGCTGGCGAACGGGTCCTGAAAGATCATCTGCAGCCGGTCGCGATCGCCATGAAACCGGATCTTGCCGCCCGAGGGCGCGTGCAGCCCGGTCACCAGCTTGGCGATGGTGCTTTTCCCGCAGCCGGATTCCCCCACCAGCGCCAGCGTCTGGCCACGCTGGATGACGAAATCCACCCCGTCGACGGCGTGCAGCGTGCGGCGCGGCTTGCGTTCGATCACCCGGTTCAACCAGGGCGCGGACACATCGAAGCGGCGTTCCAGCCCGTCGACCTCCAGGATCGCGTTGGGGCGGATGTTCACGTGATCGCTCATGCGGCGGCTCCTTCGGTGGCAAGCCAGCAGGCGGCGCCGGTTGCGGTTTGCGCGAGATGGGGCACCTCGGCCCGGCATTTGGGCCCGGCATGGGCACAGCGCGGGTTGAAGGCGCAGCCCGGCGGGATGGCGTCCAGCCGGGGCATGGATCCGGGGATCATCTGAAGTTCCTCGACATCGGTGCGCAGCGACGGGATCGACCCCATGAGGCCCACGGTATAGGGGTGTTTGGGGCGGCGCACGACATCGTCGACGGCGCCCACCTCGGCCAGGCGCCCGGCGTACATGACGGCGACCCGATCGGCGGTTTCGGCGATCACGCCCATGTCGTGGGTCACCAGCATCACCGCCGTGCCCCGGTCCCGGCACAGCCGTTTCAGCAGCGCGGTGATCTGCGCCTGGATCGACACGTCCAGCGCCGTGGTCGGTTCATCGGCCACGATCAGTTCGGGTTCGGCGCACAGCGCCAGGGCGATGACGATGCGCTGGCGCATCCCGCCCGAGAACTGGTGCGGGTAATTGTCGATGCGTTCCTCCACCGCCGGGATGCCGACCTCGCGCATCAGCTCCTTCGCGCGGGCGCGGGCCTGCGCCTTGTCCAGGTCGGTGTGCAGGCGGATGGTTTCGACCAGCTGGTCGCCGACCCGGAACAGCGGGTTCAGCGAGGTCAGCGGATCCTGAAAGATCGCCCCGATGCGCCGCCCCCGGATCGCCTGCATGGCGTGGTCGTCCAGGTCATCGATACGGTCGCCCGACAGGTGGATGGACCCCGACGCGATGCGGCCCGGCGGTTCCAGCAGGCCCAGGATCGCCATGCCGGTCATGGATTTTCCGGCGCCGGATTCGCCGACCATGCCCAGGATTTCCCCTCGCCGGATCTGCAGCGAGATGTCGTCGACGGCGGTCAGAACACCCTTGCGGGTGGGGAATTCGACACGCAGGTTGCGCACGTCCAGAACGATGTCAGTCATGACTTGGGCCTCGCGTAGCTGGGGGTGAAGATGTCGGTGACAGGCGGTTGGCCGACCGTCCGGTCGGGGTATTTCGCGATCAATCCGTCGAACTGGGCCTGGGCACGGGTGGCATCGGCCGTTTCGTCCACGCCGGGGATGACGCCGTCTGTCATCACCCGCCGCCCGTCGATCCAGACGTCGCGCACGTCCCGCCCCGACGCGCTGGTCATCAGGGTCTGGACCGGGTCCGGGGTCTGCAAGCTGCGCGACAGGTCGATCACCGTGATGTCGGCCTTCGCGCCGGGTTCCAGGCGGCCAAGGTCGGGGCGGTTCAGCGCCCGCGCGCCGCCGAGGGTGGCGGCGTCGAACAGGTCTTCGGACCGGACGGCCAGCGCGCCTTCGGCCAGCCGCGCGGTCATCAGGCCCAGCTGCATGTTCAGGATCATGTCGGCGGGATAGGTGTCGGTGCCAAGGCCGATGTTGATGCCCATGCGGCGGCAGTTCGGGAAGCTGCGCAACAGGCCGCCGTGGCGGGCCGACACCAGCGGGCAATGCACCAGTGTCGCACCCGACGCGGCGATCAGGGCGAATTCCGCATCCGTCGCCTGGGTGCCATGGGGCAGCAGCCAGTTCGTCGCCAGCACGCCGAGGCCGTCCAGCCATTCGATCGGCGTCGTCCCGTGCTGTTCGCGCACCAGCCGCAGTTCGACGGGCGACTGGCTGCAATGCTGGCGGACCGGCGCGCCCATTTCAGCGGCGATGGCGGCGGTGCGTTTCAGCAGCGTTTCGGTGCAGGTCTCGATCCGGTCGGGGGCGAACATGGCGCGGATCAGGCCATTGGCCCGCCCATCGATGCGGGCGGCAAAGGCGGCGGCGGCGTCCAGCCCGGCAAGGCCCCTGCCCTCGTCGTAGATCGCGCGAATGTTGCCCGCGTCGTCGGTGACCTGCCCGCCGGTGCGATAGGCAGGTCCCAGATAGACCCGCAGGCCGATCTCTTCCGCCGCGACCGCGGCGGCCTCGAATTCCACGTCCGTTTCGCCCCATTCCCGGTAGAAAAGCGACGCGATGGGCAGCGCCGTGGTGATCCCGTTGCAGATCAGCTGGGCAAAGGCGTGGCGCTTCTGAAAGGCCAGTTCCTCAGGGGAATACATCTCGTAAGGGCCGCGCGCGACATAGCTTTCCGGCCAGACCCGGCCCTTTTGCCAGGCCGGCCCGTTGTCGAGCCCCAGGATCGTCGTATCCAGGTCCGACAGCGCGTCCAGGTCGATGAACCCCGGCGAGATCAGCGCCTGCCCATAATCGATGCGCTGCGCCACCGCGCCGTCGAAGCCGGGGCCGACATGCAGCACGCCATCGCCGTCGATCACCACCACGCCGTTTTCGTAAACCACGTGGCGGCCACCCCGATGGCCGATCACCCAGCGGGCGGTCAGAAGCGTCCGGCCCGTGCTCACGGCGCTTCCACCACGCATGTGCCGTCGCGCGCGGTGACCTTGCCGCCCTTCATCACCAGCTTGCGCGGCGCGCGGGTGACGACGGCCTCGGCCAGCGTCTCGCCCTCGACCAGCAGGCAATCGGCGGCACAGCCGATCTCCAGCCCATAGCCTTCGGCCTCCATGATCGCGGCGCCGCCATGTGTGCAGACCTCCAAGGCCAGTTCGACCTCGTCATCGCGGCGGAAGTTGTTGCGCAGGCCGACGAACATGGCGCGTTCCAGCATGTCGGAATTGCCATAGGGCCCCCAGGTGTCGCGGATCCCGTCGCAGCCGGCCCCGACAAGGATCCCCAGCGCGTTCAGTTCCTTCACCGCCGGCACCGGGGCGGATGCGGGCGCGGTGGTCAGGATGTGAATGCGGTTCTCGGCCAGCTTCTCGTGCAGGCCGGCCACGTAGCCCCGATCCACCGCGCCCAGGCAGAACGCATGGCTGATCGCGACCTTGCCCTGCATGCCGTGGGCGATGGTGCGGTCGATGATCTCCTCCATCGAATACCAGCCCAGCGCGTCGCGTTCATGCAGGTGGATGTCGATCGGCTTGCCGTGTTTCTCGGCCAGCGCGAACACCGTATCCAGGTGCCCCTTGGGGTCGCGTTCCATGCCGCAGGGATCGATCCCGCCGACCAGCTCGGCCCCCATGGCCAGCGCCTCGTCCATCAGCTCGGCGGTGCCCGGGCGGGTCATCATGCCCGATTGCGGGAAGGCCACGATCTGGATGTCGATCATCCCGGCCAGCTTTTCGCGCGTGGCCATGACGCCTTCGACACCCGCCAGCCCGTGGTGCGTATCCACGTCCACGTGGGACCGGATATGCGTGCAGCCGTAGGACATGGCAAGGATCGCGTGCCGTTCGCTTTGCACCTGCGGGTCGAGGCCCAGCGAAACCTTCACCTCGCGTTCATTGGTGATCTTGTCGATCAGGCGCGGCCCCACCTCGTTTCGATACCACGGCAGGCCCAGCAGCGACTTGTCCAGGTGGGTATGCGCCTCGACCAGGCCGGGGATCAGGATGCGGCCGCCGCACTCGATGACCTCGGCACCTTCCGGCGCGGCGGCGGCAAAGCGGCCGTCGACGATATGCATGTCGGTGGCAGGGGCGCCCATGGGGCGGGTGTTTTTCAGGGTCGTGGCAGTCATGGTCATCACCGAAGTTTGGGATTGAGCGCGTCGCGCAGCCAGTCGCCGATCATGTTGACCGACAGGACGATCAGGCACAGCTGGATCGACGGGAACACCACGATCCACCAGAGCCCCGAGAACAGGTATTGATTGCCGATCCGGATCAGCGTGCCAAGGCTGGGCTGATCGGGCGGCATGCCGACGCCCAGGAACGACAGCGTCGCCTCGGACAGGATCGCCAGGCCGAAGTTCAGCGTCGCGGCCACCATGATCGGCGTCATGCAATTGGGCAGGATGTGGTGCAGCATGATCCGCCAGGCCTTCACCCGGATCAGCCGCGCCGCCTGCACGTATTCCTTGCGCCCCTCCACCATGGCCGAGGCGCGCACCGTGCGCGCGTATTGCACCCAGGACGGCACGGCGATGGCAAAGATCAGGATCGGCGCGGCCAGAACGTCCTTCAGCCCCGTGGGCAGGGACGCGCTGGCGATGGCGGTGATCAGGATGGCGATCAGGATGAAGGGCATCGACAACAGCACGTCGCCCACCCGCATGATCACGTTGTCGACCCAGCCGCCGAAATACCCGGCAACCAGACCCAGGGCCAGCCCGACGCTCAGCGCCAGGATCACCGAGGCAAAGCCGATCACCAGCGAAATCCGCGACCCGTACAGGATCGCCGACAGGATATCGCGCCCCTGCGTGTCGGTGCCCAGCACATAGGGCCACTGGCCATCGGCATTCCAGATCGGCGGGATCTCGGAATTCCACAGCTCAAGCGCGGCCAGGTCATAGGGGTTCTGCGGCGTGATCACCGGCGCCAGGACCGCGGTCGCCGCCACGGCGGCCAGCAACAGCGCGGCGAAGATCGCCGAAGGATGCGTGCGAAAGGAATACCACAGGTCGCTGTCGCGGATCCGGGCGATGACCGGGGCGCGCGATACGGTGGCGGTTCGGGGCCGGGGGGCGGCCTTGTCCATTGTCTTGTCCATCATCTTCTCCGGCTCAGCCATTTGCATTGCCCGCGCGGGCGGTATCGTCGCGCAGACGCGGGTCGACCCAGGCATAGGTGATGTCGACCAGGGTATTGAGCGCCACGAAGATGAACGACACGATCATCAGGTATGCGGCCATCACGGGGATATCGACAAAGGTCACCGCCTGGATGAACAGCATCCCCATGCCGGGCCACTGGAACACCGTCTCGGTCACCAGGGCAAAGGCGATCAGGTTGCCGATCTGCATCCCCGTCAGCGTGATCACCGGCATCAGGCAATTGCGCAGCGCGTGGCGCCATTGCACCCGCGCGGTCGGCACGCCGCGCGCCCGGGCGAACTTGATGTAATCGGCGCGCAGCGTCTCCAGCATCTCGGCCCGGACCAGCCGCATGACCAGCGTCACCTGGAAGGTCGACAGCGATATCGCCGGCAGGATCAGCGCCGCCCGCCCCGAAGGTGTCAGGAACCCGGTCGACCACCAGCCGATGTTCACCGTCTCGCCCCGCCCGAAACCCGGCAGCCAGCCCAGCGAGACGGAAAAGCCCAGGATCAGCAGGATCCCCACAACGAAGCTGGGCAGCGACACGCCGACGATCGACCCAAGCTGCAGCGCATTGGCCAGCCTGGATGTCCGGTACACCGCCGTGATCACCCCCAGCGGGATGCCCACGACCAGCGACAGCACGGTGGCCACCAGCACCAGTTCGAAGGTCGCCGGGAACCGTTCCTTGATCAGCACCATGACGTCCTGCTGGTTGCGGTAGGAAATCCCGAAATCCCCCTGCACGGCGTTGGTGACGAACCGCGTGTACTGGGTGACGAACCCGTCATTCAGCCCCAGCCGCTCGCGCAGGTCGGCGCGGTCCTGCTGGGTCGCCTGTTCGTTGACCATCATCTCGACCGGATCGCCGAAGAACCGGAAGATCACGAAGGCCAGCAATGCCACGGCAAGCATGACGAAGGCGGCATTGACGGTGCGCTTGATGAGAAAGGCAATCATGGCTTCATCCACCTGGCTTGAGGGCGGACGCGGGGCACGAGGCGCGCCCCTGCGTCTTCTTCTTGGTAAAAATACCTCTCAGGGGGTCCGGGGGATGACATCCCCCGGATGGTCGGGTCAGGACCCCGATTTGACCTGCGCGAACCACAGCCGCGGCTTGTTGTCGGGGAACAGCGGCATCTCGACCACGTCGTCGGTGACCGCCCAGGCCATCGGCTGCTGGTGCAGCGGGATCATGATGTTTTCCTTCTTCACGATCCCCAGCGCTTGCGTTTCCATCGCCAGCCGCTTGTCCAGGTCCAGCTCGCTGCCGGCCGCATCGACCAGCGCGTCAAGCTCCGGGAACGACCAGCCGCCCCAGTTGAACACGCCCGCGTTGCCTTCCTTGGTGTGGAAGATCTGCAGCAGCGGCGAATAGGCGTCCAGCATCGGCAGCGTCGCCCAGCCCAGGATGTAGACGTCGGTCTTGCCGTTGGTCCGCTTGGGCGATTGCACCGCGCGCGGCGCCACGTCCAGCTTGGGCGCCAGCCCCACCCGGCTCCACATCGACGCGATCGCCTGGCAGAACTGTTCCTCGTTCACCAGCCCGTCGGAAATGCAGCTGAACTCGAACTCCAGCCCCTCGGGCACACCGGCTTCGGCCAGCAGCGCCTTGGCGGCCTCGGGGTCGAAACCCGGCAGGTCGTCCAGCTCCGGCGAATACCCCGGGATCGGCGGGGCGACCGTCGCGCCGGCGATCCGGCTCTTGCCGCGCATCACCTTCTCGTGGATCAGGTCCAGGTCGATCGCCTTGTACAGCGCCTCGCGCACGCGGACATCGGTGAACGGGTTGTCGGCCCCCGTGGTCAGCGTGTCGCGGAACGGAAAGCCGATCATCACGGTGCGCAGGTCGACGCCTTCCAGCACCGACACATTCGGCGCGGCTTCAAGGCGCGGCAGATCCTGCACCGGCGCGTCATTGGTAAAGTTGATCTCGCCCGACAGCAGCGCCGCGACCCGCGTCGCCGCCGAGGTCACCGGCAACAGTTCGATCCGGTCAAGGTTGTGGTGCGGCGTGTCCCACCAGTCGGGGTTCTTGACAAAGACGGTCTTGGCATCCGGCTGGCGGCTTTCGACGATGAAGGGCCCGGTGCCGTTGGCATGGTAGGTCGCGTATCCTTCCACCCCTGCCCCGATATCGGTGGGCTTCAGCGCGTCATGCTCGGTCATCCATTCCTTGTCGAAGATATGGATGTTGGTCAGGTCGTTCAGCAGCAGCGGGTAGGTGCCGTTCAGCTTGATGTCGACGGTGTAATCATCGACCGCCTCCGACGACACGTAGGCCGGCAGGTTGCCCTTCAGCGGCGAGGCGTCGTCACTGACCCGTTCAAGCGAGGCGACGACATCATCGGCGGTGAACGGGGCGCCATCGTGGAACGTCACGCCCTCGCGCAGCTTGAACCGCCAGGTGACCTGGTCGTCCAGGATCTCCCAGCTGGTGGCCAGCGCCGGCTCGATCTTCAGATCCTCGTTGTAGCGCACCAGCCCTTCGTAGACGTGGTTCAGCACGTTGATCGTGAAGCTGTCGCCGTAGGAATACGGATCCAGCGATCCGATGTCCCGGTTCGCGCCCCATTTCAGAACGTTCTCGGCCTGAACCGCCCCCGCCAGGCCGGCCCCCGTCAAACTGGCCACGGCTGCCGTGGCAAGCAGTAGATGTCTCATGCGCATGTCTTGGTCCCTGTCCCTGAAAATTGTATCGCAGATTCGATAGGATTGGATACGATTTCCAAGGCATGGCAGCGGAAAACCCATGTGGCAAGCAAATTGTATCCAATTGACGCGAAAAATTGTATGCGATACGGTCCCCTGCAAACACGACGGGCAACCCACGGGCGAAAGACCATGAGCGAGACCAAGAACACGCTGGCCGATGCGGTGCATGACCTGCTGCGCAAGGCCGTTATCGACCAGGCCCTGAAGCCGGGGATGCGCCTGCCCGAGGATACGGTGGGCGAACAGTTCGGCGTCAGCCGGACAATTGTCCGCCATGCTCTGGTACGGCTGGAAAACGAAGGTCTTGTGGTCACCCGCCGCAACCGGGGCGCCTTTGTCGCCGAACCGTCCAAGGAAGAGGCGCAGCACGTGTTCGAAGTGCGCCGATGCCTTGAAAACGAGGTGATCCGCATCCTGTGCGACCGTATGCCGGCCAGCGGGTATGACCGGCTCGAAGCGCATGTGCGCAGCGAACACACCGTCAGGGGCAAGGACGGCCCGGTCTCGATCCGCCTGGCGGGGGAATTCCATGTGCTGCTGGCCGAACTCACCGGCAACCACGTCCTGGCGCGCTATGTCTCCGAGGTCGTGCCGCGCTGTTCGCTGATCATGTCGATGTATGCGCGCAGCCATTCATCCGATTGCGCGGTGGATGAACATTCCCAGATCATCGAGGCGATCCGCGCCGGCGATGCGCCCCGCGCCATCCAGATCATGGATCACCACCTGGGTGCCGTTGCGGAACGGGCCGAACTTTCGCCAAAACCGGATAGTATCCAATCCATTCTCTCTCATTACGGCAAGGAACTGGCCAAGTGACCCAAAAAGACGGCTATCACGCCCTCGATTTTCAGGCCCTGACGCCGCGCGAGGCCTACAAGGTGATGATCGGCACCATCGTGCCCCGCCCCATCGCCTGGGTCACCACCGTGTCGCCCGACGGCGTGGTCAACGCGGCGCCCTATTCGTTCTTCAACTGCCTGTCGGCCGATCCGCCGATCCTGGCGCTGGGGGTGGAAAACAAGCCCGACCGCGCCTTCAAGGACACCGCCTACAACATCCGCATGACCGAATGCTTCACGGTCAACATCGTCGACCGCCAAAATGTCGAAGCGATGGCCGTCACCGCCGCCGGTTTCGCGCCCGAGGTGGACGAACTGGAAATGGCCGGCCTCACCGCCGCGCCGGGGGTCAAGGTCGCCTGCCCCCGCATCGCCGAGGCGCCGGTGGCCTTCGAATGCGAACGCTACCTGGGCATCGCCGTCAGTTCAGCGCGCGAGATCATCCTGGGCCGCATCGTCATGGCCCATATCCGCGAGGACATCATCGACCCGGCGACCTGCTATTCCGACCATGAAAAGCTGGACGCGATCGGGCGGATGGGCGGCAACGGCTATGCCGGCACGCTGGATTACTTCGACTTGCCGACGCCATCCGCCGACGATGTCATGAAGGCCCCCCGCAAACGCGCGTCCGGCGGCGCATAGGCGCGCCGGTCCTGCACGGGCGGCGCGCAAGGCACCCGCCCCCCTGCGGGGCGGCCAACAGGCCAAGGACCGTCATGGAATGGCGGACATCGTCACGAAAGCGCCGAATATCACCAGGTGAATGCCGCCCTGCAACACCGTGGTGCGCCCCAGCCCCAGGGACAGCGTGCTGATGAACAGCGTCAGAACCAGCAGGACAAGGTGTTCGGCGGTCAGGCCCAGAACCAGGCTGCGGCCCAACGCAACCGACAGCAGCGCGACAACGGGGATCGTCATGCACAGGCTTGCCAGCGCCGATCCAAGCGCAAGGTTCAGGCTGGTCTGAAGCTTGTTGTCCATGGCCGCGCGGATCGCCGCGACGCCTTCGGGCATCAGGACGATCAGGGCGATCACCACGCCGACCAACGCTTCGGGCAGATCCGCCGCGCGAATGCCATCGCGCACCGGATTGGCCAGCATTTCGGCCTGCAGCACGACGGAGACCAGCGCCAGCGGCAGCGCCACAACCGACAGGACAAGCGCGCGCCCGGTCGCCCGTGGCTTGTCGGCGTGCCCGGTGTCATGCGCATCCAGGAAATCCCGCTTGTGCGAATACATCTGAACGAACAGGAACAGCGCGTACAAAAGCAGCGACACGATGGCCACGAAGATCAGCTGCCCCGGGGCGTAGATGGGGCCTGCGACAGCCTGGGTGAAATTTGGCAGGACCAGGCCCAGGACCGACAAGGTGGCAAGCACGCCCAAAGCGGCGGCGGCACTGCGGGGCTGGAATTCCTGGACATGAAAGCGCATGCCGCCGATCAGAAGGCACAGGCCCATGATGCCGTTCAAAACGATCATGATCGCGGCAAAGACCGTGTCCCGCGCGACGGAATTGTCCTCGGCCGGATCGGCGACAAGCATCGACACGATCAGGGACACTTCGATCAGGGTCACGGACAGGGCCAGCAGAAAGGACCCGAACGGCTGGCCGATCCTGTGTGCCACGACTTCGGCATGATGAACGGCAACAAAGACCGAGATGAACAGCAGCGGAACCGAGATCAGGTACAGGATCGTTGGCGTGCCGTCATGATAGACCGTTTCCACCAGCCCGAAGATAAGAACCCCGATGGCCGGCGCCAGCAGGAACCAGACCGGGTTCAGCCGGCGTGTGCGCATGTCGTCCCCCGCCGTCTGCGGCGTGTTTGAGTGTCCAGTCATTCAGACAGGTTCCTTGCGGCTGGCCCGGACGTGCCCGAAACGAATGCCCGAAACAGACGCCGGAAACAGACGCAGGACAATCACCATGACGCATCCGGAATGCGGGCGGGGTCGGGGTCGGGGGCGGGGGCAGAGTCGGGGTCGGGGGCGGCAAACCGCGTGTCAGGCGCCGACAGCTCACGCCCGGAACGCCCCCGACACAGCGGATGGGAAGACACTTTCAACGTCCGATCACCCAACTCAGGCCAGGGGGCCTGAACCTGGATGGGCACGTGAAAAGACATTGTTCTTCCTCATGCAAACTTGAAATTTAATTAACACCGATCGGCATCGCATGATTGGTCCATTCCCTGTACAGGATCAAGGGAATGCGGCCCTGAAACGGAAAATATGCGCCCCGGGAAACACGCCGACGCAAGCGACCGGCATGCGCCCTGTGAACGGCGCGCGCATCGAGGTCTGTCAGGCTGTCGCCCCCCCCCGACGACCACGCCCGACTTGCCGACCTCCTTGCCGACCTCCTTGCCAGTGCTTGTCGGTGCTTGTCGGTTCTTGTCGGTGCCCGAGGGAAGCGAACATCCCGAATGGTGCCTGTTGCAGATGGCGTTCGGATCTCAGCCGAAGGTCCGAAGCAGCACCGGCTTTGCGCGCGGCCCCGGCCCTCATGGCGAACACCGGCCGCGAGATCGCCATGCCCGTCGGCAGACGCCCCGGAAGCGCTCCGGACGATGCTGCGACCCGTGCCGCCATCCACGGTGCCGGCTCGCAGCGACGGCAAGCGCTCGATCAGGCGAACGATATGCGCACAGAAATTGCCAAACCCTTCTCAGGACGCGCCAAACATAAAGGAAAGAGGCCACGAGCGGAACGAACAAAGCGCTTCACTTCAAAGGCTTGAAATGGTGCCCGGGGGCGGAATCGAACCACCGACACGAGGATTTTCAATCCACTGCTCTACCCCTGAGCTACCCGGGCACGGGAGAGGCTTCAACCTCTGGGTCGGCGTGTTCTAGGCGGATTGAACGGGGGTGTCCAGAGCCTTTTGACGGGTTTTTTCAGTGCAGATCGGGGCGACCCGACGGAAGCTCCGCAAGCTCGTCCAGGTCGTCGTCCTGCTCCACCATCGCCACCCTGTAGGACCCCGTCATCCATCGCCCCAGGTCCAGATCCGCGCAACGGCGGGAACAGAACGGGCGGTATTTCTTGTCGGCGGGTTTGTTGCAGATCGGACAGGCCATGGGCGCACATTGCCACCCCGCGCCGGGCTTGAAAAGACCCGCTCAGGCGGAAAGATCCAGCCGGAAGAAGCTTGATGCCGGATCGGGCGCATAGCCCGGGATCGGCGGGCATTCCACGAACCCCAGCGACAGGTAAAGCCGGCGCGCCGCGTCGAATCCCGTCAGCATCTGCGACCCGGTTTCCAGCACCAGCCCCCCGATGCCCCCGGCCCGCGCCACGTCGACCAGATGCGCCATCAGCCGCCGCGACAGCCCCCTGCCCCGCACCCATTCCAGAACATGCACCGATTTCACCTCGGCCAGCCCGTCGCCCAGCGGTTTCAGCCCGGCGCAGCCGACCGGAACGCCACCCAGGCAGATCGCGTACAGGTCCACGCCCTGCATCTGGTCGGCCGTCAGGCAGTGGATGCTCTGTTCCGGGGAATGAAGCCGCGAATGGGCGTTGTGCACGGCGATGATCGCCGCGATCTTGGGCTCGGACGGATCCGCCCGGCGGATCATGACGACCTCGACACCCGACATCGCAGGTCAGCCCGCGGTTTCGGCTTCGGCCTCGGCCACCGCCAGGTCGGCCATGCGCAGGATCGCCTCGCGCGTGGCGGCCACGGCGATGAAGCGGCCGTTGTGGCAGAACTTGGCGCCTGGAACCCCCGACGCCGCCTCAAGCGCGGCATCCGTCAGCCCGGCCCAGGCGGCGGGCAGGTCGGCGCGCTGGTCGAACGTGTCGCCGCTGATGCGGATGCCGGTGATCGCCCAGTCGCTGTGACGCGGATGCACCACGAACAGCAGGTGATCGGCACCCGCCTTTTCCACCGCCGACCGGAACGGCATGCCCATGGGCAGTTCCAGCACGCGCGACGCCCCCGCCGCCGCGATCGCCCGGCTCACCATGGATTCGGCCCGCCGCTTGGCCGCCTTGCCCCGGATCGCGGCTTCGACAAAGGCGCCGGCGATCGGCAGGGCCTCGGCAAAGGCCGCGTCGTCGGCATCGGGGCTGCGGTTGTCGAAAACCGGCTTCAGCGTCTCCAGAAGCACCGGCAGGGTCATCCCCGCCAGCGGCCCGGCGACCGACGGGTTCACCGCGCCGTTGTCCATCAGGTCGATGGGCAGGACAAAACCCTGGTCGAAACTGCGGTGAATGTCCTCCAGATCCTCCTCGGGCACGTCCATCGCGCGCAGGTAATCCCGCCCGTAATGCTGCCAGATCAGCCCGAAGGAACTCAGCGGCTGGCCGTCTTCGCGCAGGGGCTTGTCGCGCTGGTGATGGTCGAAGATCCCCGCGTCGGCATCGTAATCGCGCCCCACGTCGTAAATGATCCGCCCCGCGCCCGGCGTGATCCAGGCCTCGTCCCGCGTGCGCACCACCCGGGCCTGCGGAAACAGCCGGGTCAGCACCACCGAAGACAGCAATTCGTCCGCATGGAACCCGCCGGAATGGGTGACAAGATGGGTGATGGTCATGGGCGCATGGGCTCCGGTCGTCCGACGAATGGGCGTTATGTGAAAATCGGCATCAATCTAACGCGAATGCCGCGCAAGAGCAAAACGAACTATGTGTCACGTGACATATGCGCCCCGAAGGCCGCCGATCCAGGCCTCGGCCTCCTGCGCCACCTCGCCCAGGTGATCGTCCAGGCCCCGCCCCGTCACCCGCTTGCGCGGCTTCAGATCGTGGTCGCCGTCTTCCAGCCAATGCACCCGGATCCGGTCGGACAGCGCGTAGGTCGCGACCTCGGCCCGCGTGCCAAAGGCATCGCGGGTGCCCTGGCAGATCAGCGTCGGCGTGGCCAGATCCGCCAGGTGCGCGACCCGCAGCGTCCCGGGCTTGCCCTGCGGATGGAACGGATAGCCCAGGCACAAAAGCCCCGCGATCCGGTCGCCCAGATCGTCGGCGATCAGGCTGGCGACGCGCCCGCCCATGCTCTTGCCGCCGATGATCAGCGCGCCGTCACGCGGCAGGGCGTCGATGGCGTCGCGGTATTCGTCCGCCAGGCGCTCGACCTTCGGCGGCGGGCGTTTCGGACCGCCGGTGCGACGGGCCGCCATGTAGTCGAATTCGAACCGGGCCACGCGCAGGCCCCGGCCGGCCAGCCGTTCGGCCAAACAGGTCATCCAGGGCGTATCCATCGCCGCCCCGGCCCCATGGGCCAGCAAAACCGTCACCCGCCCCGGCGCATCGCCATTCAGAACAAAATCCATCCCCGCCCCAATACCAGATCCCGATTCCAGATCCCGAAATCAAAAAAGGCGCCCACCCGGGCGCCTCCTGCTTTGACCACGCTTTCAGGGGTGCCCCCTGCCCGAAGCCCCGGTTCAGTGCGTCCAGGCGCCGCGCCGGTCGGTGGCAAAGTTCTCGCCATAGCCGCGCGGGCGGATGTTGGGCTTGCGCTTGTGCGGCTCCATCACCTCGACGTCGATGCCGTTGTCGCGGGCGTAATCCAGCGCCTCTTCCCTGGTCTCGAACCGCAGCCGCACCTGTTTCTGCGTGTCGTCGGACGAGGTCCAGCCCATCAGCGGATCGATTTCGCGCGCCGATGCGGGTTCGTATTCCAGGACCCATTCGCGGGTCTTGGCCAGGCCGGACGACATGGCGGTACGGGCAGGCTGGAAGATACGTGCGCGCATGGGCAATCTCCTTGCTCGGAACTTGATCGGCGTACCGGAATATATGCGTCAGCCCCGGCCCTTGGGCAAGGGGCGTTTTTGCCGCCGTGACACGGCTTTGCACCGGATTTCCGCCGGATTTTACCAACATCGGCGTCCTGCCCCGGCGCTGCGGGTGCCTCGGGCGCAAGCGTGTGGATCCCGGCGTTCCTGTCCGCTTCAAGCCCGGGTTGACACGTCGCCCGATGCGGCAAAGGGTTTCGCCATGGCAAACACTGACCCGGATGCGATCACTGGCAGATGCTATTGCGGCGCGACAACCTTGCGCAGCACATCCATGCCCCACGCCGTGGCCTATTGCCATTGCCAGGATTGCCGCCGTGTGACAGGTGCACCGGTCGCGGCCTTTGCCGCATTTGCCGTGGATGCCGTCGTGTTCCAGCCGAACATGGGCAAAAGCATCAGCGTAACCCCCGGCGTGACACGGACGTTTTGTGACCATTGCGGCACGTCACTGGCAGGATTTTACGACTATCTGCCGGGCCAGGTCTTCATCTCTCTGGGCGTCATCGACCAGGCGGACAACCTGCCGCCGCAGGTGCATGCGCACGCGGGCGAACGTCTCTCCTGGCTCCATATCGACGATGATCTCGAACGCCCGGCCGCGACAGCGGCGGCGTTCCTGCAAACCCCATGACACTCAGCGCGACCAGCCGGGCACCATCGCAAATATCCCGTTGACGGGATCCGTCCCCTCACCCTCCCGGCAAGGACAAGCCGTGGGGCCGCATCAGGACCTTGTCGCGGCCTTGTCGGGGCTTTGTCGGGTGGGTCACGTGAATGCATGGCTGCCGGCAGGGCGCTAACCGGGAGGAGGGAGGAGAGGAGACGCGCCCCACCGACATCCATGACTTTGCACGTGCAGCAAATGTACCGCGTTTTTCGCCATCCGGCAAAGACGGATTCAACAAAGCCCCTCGACAAAGGTCGTAAAAGCGCTGATTTTAGGCGTTTCCCGGCCTGTCACATCACCGTTACCTGCGCTGCAAAGCAGCATTTTCGCTTTTTCTGTCAGGATCCGTCAGGGTCTTGAACCGGAACAAAAACGGATCATTCTTGTAGGGAAAGGATTCTCTCCCATGCCAGACACCGACGCCCCCATTCTGCAGACCGCCATTCTGCACGCCGCCGCCGAAGACGTGCGCGCGCGTCCCAAGCTGGAAGGCGGCATCCGATTCCGCATGCAGACCAGCTTTGATCCGGCCGGAGACCAGCCCACCGCCATCGCCGAACTCAGCCGGGGCATCACCGACGGCGAACAGAACCAGGTCCTGCTGGGCGCCACCGGCACCGGCAAGACCTTCACCATGGCCAAGGTGATCGAAGAAACCCAGCGCCCGGCCATCATCCTGGCCCCCAACAAGACGCTGGCCGCCCAGTTGTACGGCGAATTCAAGGGCTTCTTCCCCGACAACGCCGTCGAATACTTTGTGTCGTTCTACGATTACTACCAGCCCGAAGCCTATGTGGCCCGCTCGGACACCTACATAGAAAAGGAATCCCAGATCAACGAGCAGATCGACCGGATGCGCCACTCCGCCACCCGGGCGCTTCTGGAACGCGACGACGTGATCATCGTCGCCTCGGTCTCGTGCATCTACGGCATCGGGTCGGTGGAAACCTACGGCGCCATGACCCAGGACCTCAAGGCCGGCGGGCTTTACGATCAACGCCAGATCATGCGCGACCTCGTCGCCCAGCAATACCGCCGCAACGACCAGGGCTTTTCCCGCGGCGCCTTCCGCGTGCGCGGCGATTCCCTGGAAGTCTGGCCCGCCCACCTCGAAGACCGCGCCTGGCGCCTGTCCTTCTTCGGCGAGGAACTGGAAACCATCACCGAATTCGACCCTTTGACGGGCCAGAAGACCGACACGTTCGACCGCATCCGCGTCTACGCCAATTCCCACTATGTCACGCCCAAGCCGACGATGAACCAGGCCATCGTCAACATCAAAAAGGAACTGCGCCAACGGCTTGACCAGCTGGTCGGCGAAGGCAAGCTGCTGGAAGCCCAGCGCCTGGAACAGCGCACCAATTTCGACCTGGAAATGCTGGAAGCCACCGGCGTCTGCAACGGCATCGAAAACTATTCCCGCTACCTGACGGGGCGCGCGCCCGGCGAACCGCCCCCCACCCTGTTCGAATTCATCCCCGACACCGCCATCGTCTTCGCCGACGAATCCCACGTCAGCGTCCCCCAGATCGGCGGCATGTACCGGGGCGATTACCGGCGCAAGTTCACGCTGGCCGAACACGGCTTCCGCCTGCCGTCGTGCATGGACAACCGACCGCTGAAGTTCGAGGAATGGGATGCCATGCGCCCCCAATCCGTCTTCGTCTCCGCCACCCCCGCCGCGTGGGAGATGGAGCAATCCGGCGGCGTCTTCACCGAACAGGTCATCCGCCCCACCGGCCTGCTGGATCCGCCGGTCGAAATCCGCCCCGTGGAAACCCAGGTCGACGACCTGCTGGACGAAATCCGCCGCGTCGCCGCCGCCGGCTACCGCACGCTTGCCACCGTGCTGACCAAGCGCATGGCCGAGGACCTTACCGAATACCTGCACGAACAGGGCATCAAGGTCCGCTACATGCATTCCGACATCGACACGCTGGAACGCATCGAGATCCTGCGCGACCTCCGCCTCGGCGCCTTCGACGTGCTGGTCGGCATCAACCTGCTGCGCGAAGGCCTCGACATCCCCGAATGCGGCCTTGTCGCCATTCTCGATGCCGACAAGGAAGGTTTCCTGCGCTCCGAAACCTCCCTGATCCAGACCATCGGCCGCGCCGCCCGCAACGCCGACGGACGGGTCATCATGTACGCCGACCGCGTCACCGGTTCGATGGAACGCGCCCTTGGCGAAACCGACCGCCGCCGCGCCAAGCAGATGGCCTATAACGAGGAACACGGCATCACGCCCGAGACGGTGAAGAAGAACGTCGACGACGTTCTGGCCGGGCTCTACGCCGGCGACACCGACATGAACCGCGTGACCGCCACGATCGACCCCAAGCTGCAGGGCGCCAACCTGCAGGCTGTGCTGGACGGTCTGCGCACCGACATGCGCAAGGCCGCCGAGAACCTGGAGTTCGAGGAAGCCGCCCGCCTGCGCGACGAGGTCAAGCGCCTGGAAGCCGTGGACCTCGCCGTCCACGACGATCCGTTGGCGCGTCAGTCCGCCGTCGAAGCGGCCTCCGAGGCCGCCGTGAAGAGCAAGGGGCGGTCAACGGCGGGACGGCCGGGGCAGCATGGGGGGAATGTGAAGCGGCGGAAGCGGTAGGGCAATGGGCGACAACCTAGACCACGTTCTTTCTACGATTACTCCGACAACGATAGACGAAGCGGAACTAACGAAGTTCCGCTCTGAGGCGGACTTTGTGGAAAAATATATTGAGCTTTTGATAGAAGCGGGAAGCTCAATCATTATTTGCGGACACATACTCCCGAATGGCGCAGAAGGCTGGACCAGAAACGAGGCGATTATCGGGGGCCTACTAATAAGATTACACAAATTGATCGACATGTTCCTCGACCAAGTTCGCAGGGACCGTCGCGAAACTGTGTTCATGGCTGCGCGATTGCATTTCGAGACTGTCGTCAACATGTTTTTCCTAATGGATGATCCCAGCGCAGAAGTGTTCAACGACTTTGTCCATTACTCCCTTCAGTATGAAATACGGCTACTCGACAAGATCAGGAGAAATATTGGTGAACGAGGAGGTGTGGAGGAACCGATAGAGGCGAGAATGCAAATCTCCATTAATCGAGCCTTTGAACGCGCCCGGACCACCGAGCAAGAGGCCAGGGCATGGAAAAAAGGAAAATGGTCGAAGTTGGACCTCTATAGACGCTCCGAACTTATAGGATTGCAGGATGTTTACCTGGCAGTATTCAGGGGAGGATCCCTCATAATTCACGGAAATTGGGCAGATTTGGACCAACACCACCTGAAATTCGAAAACGACCTTTTTAATCCAGTTTCAGAGTTCAACCCGGTGCGACCACAATATTTCGACCCATTGTGCAGTTTATCAATACATGCATTTCGAAGAACCATCGAACACTACGGACTAATCAACATTCACTCACGCGCAGTCGATATGTGCAACGATTACCTTTCACGCTTGAAAACCCTCTCCGAAGCACACGAAGCGTTTCTAGCAAAGGCATAGCGGGCCCGCGATACCCAACCGCCAGCGCCCAGCCCGGCGGCACGGCGGGCAGCGCCCGACCTCCCCGTCACGCCGCAGGCGTGCCTCCGGCACGACGGGCGCTTTGGCGACGTCCCAACCACCCCATCCGACATCAATGCTTTAAAGCGCCCCACCCCGACCAACCGAACCAAACGCCCTCCAGGTCGGCCGCTGCCCGTCGCACCACCTGACCCACACGCCCGCCTGAGCTCCGCCCGTTCAAGCCTCAACTGCACCGCATATCCGGGGCTCCGCCCGTTCGGCCCTCGAAGGCTCCACCGGAGCCTTCGCCGCCTGCGGCGGACCGGGCCTCACCCGTCCAGGTCACCCGCTGCCCGCCGCACCACCTGCCCGCACCACGGGACACGACGGAAACCGCCGACGGCGGGGTAAACCCCGCCCTACACTTCCACGACTCAACCGTTTCCCCCTACCCTCCGCCAAAACAGCGGAGGACATCCCATGCTCACCGGCTCCTGCCATTGCGGCGCCACCCATTGGACATACGAAGGCGATCCCGGCGGGGCCACGGCCTGCAACTGCACGCTCTGCCGGCGCTACGGCACGCTCTGGATCTACGGATACGAAGGCGAGAACATCACGCTCACGGGCGAAACCGCCTCCTACATGCGCAACGACGATCACCGCGACAACCTGCAGATCCGCTTCTGTCCGACTTGCGGAGCTGTCACCTGCTGGCGCGCCGCCACCCCCGACGCGCGGGGCCGCACCCGCTGCGCCGTCAACACCCGCCTGGCCGAACCCGACACCGTCGCCCACATCCCCATCCGCCATTTCGACGGGCTGACAACGTTCGAGGACCTCCCCCTCGACGGCCGCTGCATCCGCGACTACTGGGCCTGAACCACGGGGACGGATCCTAACAAACGGCAAATCCGCCTCTGTAACCCATTGAAATCATTTATCCCGAAAATGTCCCACGCGTGGGACACCTCCCCTGCGGGGCCTTACCGAAAGGCCGGCCCATGGGCCCAGATCGTCAGCGAATGCCGCTCCCCTGCCGTCACCGGGGTCACCCGATGCAGCAGAAAGCTCGGAAACAGCGTCGCACTCCCCCGCGCCCTGGACGCCACGATCGCCTGCGCCGAAGGCATCACCTCCAGGCCGCCGCCCTCATAATCCTCATCCTCGCTCAGCTGCACCACCATCGTCAGCTTGCGCCGCGACGCCAGCGGCCCGTCCCCGATATCGGCATGCCAGGCGAAATGCCCCTCTCTTTCGGCCCCGTACCGCGCCACCTGCGGGCTCTCCGAGAAATCGGTCAGATCAAAGCCATAGACGTCCCGGTTGGCCACCCGCACCAGGTCGATGATCCGCCCCATGATCCAGTCGGTGCCCTCCACCTCGTCCAGCCAGACCAGCTCGGCCCGCCTGAGGTTGTGGTCCCTCGCCCGTCCCACCAGCCGCGCATCCGCCCGCTCGCCCTCGCGCGCGAGGACCAGGATCGCATCACATTCCGAGGCCGAGAACGCCCCGGGTATCGCGTGAACTTCCAGCATCTTCATCCTGTCGAAAAATCGGCCCGCCCGGCGCATATTCAGCGACATATTCAGCGACATGCCCTGCGCGCGACCGGCAGTGATACCTACACCCAAATCGTACCTGCCGCCATCCACCCCGTGCGCCCGCCCCCACAGGCCGAAAAGGGCCATATCGGGCCGCCACCGGGACGTGACCAAAACGCCACGACTGTTCGCGGATACTTGAAACCCGGAACGGAAAGCTCCATCGTGGGTTCGGTCAAGACTGCGCGGGAAGCCTCCGCCCCAATGGCGGGCCCGCTCACAGGGAGTGAATCTGTTGCTTACCAAGGAATTTGCCATGCGCCGCATTGCCATGTTCGCCGCCATCCCCGCCCTCTGCCTGGCCAGTGCCTGTGCGAATACCGGGTCGAACTATCAGCCCGTCGTCGATGGCGCCGTGGGCCCCAATTATTCGGCCGACCTCGCCTCGTGCCAGCAACTGGCCGCGTCGCAGGGTGTCGTGGGCTCCAACACCGGCCAGAACGTCGCCGTGACCGCAGGCGCCGCCGCCGCCGGCACCGCGCTGGTCAATAACCGGGGCAACAATGTCCGTGACGCCGCCGCCGTGGGCGCCATCGCCGGCCTGGCCGGCAGCGCGCTGCAACAGCAGCAGGCCAAGGAACAGATCATCCGCAACTGCATGCGCGGCCGCGGCTACAACATCGTCGGCTGAACGCCCCCCGGGCGCGGCGCCATCACAGGCGCCGGCCCGCACGCCTCCTGACGCCGCGACATGATGGCATGCCGGAAAAACCGGCTTCGGCGCAGGATTTAAGCCTCTCCTTCCGATCATCCCCCCGGGGCCGGCCAGCAGTGCGCCGGCGCTTTCGCGATGCCCGCATTCGTGGTAGCGATAGTCCATTGCAAGGAGAAATTTCATGTCCCGCTTTATTGCGATTCTGATCGCGTGCAGCGTTGCGACCGCGGCCCTGGGATGGGGACAAGGTTACGACAAAGACACGACGCTCAACTCACAGACCACCAGTGCGCTGATCTACCAGATGCAGCAGGATTTCAAACGCTGCTTCCGGCTGGAAAAGAACTACCGCTATGATTGCTACGACGAGGCCTATTACCGCAGCGCCCGCAAGATCTCGCGCAATCCGGCCTATGCGCCGGCCACGGCCGCGCTGGACGAGGTCGGGCGCAAGATCACCGCCATCGTCGATGCCAACCGCGATCCGAACCTGCCGGTGCTGCGCCAGGGGTTCAACACCTACCGGCCGATCCGAACCGAAGCCCTGCCCGCGTCGAAGGAAAAGGTGGCCGAGGCGATCGAGGAAGCCCGCACGATCCTGCTGCGCACCCCCGAAAACGGCGGCGACAATTTCCAGCGGATCGCCGCGGCGCTTGAATCCAACAAGGTCCTGCTGCGGTCCGCCCTGTTGCTGATCGGCGCGATCCTGGCCATCGTCTAGGCTGTTTTCGCCGCATGCCTTCGGGTGGCGTTGGCCGGGGCCGTCCGGACATGGTAGCCTGTCGGCAACAGGAGACACGCCCATGATCAGACGCCCGGCCCTTGCTGCCCTTGCCACCGCCCTGGCGCTGCTTGCCGCCCAGGCGCCCGCCGCCGACGCCCCGCATTCGGGCGACAACCGTGACCGGACATCGGGAATGGGGCTGACGGCGCTTGTCACCCGCGAGGTGGCCAATGGCCTGCGCGTCGACCTGGACCGCTGCGCGATCACGGCGGCGGATTTCCGGTTCGACTGCTACAAGTACGCCTTTCGGCTGGCGTCGAACGGGGTGGACGGGAACCCGGCCTATGGCGTCGCGCAGGCGGCCTTTGACGGTGCCGACAAGGCGTTGCGGGTGGCGGTGCGGGAGAATGTCGACCGCGCGCGCCTGCCCAAGCTGTTCGGGTTGCAGATGTACCGGCCCGTCCTGCCGCAGACCGAGGCGCAGATGACGGTGCTGCTGGATGCGGTCTTTGACGCGGTCGAGACGCAGCTGCTGTCGGCGCCGGATCAGGTCGGGGATCATTTCCAGCTGCTGGCGGCGGCCGTGGCGTCGGGGCGGCCGGGCGCGTCCTTCTGATGGGTCCGGTCCCGGCTGGACGGGTGCGCCGGGTATTTGAAAAGAGAAAGAAGCAGCAGGGGCGTGCCGCTGACCGGGGTGTCTTCTTATGAAGGGGCAGGTCCTGGCGGGGATGGCGTGCCGGGGTTTTTCGGGCCAGAAAGACGCGGCAGGGCGCGCCTAGCCCCGGAAGCCGGATTTCAGGATGACGGGAACGACGATGTCTTCCTCGTCGGTCAGATGACGGTTCAGCAGGGTTTCGAAGGCCAGCAGCGCGGCGTCGAGTTGGGCCGGGGAGCCGCCGTCGCGCAGAACATTGTTCATCTGCCCTGCCAGATCGTGCAGCATCGGATCGATCGCCGCGTGATCGGTTTCCAGCAGGTCGAAGGCGCGGTCGATTTCAGGCACGAGGCCGACGAGCCGGGGGAAGTAATGGTGATCCTCGATCTGGTGGTGATTGTGAAGTTCGTTCACCAGCAGGCTGCCGTAGCGGGACAGCCGATTGGCATGGGTCGCCGGATCCATCGTGCCGGCCTCGGCCGCCAGGGCGTCTTCGTGCAATGTCTGCGTGATCTGACGGAACATCAGGTGGCGATCCATCCAGAAGCGCACGAGTTCGCCGAAATTCGGGTGGCTTTCCCATGACATGCGGGGAAAGGCCCGTTCCAGCACGCGCAGGGCGTCCGGCAGCCCGGTGCGGGTCGAGAGCGCCGTGGGATCGTTGGCCGCCATCAGATCAGAGACCGGAGCGGTGGCCGGGGAGCGACACGCGGCAAGCGGGGCGGCGGGCGGCCTTGTTTTCGCATCGGGCGGCCATGCCGGGCGGCTCTGCGTCGCTGGGGTACGTCATCGCGCTCTCCGTCTTTGTGGTTCGCCCGGTATGGCGGCCGGGTCCGGGTCGGCTCACAGGCGCCCGAGGACGTCCTCGATCTCTTGGCGCAGGGCGTTCATTTCGGCATGGGCCGGGCCCTTGCGCGCCTCGAGCGCGGCCAGGCCGTGGCCCATCGTGTCGGCATAGACCACGCGGTTGGTCATCGAGGCTTCGGCCACCGTGGCTTCCATTTCCTCGATCTTGGCGGAAATCTCGGCCGCCAGCCTTGTGCCCGGGCGGCCGCGTGTCAGCACCATCAGGGTCGGCTTCTTTTCGCGTTCGGCCATGTAAAGCACGACCTCGACCGCCCAGAGATCCACGTGGCTGGTGGCCACCGGGATCAGCACCAGGTCGGCGGTGCGCATGGCGGGGCGCAGGTCGCTGTCGGCCTTGGGCGGCGTGTCGATGATGACGATGTCGTGCCGGTCGGCCAGCTTGCGCACCTCGTAGGAGGCCCCCCAGGCGGACGCGGTGGAGAAGTCGATGTCGGGCTCGCCCATCGCCTCGAGCCGGGTCATGAACCAGCGCCCGGCAGAGCCTTGCGGGTCGATATCGACCAGCGCCACCGACTTGCCCGCTTGCCGGAAGGCGACGGCGAGGTTGACGGCGAGGGTCGTCTTGCCCGCCCCGCCCTTCTGCTGTGCAATCGTGATCACGTGCCCCATTCGACCCTCCGAAGCGATAAGGGTCAGATTAACCGTGAGTTGTCGGGGCGCAACGGGTAATACTGGACCGGGGATGCGCTTGCGCCCGGCCGGACACAGGCCGGCGTACGAGGAGGAGCGGCGATGCCGAGGATCGCGGCACTTTTGCTGGTCGGTCTGAGCCTGGCGGCACCCGCTGCGGCGGGGCCCTGGCTGCGTGATCCCAGGGTGTCGTTCCTGTCGCTGCAATCCACGCCCCGCAGCAATGGCGAAATCGAATACGGGATCTTCGGCGAACGCGGGATTGCCCCCTGGCTGACGCTGGGGGTGGACCTGAACGACAACGGCACGTCTGGCCACGCGCTGGCCTTTGCGCGGTTCCCGATCCTGCGGGGCGATTGGGTGGCTTCGGTCGACGTGGCCCTGGGCGGGCATCGGTATCGGTCCGACAGCGGGGCGATGGCGCGCGCGCTGTTCGGGCTGGGCCGCGACATCGAGGTGCTGGGCGCCCCGGGCTGGGCGGCGATCAGCGTCGGGCCGGAATGGCGGCAGGGCAACGGCGGCATGGCCTGGAAGGCCGATGCCGTGGTGGGGTTCAAGGCGGACCGCCTGCTGAACCCGATCCTGTCGGTGGAAACCTACCTGGCGCCGAACAGCGATCTGTACTGGTCGGTGATCCCCGGGGTGCTGATCCGGGGCAAGGAAAGGGGCCGCACCTGGCAGGTGGGCCTGGAACAGAAGGGCGGCCCGTCGCAAAGCGTCACCGGCATCCGCATCGGCTACTGGATCGACTTCTGAACGCGCGTTTGCACCGGCTTCCGCACCGTCTTGTACGGGCGCCGCACCATCCCTAATGTCGCCCCATGACAGACCCGAACCGCCCCACCGACGACGACGCCCGCGCCCTTGGCCGCCAGCTGATGGACGATGCCCGTTACTGCGCGCTGGCCGTGTTGCAGGACGGCGCGCCCTTTGTCAGCCGCGTGGCGTTTGGCCGGGCGCCCGGGGGCGAACCGCTGACGCTGATCTCGTCGCTGGCCCAGCATGCGCGCGCGCTCAGGGCCGATCCGGTGGCATCGATCATGGTGGGCGAACCCGGCGACAAGGGCGATCCGCTGACCCATCCGCGCCTGACGATCCAGGCCACCGCCCGCTTCATCGACCATGACGATCCCGCATACGAAGAGATGGCCGCGCATTGGCTGCGCGACCATCCCAAGGCCAGGCTTTACATCGGGTTCGGCGATTTTCACTTCGCCTTGTTCTCGGTAACCGGCGCCTTTCTGAATGGCGGCTTCGGCAAGGCCTTCTTCCTCAGTCCTGTCGATCTGGGCCTGTCAGAACCCAGTTGATCAGTCGTCCATGCGGATCAGCACATCGACTTCACCCTTCACGTTCTCGGACCAGACCAGTTGCACCTGGTCCTTGTTGGTTCCGATCTTCGCCTTGACGTAGGGCATGGTATAGACCTTCCCGCCCCCCGCATCGGTGACCGGGCCCACCGCCGTCACGCTCACCACGCCGCGCGTCCAGGCCTCGAAGGGCAGCAACCCGTCAGTGTCGATGGTCCAGACATTCGCCGCCGTGGCCTGCACGTGGTTGACACGCAGCGGGTTCGCCACCTGCATATCGACCGCGTTGAACGAATTGCCGGTGAAATGGATGTCCTTCATCCGGTCGTAGTTCAGATCGGCAAAGCTGGTGTCCACCCGTTCGACCCGGTCGATATTGTCCTCAAGCGACCGGAACTTGTTGCCCGTCACGTTCAGCCCGGTGACGTAATGGCCCGCCCCGTAGGGCTTGATCACGATATAGCTGAACCAGGGCGCCACGTCGCCGGTCAGGAACACGTTCTCGGTGATCGACAGCGCGCTGAACGAATAGCCCGATGTGAACGCCGGCGAGGCATCCTGTTCATTGGTCCATTCGATGAAGCAATTGTCGATGTAGTTCCCGCTGATCACCGACGACACATGCGGCTGGAACAGCACCAGCCCGGCCGACCGCACGCCGCCGGCGGTCGCGTCGCCCTGGAAGAAGTGATTGCCCAGAACCACCGAATTCGCGCCGCCCAGCAGGGCGAAATGCTTGAACTTGGTCGCCCGGTTGTCGCGCAGCTTGACGTCGTTGGCATTGGTATTGATGGCGATGGACTTGCGGTCGGACACGTCCACGTTGTCTTCGTTGGTCAGGAACTGGCAGCGGTCGATCAGCATCCCCTGGCACCCCGTCCCGTGCGAGGAAATCCCGCGATCCTTGGGCGCCGAGATGAAGCTGTCGCGCACCTGAAAGATCAGCCCCGTGGGCGGCAGCAGGATACCGGAACAGCGGCCCGACAGCTGCAGCTCGATCTCGGACAGGGTCATCCTGGACAGCTTGGAAAAACCGCTGAAATCCAGCAGGTACTTGAACCGCGTGAAGGTGAAGGTCTGGGTGCCCGCCGCATCGTACAGCGGCGCGCTCAGCGTCACGGTTTCGGCGCCCACGTTCTTGTCGGTGACATAGATCTCGCGTCCCACGCCTGACCCGGTCACCACTGCCCCCACCGGCACGTTGGCCACGTTCACCACGTTGGTCAGCACCTTCGAACTCGACGTCGAATAGGTCGCCTGCGAGGTCACCACCTCGTCGTCCCAGGCCGCGTTGGCCTCGGCCACGAACTGGCCGTTGCGGATCACCCGGCGGGTGGCATAATTGGTCTTGTTGGGAACCGCCGCCTGCATGTCGATCGGCCCGTTCACGGCGATCTTGCGCCCGCCCAGGTCCAGCGATTCGTGATCGGCATTGTTCAGCAGCGCCTGGAACGCCTTCTTGAACGCCAGCTCCTCGTCGCCGAAGGCGTGGATATAGGTCGGCAGGTCGAAGCTTTTGGTCAGCAGCAGCATCTGGTCCGTGGGCATGTCGATCGTGCCCTCGAATTCCACCGGGTTGTCGATGGTCACCGTCCCGTTCAGCCGATAGGTCCCCGTGGGCACCAGCACCTTGCGCCCCTGCGCGGCCGCGTCGGCGGCGATGAAGGCATCGGTGTCGTCGCTCACCCCGTCGCCCACCGCGCCATAATCGCGCACGTCGACCGCGTTGATCATGTCGCGCAGGAAAAAGACCGTCACATCCTCGATCTCGATATCGTCGATGCGCACCACGCCGCCGCTCGGGCCCGTCAGGTCGATGCCGAAATGCCCATAGGCCGGCGCCGTGCCCCAGGGCATGTCGACCCCGCCGCGCGATCCCACGCCGACAATGGCCGACACCTCGACCACCTCGCCGTAATCGGTCAGCGTGGTCACCGGCCCGGTTTCCACCAGCCCGTTCACATGCGCCCCACCCGACGCCCCCGCCCAGCCGGCGATGCGCACGTCCGGAAGGTTGCCGCTGATCGCCTTGATCCGTGCCCGCACCTGCAGGTAGCAGCCCGGATAGATCGGCGTCTGGCCCATGTAACGCAGCTTCTGCGTCGCATCGGATTTCTGCAGCTCCAGGCAGCCGCCGAAATCCTGGTCGGCCGGGACATAGGCCGCATTGAACGCCCCGTCATAGGTGTCGGAACCGGGCGTGCCGTCCCCGCTTGACCAGACGTCCAGCCCGTCCTCGAACGCGGTCGGCATAAAGAGCACGCCGTCGGTGATTGCCTTGTTCATCCCATTCCCCTATCTTGGCGGGCCGCAGTCTGGCCCCGGACGCGGGATGGGAAGTATCAACCAGGGGTAAACGCGCCCTGATCCCACCGTGACGGTGGCGGCGCAACGCGACGGCGGATCAGACCGACAGACCGTCCGCCTTCAGCAACCGCACGCCATTGATCTTCCAGGCATTGTCCTGCCGGATCATCTCGTATTCCAGCAGGTGCGTGGCGCCCTTGGCATCGGTGATCTCGACCCGCTGCAGAAGCCGCCCGTTGTCGTCGCGCAGGTCCAGATAGCGCACCGACCCCGGCCGCCAGACCATCGGATAGCCGTTGCGCACCATCTCGCCAAAGGTTTCGGGCGTGCGGAACAGGCCCTGGATCGTCGGGCTGGCAAAGGCGAAGGCCTTGTCGAAGGCATCCGCCCGGAACGCATCCAGCTGAGCGCCGATCGTGGCCTCGATGTCGCCATCCTGGGCGCGCAGCGGGCCCGCGATCAGCAGCGCCAGCGCGATTGGCAAAAGCAAGGACTTCATGACGAACCCTCCCGTCGATCATCACATTGACCCAAGGGAAGGTAGCGCCCGCCGCGCGCCCGTCAAAGCACGAAGGAAAACGCCCGCTTCAGTTCGTCCGTGCCGTTTTTCTCGAACCAGCGGCCATGCGCCAGGATAACCCGTTCCGGCGCCCAGCCGATCATCTCGACCACGGCGGCGCGCAGCTGGTCCCGCCCATTGCGAAACGTCGCCCGCATGTCGCGCGGCATCGACCCGTCGGGGTCGGTGATGCCCGCCATCTTCAGCAGCGGCCACATCAGCAGCGGCACGTTCCCGGCCTCGAAATTCTCGATCAGGTCGGTCAGGATCAGCGTCCTCGTCGCACGGTGAAAGAACACCGCCTCGCGATGCGTCGGACTGCCCTCGACGATCATCTGGTCGATCTCTTCGCACCATTCGTCCGGTGAATCCTGCCCCAGCCGGTGGTCGACATGCAGCTCAAGCCCCTTCGCCCTGGCCCGGCTGACGACGCCCGGCGCGGCCCAGGTGGTGACCCCGGGAAAGGCCGCCTGCCATTCGCCCAGGTACGCGTAATGGATCCAGTTCGGCGCGATCAGGTGCTTCACCGGCCCCAGCTCGTGCAGCTCTTCCTGCAGGCCCCGGGTCAGCCGTGTGGGCGAATGCACCCACAACTCCCCGGATTGCAGCCGGACGATCGTCGCCCGGGTGGAAAACGGCACGCCGTAGAACCGGATCGACGGCCCATCGACCAGCCAGACCCCGAAAACGATCGGTTTCAGCGTGTTCAGCGGTTCGTATCCGGTCGTCATCCGCGCCTGCCTCATGCGAGGAACCTATCAGACAGCAGAGCACCTTATGTGACAAGCCCCCGGAAAATTAGAATTTTCCGGGCGTTTTCCGCATCGGAAAACGGCCCCCGCCCGTGCGGCAGGGACCGCCCCCGAAATCAGACCAGCTCGCCCGCCAGCGCCTGGTCGATCAACTTCACGGTTTCGTCCACCCCGTAAAGCGCGATGAACCCGCCAAAACGCGGTCCCTGGCTCGCGCCCAGCAGCACCTCGTACAGCGCCGTGAACCAGTTGCGCAGCGGATCGAACTTGTCGCGCCCGACGGCATAGACCACCGATTGCAGCGCCTCGTCGTCCAGCGGCCCGTCATAGACCTTCAGCGCATCACGCAGCTCTTCCAGGGCCACCCGCTCCTCTTCCGTCGGCGCCCGGAACACCTTTCCGGGTTTGACGAAATCGTTGTAGTAGCGCACCGCAAAGCCCACGGCCTGGTCCATCTGCGGATTGCCCTCGGGGCTGGCTTCGGGCGCATAGCGCCGGATGAACCCCCACAGCGTTTCCTTGTCCTCGGCGCCCGACACCGACGCCAGGTTCAGCAGCATGGAAAACGGCACCACCAGGTCGGACACCGGCACATTGTGGCCGTGAATATGGAACACCGGGTTCGCCAGCCGCCCCTTGTCATCCTGGTCCGCATAGGCGCGCAGCTGCTGGTGATATTCGTCCATCGCGCGCGGGATCACGTCGAAATACATCCGTTTCGCCGTCTTCGGCTTGCCGTACATGAAATACGACAGCGATTCCGTGGACGCATAGGTCAGCCATTCGTCGATCGAAATCCCGTTGCCCGACGACTTGGAAATCTTCTGCCCCTTGTCGTCCAGGAACAACTCATAGGTGAAATGCTCCGGCTTCTTGCCGCCCAGGATCTCGCAGATCCGGTCGTAGATCGGCGTGTTGGTGCTGTGATCCTTGCCATACATCTCGAAATCGACGTCCAGCGCCGCCCAGCGGGCGCCGAAATCCGGCTTCCACTGCAGCTTCACGTTGCCGCCCGTCACCGGCAGGGTCCATTCGCGCCCCGTCTCGTCGTCGAAGGTGATCGTGTAATCATCCTTGTTGACCGACTTCATCGGCACGTACAGCACCCGCCCGGTTTCCGGATGGATCGGCAGGAAGATCGAATAGGTCTGCTGACGCTCCTCGCGCAGCGACTTCAGCATCACCTTCATCACGTCGTCGTACTTGTCGACAGCGCGCTTCAGGACCTCGTCGAACTGGCCCGACTTGTAGAATTCGGTCGCCGAATAGAATTCGTATTCGAACCCGAAGGTGTCCAGGAACCGCCGCAGCATGGCGTTGTTGTGATGGCCAAAGCTCTCGAATTCCTCGAACGGGTCGAAGACGCTGGTCAGCGGCTTCTGGATGTCTTCCTTCAGCCGCTCCTGGTGGGGAACGTTGCCGGGGATCTTGCGCATCCCGTCCATGTCGTCCGAAAAACAGATCAGCCGCGTCGGGATGTCGCTGATCACTTCAAACGCGCGGCGGATCATCGTGGTGCGCAGCACCTCGCCAAAGGTGCCGATATGGGGCAGGCCGGACGGGCCATAGCCCGTCTCGAACAGCACGTATCCCTTCTCCGGAGGCTTCTTTTCATACCGTTTCAGCAGCCGACGCGCTTCTTCGAAAGGCCAGGCTTTGGAAGCAAGTGCGGCATCGCGCAATTCGGACATGATGGTCTCCAATGGAAAAAGGGCCGCAGGAATCCCTTCCGCGGCAGCGCGGCTTGCCTATTGTAAGCCCGGGCGGGCGTCAATATTTTGCGCCGGAAATCAGCACACCACAAAGGAAGATCATTCCGTGACCCAGACCGAAGACAACGTACTGAGCGCACAGGATTGCCTTGTGGCCCTGATGGTGGCCATCTCGGCCTCCGACGAAAACATCCGCACCGCCGAACTGGTCAAGATCCAGTCGTCGGTCAACATGCTGCCGGTGTTCGCCGATTACGACATCGACCGGATGAACACGGTCACCCAGATCGTCTTCGACCTGTTCGAACAGGAAGACGGGCTGGATGCGCTGTTCGGCCTGATCCGCGACTTCCTGCCCGACCGGCTGAACGAAACCGCCTATGCGCTGGCCTGCGACGTGGCCGCCGCCGATGGGACGCTGGCGGAAACCGAACTGCGCCTGCTGGAAGAAATGCGCTACGAACTGAACATCGACCGCCTGCACGCCGCCGCCATCGAACGCGGCGCCCGGGCCCGTCATCTGACCTGACTTACCCAACCTGATCCGGACCGGATGAACCGCCCGGCCGCGCCTCGAAAGCGGGGCGGGCGGGCGCTTTCGAGGCGCGGCCGGGCGCGCCCCTCAGGTGCCGTATAGCACGTTCCAGCGTTCGATCAGCGCCTGCTGCATCCGCTTGGACTGGCCGTTCCAGCCGCGTGCCCCGGGCGGGCGTTCATCGCCGGCAATCACCGCCTTCGCCCGCCGATCAACGTCAGCGGTAAAGATCGCAAAGGCCAGTTCGGTGCCGTCATGCGCCGTCATGAACCCGGCCAGCGCCGAGACGAAGAACAACGTTCCGGTCTTGGCGTTCACCTTGATTTCCTTGTCGCTGACCGTCCGCCCGTTGTCGTCGTAAAGCGCGATATGCTTCAGCAGCGGGCGCAGCACGCCGGCCCGGCGCACCTCTACCAGCGCCAGCGTCAGGTCGCGCGCGGTCATCCGGTTGTCGACGCCCAGGCCCGAATGATCCACCAGCTCGCTGCCGGTGGTCCCAAAGGTCTCCTTGGCCCAGGCGCTCATCTGCGCCGCCGATTCCGCCAGCGTCTGCGGCTGACCGCCCCGCGCGATCGTCGCCGACAGGCCCACCATCTCGGCGGTCAGGTTGGTCGAATACTTCAGCATCTCGCGCAGCACCTCGGTCAGCGGCGCCGAACTCAGCGACACAAGCTCCGTCGTGCCCGTCGATTTGCCGACAGTCAGCCCGCTCCAGACCTGCGCCTCCTTCAGCACGATCCCGTTCGACCGCGCCAGCGTGCGGAACACGTCGCCCGCATAGGCCCCGGGTCGGCGCACCGGCAGCCAGCGTGACCCGCCATCGCCAAGCGCGCCGCGCGCCACGGTCCAGTCATCGACCCCGTCGTGGTCTTCATAGGTGTAGACCGGCAGCGACCGGTCCTCGACCTGCATCCGCGCCACCACCACGTCGGGCCGGAACCGCGAGGCGCGTGCGTCCATCTGCACCGTGTAGCCCGACGGCCCGCCACGATGCCATTCGAAATGCACCCGGTTGAAGTTCAGCGCGATCCCCGACACCGCCGGGCTGTAGCTCAGATGCGGCAGCTGTTCCGGATCGATCGTGCGCACATAGGGCAACGCGCCCTCGTCGACGATAAAATTGCCCCGCACTTCGCGCACGCCCTTCGCCTTGAGATTCGCCGCCAGGGTCGCCAGCCCGTCGGTATCCAGCGTCGGATCGCCGCCGCCCAGCAGGATCAGATCGCCTTTCAGCACCCCGTCCTCGACCGGGCCGCGCGCCATCAGCCGGGTCTGGAACCGGTGATCGGGGCCCAGGGCGTCCAGCGCGTAAAGCGATGTCAGCGACTTGGTCACGCTGGCCGGAGGCAGGCCCGTCGTGGGATTCAGATCTTCCAGCATCAGGCCGGATTTCACATCGGCCACCGCCAGCCCGACCGTGCCGGTCAGGTTGTACCTGGCGACCAGGGTTTCCACCCCGCCAAGTGCGATGGCCTTCAGGTTGTCGCCGCGCGCGACAGGCAGAAGCGAGCGTTCGGGTGCGTTGGCCAAGGCCGGCCCGGTAAAGGCCAGCGCCGCCCCTCCTGCCAGGGCAAACCGCCGGGAGACACGTGTTTTCATGCGCGTCAATTAGCAGGAGCAATCAACGCCCGACAACCAAAAACACCGTGACCCGGGGGGCGCCTGCGTCAGGCCTGCCAGTCGCCCCGCGCACGAATTTCGGTCGACGAGATATCCATCATCGGCACGTTGACGAAACACCAGGCCGGCGGGATCGACCGGGCCAGCAGCCGGCTCTCCGACGCCGCAAGGCGATAGCGCTGATAGATCCGCGCCGCCGGCGACATCCGGGCCGAAATGCGGTCGCGCGGCCGCGCCAGCACGCCGACAGGGACGTTTTCCATGATGAACCGCCAGTCGCGCCACTTGTGGAACGCCGCCAGGTTGTCCGCCCCCATCAGCCACACGAACCGCACGCCCGGGTACAGTTCCTGCAGGGCGTGGATGGTCTCGGCGGTGACGCGGGTGCCCAGGCGGCATTCGATGTCCGTCACCGTGACCCGCGGATCGCCCATGATATCGCGCGCCGCCTGCATCCGCGCGGCAATCGGCGCGGGCCCCCGCGCCTTCAGCGGATTGCCCGGCGACACCAGCCACCAGGCCCGGTCCAGCCCGAAGGCACGCAGCGCCTCGCGGGTGATATGCACATGCGCGGCATGGGGCGGATCGAACGATCCACCCAGCAGCCCGACGGCCATGCCCGGGCGCAGAAAGGGAAATCCGGCTTTCATCGCGCCTGATCTGCGGCAGGAATGCCGCCCAAGTCAATCGCGCGCGATCCGCTTCGGTTCGATTTTCGCCCGGTTGATCGCCCAGTTGATCGCCCAGTTGATCGGTCGGTTACACCGCATCCGCCCCCGCCGTCCGCACCAGCCCCCGACCTGATCGCGAACGCCGCGCCACGGCACACGCGCCCCGTTCGGCCAACGGCTCCGCCACGGCGCATGTCACCGCCGATCCGCCCCCATCGCCCCCCGCCCGCCCTTGAAATGCACCGTCCGGGCGCGCCTCTCCCACAGGTCCCGCACTGCCGCCCCGCATTGCCCTTGCCGGCTGTTCCGACTATATCGGCGCAACTTTCCCGAACACGCGAGTACTCAGCCATGGCCGCCTATCAGTACGTCTATCACATGGACGGTGTCTCCAAGACCTACCCCGGAGGCAAGAAGTGTTTCGAGAACATCCGCCTGAGCTTCCTGCCCGGCGTCAAGATCGGTGTCGTGGGGGTCAACGGCTCCGGTAAATCGACGCTGATGCGCATCATGGCCGGCATCGACAAGGATTTCTCGGGCGAGGCCTGGGCCGCCGAGGGCGCCAAGGTCGGATACCTGCCGCAGGAACCCGAGCTGGATCCCAACCTGACCGTGCGCGAGAACGTCATGCTGGGCGTGGCCGAAAAGAAGGCCATCCTGGACCGCTACAACGAAGTGGCGATGAACTATTCCGACGAAACCGCCGACGAGATGGCCGAACTGCAGGACAAGATCGACAGCGAGAACCTCTGGGATCTCGACAGCCAGATCGACGTCTCGCTCGAGGCGCTGCGCTGCCCGCCGGACGATGCCGACGTGACAACGCTGTCGGGCGGTGAAAAGCGCCGCGTGGCGCTGTGCAAGCTGCTGCTGGAACAGCCGGAAATGCTGCTGCTCGACGAACCGACGAACCACCTGGACGCGGAAACCATCGCCTGGCTGCAACAGCACCTGATCGACTACAAGGGCACGATCCTGATCGTCACCCACGACCGCTACTTCCTGGACGACATCACCAGCTGGATCCTGGAACTCGACCGCGGGCGGGGCATCCCCTACGAGGGCAATTATTCCGCCTGGCTGGAACAGAAGGCCAAGCGCCTGGCCCAGGAAGCGCGCGAGGACAAGTCGCGCCAGAAGACGCTGGAACGCGAACTGGACTGGATGCGGCAGGGCCAGAAGGCGCGCCAGGCCAAGTCCAAGGCGCGGATCCAGTCCTACAACGACCTCGCCAACCAGTCCGAGCGCGAAAAGATCTCGCGCGCGCAGATCGTCATTCCCGCCTCGCAGCGCCTGGGCGGCAAGGTGATCGAGGTCGACCACCTGACCAAGGCCTATGGCGACAAGCTGCTGATCGAGGATCTGACGTTTTCGCTGCCGCCCGGCGGCATCGTCGGCGTGATCGGGCCGAACGGCGCGGGTAAATCGACGCTGTTCCGCATGCTGACCGGGCAGGAACAGCCCGACACCGGCACGGTCGAATTCGGCGACACGGTGGACCTGTCCTATGTCGACCAGTCGCGCGACGACCTGAACGCGGGCGACACCGTCTGGGAAGCGATTTCCGGCGGTGCCGAGGTGATCGAGCTGGGCGATGCCCAGGTCAATTCGCGCGCCTATTGCTCGTCGTTCAACTTCAAGGGCGGCGACCAGCAGAAGAAGGTCGGCCAGCTGTCGGGCGGTGAACGCAACCGGGTCCACATGGCACGGCTGCTGAAGGCCGGCGGCAACGTGCTGCTGCTCGACGAACCGACCAACGACCTGGACGTGGAAACGCTGCGGGCGCTGGAAGACGCGTTGAGCGAATTCGCCGGCTGCGTCGTGGTGATCTCGCACGATCGTTTCTTCCTCGACCGGATCTGCACGCATATCCTGGCCTTCGAAGGCGAGGGCCACGTGGAATGGTTCGAAGGCAACTTCGAGGATTACGAGGAAGACAAGAAGCGTCGCCTCGGCCCGGACGCGCTTGAGCCCAAGCGGTTGAAATACAAGAAGTTCGCGCGGTAAGGACGCCCCGTAGGGTGCGCAGTAAATGCGCACCCTACACCCCCTGCCCGGCCCGAAAATCGCGGTGCACCGACGAATGGGCCCAATCCTCGGGCCGCTCCACCAACCCGTGCCACACCGGGTTCTGGTGGCAGTAGCGAATGGCCTGCGCATATTCTCCCGGCCCCCGCACATGATGGTCCCAGAACCGGCGCTGCCAGACGCCCCGCTCCCGCCGCGCTACGTGGCTGGCCCGCCTGTCTCCTTCGGGCACACAGCGCGAGAACCGCGCCTTGATCACGCTCCACCGCGTGGAATAATCGGCATCGCCCGGCGGCAGCGTCCAGACCGCGTGCAGATGATCCGGCAGCACCACCCAGGCGTCGATGCCAAAGGGCCGTTCCTGCCGCGTGGCGCGCACGGCTTCCCGCAGATCCTCCACATGATCCACCAGCAGCCCGCTGCCCCTGCGGGCCAGCGCAACGGTAAAGAAGATCGTCGCCCCCGGGATCCTGGGCCGCAGGTAGTTCGCCATGCCCCCACCCTGCCCGATTCAGGTTAACAGGCCCAAAACGACACCGGTCCCGCGACCGCCCTTTCCCCCGGGTCCCGCCGCGCCATCCGGCCCTTCCGGCCCCCCCGATTCTGCCATCCGCGTCCGGGCAGACACTAACAGACCCTTAATCCGCCTCTGTAACCCATTGAAATCGTTGAAACAGGCATGTGTCCCACGCGTGGGACATCAAGGGTGCGCAATTTTGTTGCCATAGGGCTTTTCACCTGTCATAGTTGAGCGGCTACTCTCTACCTCGTTCACTGTATCCCTTATCCGGCCTCAGTCTCGATTAGACGACGATGCCGGGCTGCCGCGTGTTGTGGGCAGCACTCGATTAAGGACACAGATCTCATGGCAAATGGTACCGTGAAGTGGTTCAACGCCACCAAAGGTTTTGGCTTCATCCAGCCTGAAGGCGCTTCCAAGGACGTTTTCGTTCACATCTCGGCAGTCGAGCGCAGTGGCCTGTCCACTCTGGCCGACAACCAGAAAGTCACCTTCGACATCGAAGCTGGCCGTGACGGACGCGAAAGCGCCACGAACATCGAGCTGGTGTAAACCAACTCTTGCCGCGCCGCCCCCAGGGGCACGGCGCGGCATGTTCAGGTCGGCATCCGACCTGCACCCCGGGGCGGGGTCAATCCCGCCCTGTTCTGCCCATCCGACGGCCCTGACCTCATGATGGACAGACTGAAACACCCGATCTTTCCGCCGTTCGTCCACCCCGTGCTTCACCGGGTCGAAATGGCCGTTATGGGTCGGCCGCCCGATAGCCGCCCGGCCTACTGACCCGATATCCCCTGACCCGACATCCCCGGAACCATATCTCCGCAACCGCTTGCGTCAGATCCCGACATCCGGCGCCCCCCCCCGCAAACGGACAGGCCCGCGGAAAACCCCAACACCGACACGCGGCAGCCCCCACACCGCCGCACAAGGCATCCGGCAAGACCGCCCAGACGTAGATGCCGAAGGGCCGGCCCGCGCGCAGGATGTCGATGTGATCGGTCAGCCGCGATGGTCCACGCCCGGGCAGACCCGTGAAAAAGCCCGTCTCGTTGGCGCCCCTTGGGCCGACGCAGGCCGCGACGACCGAACCGGCTCCGAAACCGGTTGAAAACACACAAAACACGGGCAAGCCCCTCACGTGCCGCCGGTGACCTCCGCCCTACGCCAGCCCTTCGCGCACCTCGCCCGCCTCGTTGTCGATCACCATGAACACGTCCCAATAGGCGAACGACGGCTCGCGTCCCGTGCGGGCCCGGAACCGTTCCACCCAAGCCGCGTCATGGGCCGCCTGCGCCGCCTCGCGCGAGGGCCAGGTGTAGATCCCGGCGACCTGCCCCTGATCATTGGTGGCGAAGAACTTGCGCACCAGTTCCCGGTTCGATCGCCACAGCGATACGGTGCTGCGCCCGTCCTCCAGAAGGTCCGTGTCGGAAAACCCTTCGGGCCGGTCGAACGTCACCAGTTCGATGATCATGAGCCTCTCCTCTTCCCCGGGAGCCAGTTCCGCACGAATCGCGCGAAATGCAAAGCCCGGAGATCCCCACCCTTGCCCCAAAACCTTTCCAATTGATGATGTCGCCCGCGCAAGCCCTTGAAAACGCTTGCTCTCCAAGATGCCCAACCGGCAAGCCACGCCCACTTTCGCCCGGTTTTCCGCCAAAGCCCGTCCACCGGCGCGGGAACCAAACACCCGGTGCGGCGTTCTGGATCATAAGTTCAACCGGAGACCAGTATCATGCTTTACACAATCCTCATCGTCCTTCTCGTCCTGGCCGTCATCGGCGCCTTGCCGACCTGGCGCCATTCCAACGGCTGGGGATATGCGCCGTCGGGCGGCCTGGGGCTGATCCTGCTGATCGTGCTGATCGTCCTCCTGGTAAACGGCGGCGTGTAAGCCGCCCATCGCCGCCGGGTCGCCTTTGCGCGCCGAATCGCAGGCGCCGGCCCGGCCCGAGGCACACCGTGTGGATGAGTCGCAAAGACACCAATAACGTGAGCGATACGGCTGCCGCAGCGAAAATTGTTGAGAATCACGCGGTCATCTGTCAAAAAAACGCCCGCTACTCTCGACCTCGACCACTGGCATCCCTACGCGGCCTCAGTCTCGACTAGATGACGAAGCCGGGCTGTCGCAGAATGCGGGCAGCGACCCTAAGATAAGGAAACGGACATGCCCAGTGGCACCGTGAAATGGTTCAACACCACCAAAGGCTACGGCTTTATTGCACCCGATGACGGCGGCAAGGACATTTTCGTCCACATCTCGGCTGTCGAGCGCGCGGGCCTGCAAGGCCTCAAGGACAACCAGAAGGTCAAGTACGAGCTGCGCTCCGGCCGCGACGGCCGCGAAAGCGCCGACCAGCTGGAACTGGCCTGACGACAACTGGCCCGAAGACAACTGGGGCCTGAAGACTATCGGGGCGGGCCGCTCAGGCCTGCCCCTGCCCCTTGATCCATCCCTCGATCTGCGGCGCGCGCATCGCGCCCGACTGGCGCTTGACCTCGCGGCCGCCGCGGAAGGCGACCATCGTGGGAATGCCGCGGATCCCGTGTTTCGCGCCGGCATCGGGGAAGGCTTCGGTGTTCAGCTTGACCAGCCGCGCCTCGCCCTGCAGCGATCCCGCCGCGCGCGAGAATTCGGGCGCCATCATCCGGCACGGCCCGCACCAGGGCGCCCAGAAATCCACCACCAGGGGCACGTCGTCCGTCCGCGTGGCCTTGGCCAGGATCGCGGCGTCGACCTCGACCGCCTTGCCGGGCATCAGCTTTGCGCCGCAGGTGCCGCATTTGGCGGACGCCAGCGGCTTGTCGTCGCCCACACGGTTGACCTGCCCGCAGTCCAGGCAGGTGATTTTCGCTCCGGCCATCCCTGGCACTCCTTCGAATTCGAGATGAAGAATACGTAAGTCGGCGCATCCCCCTCTGCAAGGGCCGCAAACCGGCCCTCAAACACCACACCCACGCGGTCGTGAGACCCGCTTTACCCCATGTATCTTGACCGGATGGTCATCGAATCGCGATAACAGAACCCAAAGTAATGATGGAGTACCGTGCATGCTGACCCGCCGCACGTTCATGGCCGCCTCTGCGGCCAGTGTGTCCCTTCCGATGGCCCTTGGGGCCGAAACACTGGGCTACGATCCCACGCCTCAGACCGTCCACATCAAACAGGGCTATGCCCCGGGGCAGATCCTCGTGCTGCCCAAGGCCTATTACCTGTACCTCGTGACCGCGCCGCAGACCGCCATGCGCTACGGCGTCGGCGTCGGCAAGGCCGGGCTGGAATTCACCGGCACCGCCGTCATCGGGGCCAAGAAGGAATGGCCGACCTGGCGCCCGACCAACGAGATGATCGAACGCGACCCGGCCCATTACGGCAAGTTCAAGGACAACGATTACGTCCAGCCGGGCGGCCCGACCAACCCGCTGGGCGCGCGCGCGATGTACCTGTTCCAGAACGGGCGTGACACCTACTTCCGCATCCACGGGACCGTCGCGCCCAACACGATCGGCACGTCGATCTCGAACGGCTGCATCCGGCTGCGCAACGAACATGTCGAAGACCTGTATGCCCGCGTGCCCATCGGCACGACCGTCACGGTACTTTAAGGCGCGGTCCAGTCCACGTCATCGGCCGGCTCGACAATCAGCCGGCCGTCGGGCCAGGGCCGCATCAGCGGCCCGGCGGCCTTGGGATCGCCACTCAGCCAGGTCTGCAGATCGGCGCGCTCCAGGATCACCGCCATCCGGTGATGCACCGCGCGCACATCCGCGTTCGGTTCACAGGTGACAGTGGCGATCTGCGCCACCTCCAACCCGCCCGGAGCTGCCCAGACATCGGAAATCGCTGCGAAATACAGGAATCCGCCGTCCCTGGGCCGGATTCGCCAGGCGGTCTTCTTCCGCTTTTCGCCGGTCCATTCGTACCAGCCCTCGACCGGCAGGACCGCCCGGCCGACGCCTTCAAAGGCCGACTTGTCGAACACCGTTTCGGACCGGGCATTGACGATGGTTTCCATCACCGGCCGCCCCCGCGCGTTCTTGCGGCCCACCGGGATCATCCCCCAGCGCATCCGCACCAGCCCCCGCGCCGTCAGCGCCACGACCTCCTGCCCCGGCGCGATATTGCGCCGCGCCGGCTCTGCGCCTACCGGGTCGGGCGCTATGCCCAAGGTTTCGGCCAGGGTCTCCATCGGTTGCGCCTGAAAGACCCGGCCCGGCATGGATCAGTCCGCCTCGGCCCGGTCGACCAGCTGCATCACGACCGGCCCCAGACCCTCGACCACCTTGCTAACTCCGGCGGCATTGGGATGGATCCCGTCCGCCTGCACGTAGGATTTGAGGTCCGCAATGGTGCCATCGCCATCCATCAGCCCGCCAAAGAAATTCTCGGCGTAAAGCGCGCCGTATTCCTGGGCCAGTTCGGGATAGATCGCGTCAAAGGCGGTCTTGTAATTGGCCCCGTAATTCTGCGGCGCCTCGAACCCCACCAGCAGCACGGGCACATCCGCCGCCTGCGCCGCCTTCAGGATGGTTTCCAGGTTGGCCCGCGCCACCTCGGGTTCGATCCCGCGCAGCAGGTCGTTGCCCCCCAGCGCCACGATCATCCCCTGCACGTCATCGCCCAGCGTCCAGTCCACGCGCGCCGCGCCGCCCGCCGTCGTGTCGCCCGACACGCCCGAGTTGATCAGCCGCACATCGGCCCCGTGATCCTTCAGCCAGTGTTCCAGCTGCGGCACGAAACCCACCTCGGGCGGCAGCCCGTGCCCCTGGGTCAAACTGTCGCCAAGGGCGGCGATAACCACTTCCGCATGGGCCTCGCCCGCCATTGCCAGAACGGCCGCCAGGGCCCATCCGATCTTGCGCATTCGTCGTCCTGCTCCATATCCATCAGGCAGACAAAGGAATTTCCCATGCCCGTGCTCTCCCTTCTAGATGCGAGCCTTTCGCTCGAAAGCAATGCCGGGCGCATCGACATCCTGCATGCGATCACGCTGAATGTGAACGCGGGAGAGACTTTGGGGCTGGTCGGGCCCTCCGGTTCCGGCAAGTCTTCGCTGCTGATGCTGATGGGTGGGCTGGAACAGGCCACCGGCGGCAGGATCCATGCCCTGGACCAGGATCTGACCGCGATGGACGAAGACGCGCTGGCCCGGTTCCGGCGCGATTGCATGGGTGTGGTGTTCCAGTCCTTCCACCTGATCCCGACGATGACGGCGCTGGAAAACGTGGCCACGCCGCTGGAACTGGCCGGGGCAAAGGACGCCTTTGACCGGGCGGCGGCGGAACTGGACCGCGTGGGCCTGTCGCACCGGGCCGATCATTACCCGACGCAATTGTCGGGCGGCGAACAGCAGCGCGTGGCGCTGGCCCGCGCCTCGGCCCCCCGGCCCCGGATCCTGTTGGCGGATGAACCCACCGGCAACCTGGACGCCGCCAATGGCGCGGCCATCATGGACCTGCTGTTCGACCTGCGCGACGCCCATGGCGCGACACTGGTGCTGGTGACACACAGCGCCGAACTGGCCGCCCGCTGCGACCGGGTGGTGCATCTGCGCGACGGCCGCATCGACGCCACGCCCGACGAGGCCGCCGCATGAGCCTTGCGCTTGCGGGCCGTTTCGCCCGCCGGGAACTGCGCGGCGGCCTGCGCAACTTCCGCATCTTCCTGGCCTGCCTGGCCCTTGGGGTCGCCGCCATCGCCGCCGTGGGCACGGTGCGCGCGGCCATCGAAACCGGCCTGCAGCGCGAAGGCGCGGGCCTGCTGGGCGGCGACGCCGAGATGGAATTCACCTACCGCTTCGCCACGCCCGAGGAACGCGACTGGATGGACAGCCACGCCACCCGCGTCTCGGAAATCGCCGATTTCCGGTCCATGGTGGTGGTGACCCGGGGCGAAGATACCGAACGCGGCCTGACCCAGGTAAAGGCCGTCGACAATGCCTATCCCCTTGTCGGACAGGCGGAGCTTTCCCCCGACATGTCCCTTTCCCAGGCGCTGGACGGCCGCGATGGCATCCCCGGCGCGGTCATGGACCCGCTGCTGATCGACCGCATGGACCTGTCGGTCGGCGACACCTTCCGGCTGGGCGAACAGGATTTCGTCCTGATGGCCGCGCTGACGCGCGAACCCGACAACGCCTCGGGCGGCTTCGGCCTGGGCCCTCGCACCATCGTCCGGCGCGCCGACCTGGACGATTCAGGCCTGCTTGCCCCCGGCACGCTGTTTTCGTCGAAATACCGGCTGGACCTGCCCCCCGGCACCGATCTTGCCGCGCTGGAAACCCAGGCCAACGCCCGCTTCGAAGCTTCCGGCCTCAGGTGGAGCGATGCGCGCAACGGCGCCCCCGGGGTCGCCGAATTCGTCGACCGGCTGGGGTCCTTCCTGATCCTCGTGGGCCTGTCGGGGCTGGCCGTGGGTGGTGTCGGCGTTTCGTCGGCAGTGCGCGCCTACCTCGCCACCAAGACGTCGACCATCGCCACCCTGCGCACCCTTGGCGCCGACCGCGCCACCATCTTCCAGACCTATTTCCTGCAGATCGGCGCGCTCTCGCTCCTTGGCATCGCCATCGGCCTGATCCTTGGCGCCGCGCTGCCCATCCTTCTGGCGCCCCTGATCCAGTCGCAATTGCCGATCCCCGCGCACTTCAGCCTCTTCCCGCGCCCGCTGGCCGAGGCGGCGCTCTACGGCGCCCTCACCGCCTTCCTCTTTACCCTCCTGCCGCTGTCGCGGGCCGAGGATATCCGCGCCGCCACCCTCATGCGCGACGCGCTCTCCACCGCCCGCCTGCTTCCCCGCCCGCGCTACCTTGCCGCCTTGGCTGCCGGTCTCGCCCTGCTGATCTCGGCGGCGGCATGGTTCAGCGGCACCTGGTGGCTGACGCTGTGGACCACCGGCGGCATCGCCGGCGCGCTCCTGGCGCTCGCGCTTGCCGCGCTGGCCATCCGCTGGCTCGCCCGCCGCGCCGCGCCCCTGGCGCGCGGCAAACCGGCGCTCCGCTGGGCGCTGTCGGCCATCTCCGGCCCAAGGGAAGGCGCGACCTCCGTCGTCCTCTCCCTTGGCCTCGGCCTGTCGGTCCTGGCCGCCGTCGGCCAGATCGACGGCAACTTGCGCAACGCGATCTCGGGCAACCTCCCCGACGTGGCGCCGTCCTACTTCTTCGTCGACATCCAGACGGACCAGATCGCCGGCTTCCTCAGCCGGATGGACAACGACCCGCAGGTCAGCCGCACCGACAGCGCGCCGATGCTGCGCGGCGTCATCACCCGGATCAACGGCCGCCCCGCGCGCGAGGTCGCGGGCGATCACTGGGTCGTTACCGGCGATCGGGGCGTCACCTATTCCGCCGCCCTGCCCGACCGCACCCGCATCACCGAAGGCACCTGGTGGCCCGAGGATTACGCCGGCCCGCCCCTGGTCTCCGTCGCCGCCGAAGAGGCCGGGGAAATCGGCCTCAGGATCGGCGATACGCTGACCATCAACATCCTCGGCCGCGACATCGACGCCACGGTCTCCAGCTTCCGCGAGGTCGATTTTTCCAGTGCCGGCATGGGCTTCGTTCTGGCCATGAACCCTGAGTCCGTCGCCGCCGCGCCGCACACCTACATCGCCACCGTCTACGCCACGCCCCAGGACGAAGCCGCCATCCTGCGCGACATCGGCGCCATGTTCCCAAACGTGACGGCGATCCGCGTGCGCGACGCCATCGAACAGGTGGCGACCCTGCTGTCGGGCCTTGCCGCCGCCACGTCCTACGGCGCGCTGGCCACCCTGCTGACCGGCTTCCTGGTGCTGATCGGCGCGGCCGCCTCGGGCGTCGGCGCGCGCACCTACGAAGCCGCCGTTCTGAAAACCCTCGGCGCTCCCCGCCGCCGGATCCTGGCCAGCTTCGCGCTGCGCGCCGCCATCCTGGGTCTGGCCGCCGGTGTCGTCGCCCTGGCCGCCGGGATCACCGGCGGATGGGCGGTCAGCCGCTTCATCCTCGACACCGATTTCACGGTGATCTGGCCCTCGGCCCTGCTGATCGTTACAGGGGGCATCGCCGCCACCCTTCTGGCCGGCCTCGCCTATGCCTGGCGCCCGCTTGCCACCCGCCCGGCCCGCACCTTGCGCGCCATGGACTAGGAACCGACATGTCAGACCCGTTCTTCTTCGGCTACGGCAGCCTCGTGAACCGCGCCACCCATGGCTTTACCGATGCCCACCCCGCCCGCATCCGCGGCTGGAAACGCGCCTGGCGCTATACCACATTGCGCGAGGTCGCGTTCCTCACCGCTGTCCCCGACCCTGCGGCGGAAATCGAAGGCATGATCGCCCATGTCCCCGGCAACGACTGGTCGGCGCTGGACGAACGCGAATGGGCCTATGACCGCCACCGCGTGACCGACCAGGTCATCCACAAGGTTCCCCGCGCGCTGTCCATCGCCATCTACGCCGTCCCCGACCACAGCCAGCATGTCCCCGACATCCCCCACCCGATCCTGCTCAGCTATCTAGACGTGGTGGTGCAGGGCTACCTCCAGGTCTTCGGCGAAGACGGCGCGCGACGGTTTTTCGACACGACCGAGGGCTGGGACAGCCCGGTCCTGAACGACCGCGCCGAACCGCATTACCCGCGCCACCAGGTGCTGACAGCGGCGGAGCGGGATTTCGTGGATGCGGAGCTGGCGGCGCGGGACGTGCAGATCGTCACGCATCGGTAAGGGCGCGCCGAGCCTTCCCCAGGCAAATGCGGAATGACGGCTGTGAGCTCGTTGCGGACGGTCGCGATAAAAAATAGGCTAGTTGAGACCTATAATTTCACGGGCTATCAACGATAAAGGCGCTCCCCCATCCCCGCGTCAAGCTATCGAAGCTCCGCGATATCGGTTGGGCGTTGTGGGATCCAATAGGTCTTAAGGGGCGGTTCTCCGGAGATTTGAGCGAAGAGGCAAACCTCAGGATTGCCGACGAGTATGACACCTATCTCATTTCCGCCGCTTCGCACTTAAGGCGCGGCGAACCGCGCGAGCAGGTCGTCAGCTATCTCGTGTATATCGAATCCGAACACATGGGGCTTGGCGAAGGCCCAACATCATTAGAGCGAGCTGAAGCTGTCGTGGCTGCGATATTTGCGGATCAAAGTATTTGGACATGACCTTACGAACAAGGCCGGTTCGCACAGAACGAATGACCGCTTCGTCCGCCAAGCGGACCCTTGCCCGTCACACGATGCAGCCCGGATGCCCCCCTGAGGACACCACAAGCAATACCCTCGTGGCACCGGCCCCCGGCGCCACGAGGGAACACCTCAGAACGTCTTGTTGACCTTCTGCATCAGCGGCATCAGCGCGGCCATCTCCGGCCCGCGCGCCTGCCCCGTCAGCGCCTTCCTGAGCGGCATGAACAGCCCCTTGCCCTTGCGCCCCGACTGTTCCTTCACCGCCGTGGTCCAGGCGCTCCAGGTGGTGTCGTCATAGGGCGGTTCGGGCAGCAGGCCGAAGGCGAAGGCGATGAAATCGCGGTCTTCCTCCTCCACCACCGGGGTCGCGCCATCGCGCAGCATGTCCCACCAGGGACCCAGGTCCTTCAGCGTGGTGATGTTCTCCTTCATCACCGACCAGAACGGCTCGGCCAGGTCGTCAGGCACACCGGCGGCGGCCACCTCGTCCTTCACCTGCGCCAGCGGCAGCGTCTGCAGGTAGCGCGCGGTCAGCGGGTACAGGTCATCGGGGTCCAGCTTGGTCGGCGCCGATCCGAACCGGGAAATATCGAACCCTTCGATCAGCTCGTCCATGCCGGTGCGCAGCTCCACCGGGTCCGACGACCCCAGCCGGGCCATCAGCGACAGCAGCGCCATCGGCTTCACTCCGGCCTCGCGCAGGTCGCGCAGCGCCAGCACGCCCAGCCGTTTCGACAGCGCCTCGCCCTGCGGGCCGGTCAGCAGCGAATGGTGCGCGAAAGCGGGCGGCGTGCCGCCAAGCGCCCGGATGATCTGGATCTGGGTCGCGGTGTTGGTCACGTGGTCGGATCCGCGCACCACGTTGGTCACGCCCATGTCCACGTCATCGACCACCGAAGCCAGCGTGTACAGGATCTGCCCGTCGGCGCGGATCAGCACCGGGTCCGAAACCGAGGCCGCATCGATCGAGATATCGCCCAGGATCCCGTCGGCCCATTCGATCCGTTCGTGATCCAGCTTGAACCGCCACACGCCCTTGCCGCGCTCGGCCGTCAGCGCGGCTTTCTCGTCCTCCGACAGGGCCAGTGCCGCCCGGTCATAGACCGGCGGCTTGCCCATGTTCAGCTGCTTCTTGCGCTTCAGGTCCAGCTCGGTCGGCGTTTCCCAGGCCTCGTAGAACCGGCCCATGTCGCGCAATTTCCGGGCGGCGTCCTCGTAGCGGTCCAGCCGCGACGACTGTCGTTCGAACTGGTCCCATTCCAGCCCCAGCCATTCCATGTCCTGCTTGATCGCGTCGACGTATTCTTCCTTCGACCGGTCGGGGTCGGTGTCGTCGATGCGCAGGATGAACGTGCCGCCTGCCTTGCGGGCGATGAGGTAGTTCATCAGGGCGGTCCGCAGGTTGCCCACGTGAATATAGCCGGTGGGCGACGGCGCAAAGCGGGTGGTGGTCATGACACTCTCCTGGATCCGGTCTGCGCTTTGTCACGCGGGGCCGCGATTGTCCAGTTCGCGGACACTCATGCCCGCCCCGCCCCCCTTGCAAAGGCCGCGCGCCCCCCCGTCATTTCGCGCCCCCCCACCGCTGCTTCTTTCTCTTTCCAAATACCCCTTCAAACCCCCTCCACCCCACGCGACACACGGAAAGTTGACCGCCATTTCACACGCCCCGGACGAAGACCGGTCTATCCTTTCGCCCATCGACAAGGAGGACATCCCATGACACTGCCCCTCACCCGGCGCGCTGCGCTGATCGGCGGCGCCGCGCTTCCGATTGCCGCCACCGCCACGACCCCCGCCCGCGCCGCCGGCCCGGCCGCCGCCGCCCTGCCCCACGCCCGCAGCTTCCAGCTGGGCGACTTCGGCGTCACCACGCTTCTCGACGGGTCCATCCCGCGCGACGGCGTCAAGGACATCTTCGGCGTCAACGTCGAACAGGCGGAATTCGAAGAGGTCTCGAAAGACAACTTCATCCCCGCCGACATGGCCCGGTTCTACTTCACCCCGACGCTCGTCGACACCGGATCGCAACTGATCCTCTTCGACACCGGCCTGGGCCAGGGCGGCATCGCAAAGGCCCTGCAGGAGGCCGGCAAAACCACCGACGACATCGACATCGTGGTAATCACCCACATGCACGGCGACCACATCGGCGGGTTGATGACCGACGGCGCGCCCACCTTCGCCAACGCCAGATACGTGACGGGGCGCGCCGAATACGACGGCTGGAAGGCCCTGCCCGACAGCGGCGTGGCCAAGCAGATGACCACCCACGTGGATCCCCTCGCCGACATGATGACCTTCATCGAAGACGGCGACAGCGTCGTGTCGGGGGTCACCGCCATGGCCGCCTTCGGCCACACGCCCGGCCACATGACCTACATGCTGGACAGCGGCGGCCAGCAGCTGGTGCTGGCCGCCGACACCGCCAACCACTACGTCTGGCCGTTCCAGAACCCCGATTGGCACACCTCCTTCGACAGCGACAAGGACATGGCCTCCGCCTCGCGCCGCCGCGTCCTGTCGATGCTGGCGGCCGACAAGGTCCCGATGATCGGCTACCACATGCCCTTCCCCGCCGCCGGCTACGTCGAACCGCGCGGCGACGGCTTCCGCTTCGTCCCGGTCTCCTACCAGATGATGGGCTGATCCCGGTCCGCACGCCGCCCCTGGGGGTCGCGTGCGGACCCGCGACGCGCGATAACACCGCATTCGCCCGGAATTTCCGCGCAACACGCGCCAATCGCCCGCACAGGCGTTTCGGACCCGCCCCGCACCCCCTAGCATCATCCGGACCAGACCCCGAAACGGAAGAAAATCCCCTGATGCGCCTTCAGATCGACGTCGACCTGCACTACCGCTTCACCCGGCCCAATACCGTCTTCCTGGCGCTCGAAGCGGCCCGGACCGACGGGCAAAAGATCCTGACCGCGACCCTCGACATCGGCGACGCCGCGATCACGCGCATCCACGGCGATGCCCACGTGGGCGAACGGATCTGGGCGCAGATCCCGAGGACCGAAATGCGCCTGACCTACACCGCCAGTCTGGATATCACCCGCCCCGCCAACGGGCTGACCACGCTGGCGGCCGCCCCGCTGCACGACATCCCCGGCCAGGTCGCGCCCTACCTGCGCCCGTCGCGCTATTGCCAGTCCGACAAGTTCGTCACCTTTGTCGCCCGCCGGTTCCAGGACCATTCGGGCGGCGCCAAGGTCGCCGCCATCCGCGACTGGATCGAAGCGAACCTGACCTATGTGCCCGGCTCATCGGATGCCGATACCAACGTGCTGGAAACCTTCGCCGGCCGCCAGGGCGTGTGCCGCGACTATGCCCACCTGATGTGTTCGATGGTGCGCGCCGCCCAGATCCCGGCCCGCATGGTCGCCGTCTACAGCCCCGATGTCGTCCCGCCCGACTTCCACGCCGTGACCCAGGTCTGGCTCCGGGACGACGACGACGACAGCGGCGGCGGCGGCTGGCACCTGGTCGATGCCACGGGCATGTGTTCGGCCGACAGCATGGCCATCATCGCCGTGGGCCGCGACGCCTACGACATCGCCTTCATGGATTCCCAAGCCCCCGCCGAACTGCTGTCGCAATCGGTCCAGGTGACACGCGCCTGAAAGAACTTGGCCTGAAAGAACTTGGCCTGAAAGAATTTGGCCTGACAAAGCTGGCCTGAAAAGTGGCCTGAAACCGCGATCTTACCGGGCCTCAGAACCCTTCCATGATCTTGATCGGCGATCCGTCGTGGAACCGCGACAGGCGCAGCTCGTGGGGGTCCACCACCGGCGTCCGGCCCATCACGATATCGGCCATCAGCCGCCCCGCCCCGGGTCCGATCCCGAACCCGTGCCCCGAGAAACCGGTGGCGATATGGAACCCCGGCACCTCGTCCACCGCCGAAATCACCGGTACCGCGTCGGGCGTCACGTCGATCAGCCCGGCCCAGCTCTGTTCGATCCCCGCGCCTTCCAGCACCGGAAAGGCCTTCTTCGCCGCCGTCCAGCTGGCGTCGCGCAGCTTCAGGTGCGGATCGGGGTCCAGGATGCGCGCTTCCTCGAACGGGGTCACCTCGTCGGGGCGCCATTTGCGCTTCATCCGCATCTCGGTCCACCAACGGTCAGACAGGCGGAACTGCAGCGCGTTCCATTCGGCCTTCAGCGCCGGGAAGAACTGGCGCATCAGGCGGAAACTGTCAGGCACGATGTCCACCACGTTGCCCTCGCCCGTGGCGATCGTATAGCCGCCGTCGGCGCGTTTGCGGATGGCGAAATCGTCGGTCCAGGCCGACGTCTCGGGCCCGCCCTCCACCGGGGTCGTGCGCAGCACGGTGTTCAGCACCTTCAGCTGTGGCAGCTCGATGCCTGCGTTCCCCGCGAACAGCCGCGACCACGCGCCGCCCGCCAGCACCACCGCGTCACAGGCCACCCGGCCCTTTTCGGTGAACACCCCCGTCACCTTGCCCGCCGACAGGTCCAGCGCGCGGACCGCGCAATTGGTCATCACATACGCGCCCCGGTCGCGGGCCGCCTCGGCGATGGCCGGCGCCGCCCACTGCGGTTCCGCCCGCCCGTCGATCGGGGTGAACAGCGCGCCGTTGGTCTTGATGCGATGGCCCGGCAGCAGGTCGTCGAAATCGGTCCCGTCCACCACGCTGCAGGCGATCTGGTGCGGTTCCAGGTGCCTGGCCCAATTCTCGTATCCCGCGCGGCTGCGTTCTCCGGCGGCGGCGAACAGGATGCCGCATTTCGTGTAGCCCAGGTTGCGGCCGGTGCGTTCTTCCAGCCCTTCCCAGATTCGGATCGCCTCGATCATCAACGGGATCTCGCGCGGGTCGCGCAAGGACAGCCGCACCCAGCCCCAGTTGCGCGACGATTGCTCGGCCCCGATCTCGCCCTTCTCGGCCAGCAGCACGGACTGGCCGCGTTCGGCCAGCTCAAGCGCGGTCGATGCGCCGACGATGCCGCCGCCAATGACGACGACATCCACGCAGGACGGAAGGGAGGAATCGGATGTGACGGGGGTGGGTGTAGGTCCTGGCATGGCGCGGACCATATCCATCACCGCGCCGCTGTCATCAGGGGAATTGCGCGCACCCCGCGCGCGACCTAGATCTGCGATCATGACGCACGCACACCCGCCCGATATCGAGGCACTGGCCGAACAGGCCCGCGCCGCCCTGCCCGCCGCCTTCCGGGACGCCGCGCGGGACGTGGTCGTGCAGGTGGCCGACTGGCCTTCGGCAGAGATGCTGAAGGATCTGGGGATCGATGACCGGCTTGAGCTGACCGGGCTCTACGAAGGCATCCCCCTGCCGGACAAGAGCTTCTTCGATCAGGCATCCGGGCCGGACATGGTCTGGCTGTTCCGCCAGCCGATCCTGGCGGAATGGCGGGACCGGGGGGATGTGGAGCTGAAGGATATCGTGACCAACGTGCTGGTCCACGAATTTGCCCATCACTTCGGCTGGTCGGACGATGATATCGCCGAAATCGATCCCTGGTGGGAATAGGTGTCCCACGCGTGGGACATTTTCCGCCTCAATGAAATCAATGGCTTGCAGAGGCGTTTTAACCATTTGTCAACGTCCGGATCCGCCACGGGTGAACGCCGAGGTTTGACCGCGGCCCCCGGCGGGCCTAGCGTCGGCGCATGCGAACGGACATCCTGACCATCACCCTGAACCCGGCCGTCGATCTGGCCACCACGGCCCCCCAGGTCCTGGCCGACCTCAAGCTGCGCTGCAGCGCCCCGCAGGTCGATCCCGGCGGCGGCGGCATCAACGTGGCGCGCGCCGTACGGCTGCTGGACGGGCAGGCCACGGCGCTGGTCGCCATCGGCGGCACCACCGGCGCGCGGCTGCTGGAACTGCTGACCCATGAAGGCGTGCCCACGGTGGCCTTCCAGGGGCCCGGCGAGACCCGGCAAAGCCTGTCGGTCACCGAAACCGCGACCGGCCTGCAGTACCGGTTCGTCATGCCCGGCCCCGACTGGACCGAAGCCGACGTCGCCCGCGCCCTGCGTTCGGTGGACCAGTCGGCGGGGGACGGCACGCTGGTGGTGCTGTCGGGCAGCCAGCCGCCCGGGGTGGCCAAGGAGTTCCCCTCGATGCTGGCCGAACATGTCACCGGCCGGGGCGCGCGGCTGATCGTGGATACCTCGGGCCCGGCCCTGACGGCGCTGGCCGGCGCGCCGCGCCAGGCCATCGACACGCTGCGCATGGACGGCGCCGAGGCCGAGGAACTGGCCGGCCACCCCCTGCCCTCGCGCCAGGACAGCGCGGATTTCGCCCGTTCGCTGGTGGTCAAGGGCGTGGCGCGCCAGGTCATCGTGGCGCGGGGTCCGGACGGATCGGTCCTGTCGAACGACGCGCAAAGCTGGCACTGCACCGGACCGGTGGTCGAGGTGATCAGCAAGGTCGGCGCGGGCGACAGTTTCGTCGGCGCCTATACCCTGTCGCGCGCGCGGGGCGCGGCCGCCAAGGACGCGCTGCGCTACGGGGTCGCCGCCGCCTCGGCCGCCTGCATGACCGAAGCCACACGGCTGTGCGACCCGGAGGTCACCGAACGCCTGCTGGACGAGTGCGTGCTTACCCCGCTCTGACGGACACGCCCCCACTGGTAGCCCCCACAGGCCGCGCTCACTGGCCGCGCCCACTGGCAGCCCCCGGACGCGGGGTGGGCGGGTGGGAGCGTTCGGGGGCTGCCCTTGTCCCGCCCTGTCCTTGTCCGGCCCTGCCCTTGTCCCGCCCCGTCTTCAGTCCAGGTCGGTCTGGATCCAGCGCGGCGAATGGTGGATGTCGATGGTCTGCATCCGCCCGGGTCCGAGGTTGACGAACCGGTGCGGCACGGCCTTCGGGCCAAGGACCACCTCGCCCGCCACGGCGTCGATCACCTGGTCGCCCACGAAGAACCGCACCCGGCCTTCGATCACCACGAAGGTTTCGTCATAGGGATGTACATGCAGGCGCGGGCCTTCGCCCTGGGTGTCGTTGCCATAGGTCAGCACGGTGACCGGCCCGCCCAGGTCCGCGCCCGGCACAACGCCGCGCCAGGGGGCCGGCGCGCCGTTGGGGAACAGCGTTGCCTTGGCGGGCGGGCGGTCGTCGGGCTGCACGGTGGCGGGATCGAAATCGGCTCGGGGCATCGGGGCCTCCCGGATCGGGGAACAAGAATGCGGCACATGCGGCCGGGTTCAGCGTCATTCAGCGCCCCCGGAATGTCCACGTGGCATTTGACCGGTTGGCAGGACAGGCGATTGCGCCCGATACTTGGCCCGCATCAGCAACCGAAGGGACACATGGCGTGAAGATATTCGACACCTGGCTGATCTGGGCCATCCTGTCCGCCGGGTTCGCGGCCATGACGGCGATCTTCGCCAAGATCGGCATCGAGAACGTGAATTCCGATTTTGCCACCTTCATCCGGACCATCGTCATCCTTGGCGCGGCGGGGGGCATCGTGGTGGTCACCGGGCATTGGGAAGACCCCGACACGATTTCGGCAAGAACCTGGGTCTTCCTGGTGCTGTCGGGCCTGGCGACGGGGCTGTCGTGGATCTGTTATTTCCGGGCGCTGAAACTGGGACAGGCGGCGCAGGTCGCCCCGGTCGACAAGCTGAGCGTCGTTTTCGTGGCCATCATCGGCGCGCTTCTGCTGGGCGAACACCTGTCGGTGCCGGCCTGGCTGGGCGTCGGGCTGATCGCCGCCGGGGCGACGCTGGTCGCGCTGAACTGAACGCGGTTGGCCCCGCGCCTCAGCTGGGATCGCGCCAGCGGTTGACGATGGGATAGCGGCGATCCAGCCAGAAGGCGTGTTTGGACAGGCGCGCGCCGGGGGCCGATTGGAACCGCTTGTATTCGCTGATGTAGATCAGGCGTTCGACCTTTTGCGCGGTTTCGCGGTCGAACCCGGCGGCGACGCAATCGGCGATCGATCCGTCCTGGTCGACAAGGATTTCCAGCATCGCGTCCAGGTCCGGGTAATCCGGCAGGCTGTCGCTGTCCTTCTGGTCGGGGCGCAGTTCGGCCGAAGGGGGCTTGGTGATGATGCGGTCGGGGATGACGGTGCCTTCGGGGCCCTTCATCCAGGAGCGGTGGTTGGCGTTGCGCCAGCGGCAGGTTTCGAACACGCGGGTCTTGTACAGATCCTTGATCGGGTTGTAGCCGCCCGCCATGTCGCCGTAGATCGTGGCGTATCCCACCGCGACCTCGGACTTGTTGCCGGTGGTCAGCAGCATTTCGCCGAACTTGTTGGACATCGCCATCAACAGCAGACCGCGCAGGCGGGACTGGATGTTTTCCTCGGCCAGGCCCGTGTCGAGGCCGGCGAACAGGGGCGCCAGCGTGTCGGTGATGGCGTCGCGGCCTTGGGTGATGGGCACGTAATCGTAATGACATCCCAGCGCCTTTGCGGCCGCTTCGGCGTCTTCGAGGCTGTGTTCGGAGGTGTATTCCGAGGGCAGCATCACGCAGCGGACGTTTTCCGCCCCCAGCGCATCGGTGGCGATGGTGGCGACCAGCGCGGAATCGATGCCCCCCGACATGCCCAGCAGGACCTTGGAGAAGCCCGATTTCGCCATGTAGTCGCGCAGGGAGTCCACCATGACGCGGTAGTCCTGTTCCCATTCGCCGGGATGGGTGACGATCGGTCCCTTGGCGATGCGCCAGCCGTCATCGGTGCGGACCAGGTCGACATGGGCGATTTCGGCGTCGAAGACCGGCATCTGGAAGGCCAGCGCGCCGCCGGGGTTCAGTCCGAAGGATCCGCCGTCGAAGACCTGGTCGTCCTGGCCGCCCACCATGTTGAGGTAGATCAGCGGCAGGCCGGTTTCCACGACGCGCGCGACCATCATGTTCAGGCGGGTTTCGTACTTGTTGCGGTGATAGGGCGACCCGTTGGGCACGATGAGGAATTCGGCGCCGGTTTCGGCCAGGGTTTCCGGGACCTCGGGGTGCCAGGCGTCTTCGCAGATGGGCGAGCCGACGCGGGTGTTGCCCACCGAATAGGGGCCGCCCAGGGGTCCGCTGTCGAAGATGCGGACCTCGTCGAAGACCTCGTTGTTGGGCAGGTTGTGTTTGAGCACGGCGGTGACGATCTTGCCGCCCCGGCAGATCAGGTAGGCGTTGAACAGGCCGGTGCCTTCGGTCCAGGGCGATCCGATGGCCAGCGCCGGGCCGTCGGCGCATTGGGCGGCCAGCGTCTTGACGGTTTCCATCGCGGCGGTGTGGAAGGCGGGTTTCATCACCAGGTCGCGGGCGTTGTAGCCGGTGATGAACATTTCGGGCAGCGCCACGAGGTCGGCACCGGCGTCCCTGGCCTGTTCCCAGGCAGCAAGGGCCTTGGCGGCATTGCCGGGGATGTCTCCGACTACCGGGTTGATCTGCGCCAGTGTCACGCGAAAACGGTCGGCCATGCGGTCAGGGTTCCTTGGTGTTCTTATCCGCTCCTTAACGGGATGCGCGCCGGGGCGAAAGATGGAGCAGCCGAAAAGGCGTTGCCCCGGGGGGCCGGCTCGCCTAGATTCAGGGCAACCAAGCCTTCCGGCTGCAGCAATGAAAGGCCTGACGTTCCCAATGGCTTACCGCAGGAAAGCTCTTGCCCCCGCACTGGCGATCTTCATGGCGGCCGGCCTGGCGCCGGTGGCGGCGATCGCCCAGGACGGGCAGGTCCAGACCAAGCAATACGATGACGGGGGTGTCTATACCGGCACCTTCAAGGGCGGGCTGCAGCACGGGACGGGCACCTATACCCTGCCCAACGGCTACGAATACACCGGCGAATGGGCCGACGGCGAGATCAGGGGCGTGGGCACCGCGCGCTTTCCCAACGGGTCCGTCTATGAAGGCGAATTTTCCAAGGGCAAGCCGAACGGGATCGGGCGGATCACCTTTTCGGATGGCGGCACCTACGAGGGCGAATGGGTCGACGGGGTGATCAACGGCCAGGGCATCGCGATCTATGCCAACGGCGTGCGCTACGAAGGGACGTTCGTGAACGCCAGGCACAGCGGCAAGGGCACGATGCAAAGCCCGGGCGGATACGAATACAAGGGCGACTGGGTCGATGGCCGCAAGGAGGGCAAGGGCACGATCACCTATCCCGACGGCGCGGTCTATGAAGGCGACATCCAGAACGGCAAGCGCGAGGGCGTGGGCAAGCTGACCCTGCCCGACGGGCTGATCTATGTCGGCACCTGGAAGGACGGCCAGATCGACGGGACCGGCACGCTGACCCAGCCCAACGGCGACGTCTACGAAGGCCAGCTGGTCGGCGGCAAGCGCGAGGGCACCGGCAAGGTGACCTATGCCAACGGCGACATCTACGAGGGCGACTTCAGCGACGACCGCCGCCACGGCCAGGGGACGTTCACCGGCGCCGACGGCTATGTCTATTCGGGCACCTGGGTCGCCGGCCAGATCGAAGGCAAGGGCCAGGTCGCCTATCCCGACGGGTCGGTCTACGAGGGCGCGTTCCAGTCCGACCTGTCCGACGGCAAGGGCAAGATCACCTATCCCGACGGGTCGAGCTACGAGGGCGACTGGGTCGCCGGCGTGATCGAGGGCCAGGGCAAGGCGGTTTTCGCCAACGGCATCGTCTACGAGGGCGAATTCAGGAACGCGCTGAACGACGGCCAGGGGGTGATGACCTATCCCGACGGCTATCGCTATGAAGGCAGCTGGGCCAACGGGCTGCGCAACGGCGAAGGCAAGGCCACCTATGCCGACGGCACGGTCTATACCGGCACGTTCAAGGACGGCCAGCGCGACGGCAAGGGCGAGATCGTGATGCCCGACGGGTTCCGCTACGTGGGCGAATGGAGCCGGGGCGAGATTTCGGGCCAGGGCAGCGCCTATTACGCCAATGGCGACATCTACGAAGGCGAGTTCAAGGCCGGCAAGCGGCAGGGCACCGGCAAGATGACCTATGCCTCCGGGCAGGAAGCCACCGGGGAATGGGACAACGGGGCCCTGTCGGACGGCAGCTGAGCGGCGAGGCCGTCCGGACGGACGGACGAGCGGGGACCTCGCCCGCCCTGGCAGGCGGTCCGGGGCCTGAGGCGCAAGTATTTTTTCAAAGGTGAAGATGGGGGTGCGGCGCTTTTCCGAAGCCGGCGGTCCGGGCGGCGGCCGGGCGACAGGTATTTGGGCCAAGAAGAAGATCTGGGCAGGTATTCCCGAGCCGGGTCGACGCCTGGGGGATACGGCGCATTTCGTGCAATTCGTCCTTTCCTTTTGCCCATGCCTTCGTCTAGGATGCGCGCCATGGAAAACGCCACGCATATCCTTTCCGCGACCGCCCAGGTCGTCGATGCCCTGCGTGGCCTGCTGCTTCTGCTAATCCGCCTCTGAGCGTGCCAACCGGCGCGCCCGCTCAGAGGAGGTATCGCGCGCGCCACATCGACGGCACCCCGGATTAGACATCGAAAGTTACCACCATGACCCAGACCACCGACAAAGATCGCGTGTTGATCTTCGACACGACCCTTCGCGACGGCGAGCAGAGCCCCGGCGCAACCATGACCCATGAAGAAAAGCTGGAGATCGCCGGCCTTCTGGACGAGATGGGCGTCGACATCATCGAGGCCGGCTTTCCCATTGCCTCGGAAGGCGATTTCAACGCGGTGTCCGAGATCGCCAAACGGTCGCAGAACGCGGTGATCTGCGGGCTGGCGCGGGCCAACATCGGCGATATCGACCGCTGCTGGGACGCCGTGCGCCATGCCAAACAGCCGCGGATACACACGTTCATCGGCACCTCGCCGCTGCACCGGGCCATTCCGAACCTGACCATGGACGAGATGGCCGAGCGCATCCACGAGACGGTGACCCATGCGCGCAACCTGTGCGACAACGTGCAATGGTCGCCGATGGATGCGACCCGGACGGAGTGGGATTACCTGGCCCGCGTGGTCGAGATTGCCATCAAGGCCGGGGCGACGACGATCAACATCCCCGACACGGTGGGCTACACCGCGCCGGTCGAAAGCGCCGACCTGATCCGGCGGCTCATCGCCGAGGTGCCGGGCGCCGGGGACGTGATCTTTGCCACCCATTGCCACAACGACCTTGGCCTTGCGACGGCGAATTCGCTGGCCGCTGTCGCGGGCGGCGCGCGCCAGATCGAATGCACGATCAACGGGTTGGGCGAACGCGCCGGCAACACCGCGCTGGAAGAAGTCGTGATGGCGCTGAAGGTACGTCACGACATCATGCCCTGGCACACGCAGATCGACGCGACCAAGATCATGAACATCTCGCGCCGGGTGGCGACGGTGTCGGGCTTTCCGGTGCAGTTCAACAAGGCCATCGTCGGCAAGAACGCCTTTGCCCATGAATCGGGCATCCACCAGGACGGCATGCTGAAGAATGCCGAGACCTTCGAGATCATGCGCCCCGAGGACGTGGGCCTGACCGCGTCGAACCTTGTCATGGGCAAGCATTCGGGCCGCGCGGCGCTGCGCGACAAGCTGCGCCAGCTTGGTTTCGAGGTGGGGGACAACCAGCTGAAGGATGTGTTCGTGCGGTTCAAGGAACTCGCCGACCGCAAGAAGGAGGTCTATGACGAGGACCTTCTTGCCCTGATGCGCGCCGGGGAGGATGCCGAGAACGACCGCCTGCAGATCCTGTCGATGAAGGTGGTCTGCGGCACCGGCGGTCCGGCGGAAGCCACGGTCGAGATGGAAGTCGACGGCCAGGAGGTGACCGCCACCGAACATGGCGACGGGCCGGTCGATGCGAGCTTCAAGGCGATCCGCAAGATCCACCCCAACGACGCCCATCTGCAGCTGTACCAGGTGCACGCGGTGACCGAAGGCACCGACGCGCAGGCGACGGTGTCGGTTCGGCTGGAAGAGGATGGCATGATCGCCACCGGCCAATCGGCCAATACCGATACGGTCGTCGCCTCGGCCAAGGCCTATGTGAACGCGCTGAACCGGCTTCTGGTGCGCCGCGACAAGGCCGGCCCCGGGGCCGATGCGCGCGAGATCTCGTACAAGGACGTGAGCTGATCACCGGCTGACATGTCGCGACAGGGCCGCGAAGCCACAGCTTCGCGGCCCTTTTCGTGTTTCGGGTAGCGGAATACCCGGGATCGGCTATGGTCCGGCCATCGCCTTGTCCCGGCTACTGGAGCGCTCTGCCATGTCCATTCCCGCCCCGCAGATCGTGCTGATCCTGGGCAGCGCGCCCTCCGCCCTTGCCGCGCGGGACTGGGTGGATCATCCGTTCGACGCCATCGTCGCGATCAACAATGCCTGGGCGATCCGCGACGACTGGACCCACACGATCCACCCTGACGATTTCCCCGCAGACCGCCATGCGCCGGTGGTCGCGGACGGCCAGGCCCGGATCCTGTCGGACGATTACGTGCCCTTCCAGAACCTGTACGGCGGCGTGCTGTACGCCGGCGGGACCATGGCGTTCACCACCGGTTACTGGGCGCTGGGGGCGCTGCGGCCCAAGGTCATGGCCTTCCTGGGCTGCGACATGGTCTATCCGGCCGCCGGCAAGACGCATTTCTACGGCACCGGCGCGCCGGATCCGCTGCGCGCCGACATCACGCTGCGCAACCTGGAAGCCAAGAGCGCGCGGCTGATGCTGATCGCCGCGCGCGAAGGCTGTCAGACCGTCAACATCTCGACCGATCCGGAAAGCCGGCTGGTCATGCCGCGCGCCCGCCTGTCCGATCTGACCGCCCTGCCCGACGGCCCCGCCGTGCCGGATGCGGACGCGATGCACCGGGCACTGGCGCAGGAGGACCTGCTGGATTACCGCGTCCCCCATGGCCGCTACTGGGAAGAGGCCGACCGGTTCGACCCGGCCAGGATCGATGCCGTCGATGACCTGTGGCTGGCAGCGCTGGAGCGGTCGCGCGCCACATCCGAGGTCGAACGGTCGGCCTGATCCGGGGCAAAAGTTTCCACGAAACTTTTGACAAATTTCTTTGAAGAAATTTGGCGGGCGAGGGGCGGCGGGACCCTGTGCCCGATTTCTGACTGCGACGTCTCGCCGCGCCCCGGCCCGCGACAAAACGGCCAGCGACCGGTGCTGAACCGTCCGGTCCATCGTGCGTCGGGCCCCGCCTGGCGAAGGCTTCACGCGACTGTGCCCTGACACGGCGGAAAGCCGCAAGGCGCTGCGGATTCGCCCCTTTCACCCCCCACAAGCGAAGCCTATAAGGCTGTGACCCTGCGGCCACAGAATCGTGGGGCACGCGGCAACGCAGGACGGGACAGAACTTACATGGGCATCTTCGACATATTCGGCGGACTCTTCACGGCCGACATGGCCATCGATTTGGGGACGGCGAATACGCTCGTCTATGTGAAAGGCCGGGGCGTGATCCTGAACGAGCCCTCGGTGGTCGCCTATCACGTCAAGGACGGCGTCAAGAAGGTGCTTGCCGTGGGTGAGGACGCCAAGCTGATGCTGGGCCGGACCCCCGGGTCCATCGAGGCCATCCGCCCGATGCGCGAAGGCGTGATCGCCGATTTCGACACCGCGGAAGAGATGATCAAGCATTTCATCCGCAAGGTGCACAAGCGGTCCACCTTTTCGAAGCCCAAGATCATCGTTTGCGTCCCGCACGGCGCCACGCCGGTGGAAAAACGCGCGATCCGGCAGTCGGTCCTGTCGGCCGGCGCGCGGCGCGCGGGGCTGATCGCGGAACCCATCGCGGCCGCCATCGGGGCCGGCATGCCGATCACCGATCCGACCGGATCCATGGTTGTCGACATCGGCGGCGGCACCACCGAGGTGGCGGTGCTGAGCCTGGGCGACATCGTGTACGCCCGGTCGGTGCGCGTCGGCGGCGACCGTATGGACGAAGCCATCATTTCGTACCTGCGCCGCCAGCAGAACCTGCTGATCGGCGAATCGACGGCCGAACGCATCAAGACGTCCATCGGCACCGCGCGGATGCCCGACGACGGGCGCGGCGCATCCATGCAGATCCGCGGTCGCGACCTGCTGAACGGCGTGCCGAAGGAAATCGAGGTCAGCCAGGCCCAGGTGGCCGAGGCGCTGTCCGAACCGGTGCAGCAGATCTGCGAAGCGGTGATGACCGCGCTGGAAACCACGCCGCCCGACCTGGCGGCCGATATCGTCGACCGGGGCGTCATGCTGACCGGGGGCGGCGCGCTGCTGGGCGACCTTGACCTGGCGCTGCGCGAACAGACCGGGCTGGCGGTTTCGATCGCTGACGAAAGTTTGCATTGCGTGGCCCTTGGCACCGGCAAGGCCCTGGAATACGAGAAGCAACTGCGCCACGCGATTGACTACGATAGCTGACCGGCGCACCCTGCCCCAACCGGAACATGGCAATACGCCATGAAGGAGTGCGATGGCCCGGGACCGTTCACAGCGTGAGGATTACGCGACCCCGTTGCGCCGACTACTGGTGGGGGTCCTTGTCCTGTGCCTGCTGGCAATTTTCCTTGTCTGGCGGATAGATAGCCCCCGCGTAGAACGATTTCGCGCGCAGGTTGTAGACCGTGTCGTGCCCCCCATGGACTGGGCCATGGCGCCGGTCACCGCGTCCATCAGGTTGCTGCGCGATTTCCAGAGCTACCGCGCGCTGTCGGACCAGAACAAGGAATTGCGCAGCGAGCTGCGCCAGATGCAGGCCTGGAAAGAGGCCGCGCTGCAGCTGGAACAGGAAAACGCCCGCCTGCGCGATCTGAACAACGTCCGGCTGGACCCGCGGCTGACCTATGTCACCGGCGTGGTCATGGCCGACAGCGGATCGCCTTTCCGCCAGTCGGTGCTGATCAACGTGGGCGCCCGCGACGGTATCGTCGACGGATGGGCCGCGATGGACGGGATCGGGCTGGTCGGGCGGATATCGGGCGTGGGCAAGAACACGTCGCGGGTGATCCTGCTGACCGATGCCACCAGTTCCGTGCCGGCGGTGATTCAGCCGTCGCGCCAGGCGGCTCTGGTGACGGGCGACAATTCGGCCGCGCCGCTGGTCAGCTTCCTGGAAAGCCCCGAACTGGTGCGCCCCGGAGACCGGGTGATCACATCGGGCGATGGCGGGGTGTTTCCCGCCGGCCTGCTGATCGGCCAGGTCGCCGCCGACCCGCAGGGCCGGCTGCGCGTGCGGCTGGCGGCGGAATACGAACGGCTGGAATTCCTGCGCGTGCTGCGTCACTACGGGACCGAGGCGCCGGCCGATCCCGGCGCCCTGGTGCAGCCGGCCGTGACCTCGCTGGACGAACTGACCAAACGCGCGGAGGACGGCTGATGCCGTCGCGCACCTGGCCCATGCGCGTGGCGTATGTCATCCTGGCCATGGTCATCATCTTCTTCCACCTGCTGCCGCTGGAAACCGTGCCCCGCCATTGGGCGCCGCCCGACATGCTGCTGGTCTTCACCTTCGCCTGGATCCTGCGCCGGCCCGATTACGCGCCGACGCTGCTGATCGCGGGGGTGTTCCTGCTGGCCGACCTGCTGCTGGAACGCCCGCCCGGGCTTTATGCCGCGCTGGTGGTGCTGGGCAGCGATTTCCTGAAATCCCGCGCCAACGGGCTGAGCGAGACGAGCTTTCTGGGGGAATGGACCACGGTGGCCATCGTCCTGAGCGCCGTCATGGTGATCTATCGGGTGATCCTGGGGACCGTGGTCTTGTATGACGTGCCGCTGTCGCTGGCCGGATCGCGGCTGATCCTTACCATCGCCGCCTATCCGCTGGCGGTGGTGATCTCGCAATCCGTTCTGGGCGTGCGCCGACCGACGCCCGCCGATTCAAATGCCATGGGAGCCCGCTCATGAGACGCAATCCCCGCGAACTTGCCGGTCTGCAGGGCCGGACCGCGCGCCGGACGGTGCTGTTGGGGGGCGTCATGGCCGCCTTTGCCGGCGGGCTGGCGATGCGCATGCGCTACCTGCAGGTCGACCAGGCTGACCAGTTCCGCCTGCTGGCCGAGGAAAACCGGATCAACATCCGCCTGATCCCCCCCGAGAGGGGCGAGATTTTCGACCGCAACGGGGCCATCATCGCCCAGAATTCGCCGTCCTACCGGATCGTGATCGTGCGCGAGGATGCCGGTGACGTGGACGAGGTCGTGGCCCGGCTGACCAAGCTGGTGCAGATCCCCGACGAGGAAGTGCAGCGCGCGCTGGCCTCGGTCAACCGTTCGGCCCCGTTCCTGCCCGTGACCCTGATCGACCAGGTGTCCTGGGACGACATCAGCCGCGTGGCGGTGAACGCCCCCGCCCTGCCCGGCATCACGCCCGAGGTCGGCCTGACCCGGATGTATCCGCAGGGCGCGGATTATGCCCATATCGTCGGCTATGTCGGCCCGGTCAGCGATTACGACCTGTCCAAGATGGAAGACCCCGACCAGCTGCTGCGCATCCCGCGCTTCCAGATCGGCAAGGTCGGCCTTGAGGCCCGCGAGGAAGAGCTGCTGCGCGGCAAGGCCGGATCCAAGCGGGTCGAAGTCAACGCCACCGGCCGGGTGATGCGCGAACTGGACCGCAAGGACGGCCAGGCGGGCGCCGACATCCAGCTGACAACCGACAGCAACCTGCAACGCTACGTACAGGCACGCCTGGGCCACGAAAGCGCCGCTTCGGTGGTCATCGATTGCGAAACCGGCGATGTGGTCGCCTGCGCCTCGGCGCCCAGCTACGATCCGAACCTCTTCGTGCGCGGCATCTCGGTCGCCGATTATTCGCACCTCACCAGCGACACCCACCGGCCGCTGGCCTCGAAGACGGTGCAGGGGGTCTATCCGCCCGGGTCGACCTTCAAGGTGATCACCGCGATGGCCGCGCTGGAGGAAGGGCTGATCGGGCCCGAGGACACGGTCTGGTGCCCGGGCTACCTTGAGGTGGCCGGGCGCCGTTTCCATTGCTGGAAACGGGGCGGGCACGGGCATGTGAACCTGGAAAATTCGCTGAAGCACAGTTGCGACGTCTATTATTACGACCTGGCCCTGAAGGTCGGCATCGACAAGATCTCGGCCATGGCGCACCGCTTCGGCCTGGGGGTCAAGCATGACCTGCCCATGTCCGCGGTGGCGGCCGGCCTGGCGCCGGACAAGGACTGGAAGCGGCGCGTGCACGGTCAGGAATGGCTGGTGGGCGACACCGCCAATGCCGCGATCGGCCAGGGCTACATGCTGGCCTCGCCGCTGCAGCTGTCGGTGATGGCCGCGCGCATCGCCACCGGACGGGCCGTCACGCCCCGCCTGATCAAGTCGGTGGACGGGATCGAACAACCCTCGGGCGGAGGCGAGGACATGGGCCTGAACGAGAACAACCTGCGCAAGATGCGCAAGGCCATGTTCGCCGTGTCCAACGACCGCCGGGGCACCGCCTACCGGTCGCGCATCAACACCGAGGCCTTCCGCATGGCCGGCAAGACCGGCACCAGCCAGGTCCGCAACATCACCGCCGATGAACGCGCCCGCGGCGTGATCAGCAACGATGACCTGCCCTGGGAACGCCGCGACCACGCGCTGTTCGTCTGCTTCGCGCCGTACACCGCGCCGAAATACGCGGTGTCGGTGGTCATCGAACATGGCGGCGGCGGCTCTGCCGTCGCGGCGCCGGTGGCGCGCGACATCATGCTTCAGGCGCTTTACGGCGGCTTCCCCCCGCTTGACGCCTACCCGTCGGCGGACCGCGACAAGATCAGGGCCCAGCAGGAACGGCTGAGCCGCGAGATGGCTTTGCCGCTGCCCGAGCGGAGCGACCGGGCATGAGCTATCTTGAATACGCGGTAAAATCCGTCCCCTCGGGGCCGCGCAAGCTGCTGTACCTGAACTGGCCACTGCTGCTGCTGATCTGTTCGGTGGCCGGCACCGGGTTCCTGATGCTGTATTCGGTGGCCGGCGGGTCGTTCACACCCTGGGCCGAACCCCAGATGGAACGGTTCGCCCTTGGCTTCGTGCTGATGATCGCGGTGGCGATGGTGCCGATCTGGTTCTGGCGCAACATGTCCGTGGTGGCCTACGTGCTGTCGGTGGTGCTGCTGATCTCGGTCGAATTCTTCGGCACGGTGGGCATGGGGGCGCAGCGCTGGATCGACCTGGGCTTCATGCGCATCCAGCCGTCGGAACTGGTCAAGATCACCCTGGTCATGCTGCTGGCGGCCTATTACGACTGGCTGCCCTCGAAACGCACCTCGCATCCGTTCTACGTGCTGATCCCGGTGCTGATCATCCTCTTTCCGACCTTCCTGGTGCTGCAACAGCCCGACCTTGGCACCGCCATCCTGCTGCTGGCGGCGGGTGGCGCGGTGATGTTCCTGGCCGGCGTGCACTGGCTGTACTTCGCCGTGGTGATCGGCGCGGGCGTGGGCCTGGTGTCGGCGGTGTTCGAAAGCCGGGGCACCGACTGGCAGATGCTGAAGGATTACCAGTATCGCCGCATCGACACGTTCCTGGATCCCTCCACCGATCCGCTGGGCGCGGGCTATCACATCACCCAGTCCAAGATCGCTCTGGGGTCCGGCGGGCTGACCGGGCGGGGCTTCATGCAGGGCACCCAGTCGCGGCTGAACTTCCTGCCCGAAAAGCACACCGACTTCATCTTCACCACCCTGGCCGAGGAATTCGGGTTCGTCGGCGGCGTGTCGCTGCTGGCGCTCTACGTGCTGATCATCGCCTTCTGCATCGTCACCGCGATGTCGGCCAAGGACCGCTATTCCTCGCTGCTGACCATGGGCATCGCGATGACCTTCTTCCTGTTCTTCGCCGTGAACATGTCGATGGTCATGGGCCTGGCCCCGGTGGTCGGCGTGCCCCTTCCGATGGTCAGCTACGGCGGCACCGCCATGCTGGTCCTTCTTGCCGCCTTCGGCCTTGTCCAAAGCGCCCATATCCATAGACCCCGATAAGTGAACTGGCCCCGATAGATGACCGCAAAAATACTGTTCTCCGCCGAAAACTGGCCAGCCTGGGAAGCCCCGCTGCGCGCTGCCCTCGACGACATCGGCGTGCCCTGCGACCTGGTCACCGACGCCGCGCCGGAAACGGTCGACTACATCGTCTACGCGCCCAGCGGCGGCTTGCTGGACTTCACGCCCTATACCAGGCTGAAGGCGGTGCTGAGCCTCTGGGCCGGGGTCGAGAAGATCGTCGGCAACGACAGCCTGCGGGTGCCGCTGGCGCGCATGGTCGATCCGGGGATGACCGAAGGCATGACCGAATTCGTCACCGGGCACGTGATGCGCCATCACCTTGGCATGGATGCGCAGATCCACGGGTTGAAGGGCGACTGGCGCAAGGACGTGCCACCGCTGGCACGCGACCGCCGCGTCACGATCCTGGGCCTGGGCGCGCTGGGGGCCGCGGCCGCACGCACGCTGAAGGCGCTGAACTTCGACGTCGCCGGCTGGAGCCGCAGCCCCAAGGCGCTTGACGGGATCAAGACCTTCACCGGCGACGACGGCCTGTCGGCCGCGCTGGAACGCGCCGAGATCCTGGTGCTGCTGCTGCCCCTGACGCCGGGGACCGAAAACGTGCTGAACGCCGCGCGCCTGTCGCTGCTGCCCGAAGGCGCCATCGTGATCAACCCGGGCCGCGGCCCCCTGATCGACGACACCGCGCTGCTCGCCGCGCTTGATACCGGCCGTGTCGCCCATGCCACGCTGGATGTCTTCCGGGTCGAACCCCTGCCGGCCGATCACGCCTTCTGGCTGCACCCCGGCATCACCGTCACCCCGCATATCGCCAGCGAAACCCGCCCCAAGTCAGCCTCGCGCGTCATCGCCGAGAACGTCCGCCGGGGCGAGGCCGGCGACCCGCTCCTCAACCTGGTCGACCGCTCGTTGGGCTACTGACGCCCCTGGCTTCTTCTTGGCAAAAATACCTCAACCCGACCGTGCCGCATGTGGACCGGTCGGATTGGGGTATTTGAGAAGAGAAAGAAGCAGCAGCGCGCGCTCAGTCCATGCCGAGCTCCTTGCGTGTCCTGCGGGGCAGCTTGGCAGCGATCATGTCGTAGGACGCCGCGATGTGGTCGCGCAGCTCGGGCTCGGGCAGGCCGGGGGCGGCGTGGTGCTGCACCCATTTCAGCCCGCGCGAGGCCATGTAGGGTGCCGGGCGGATGCCCGGCATGTCGGTCAGCACCTCGAAGGCCAGGTCCGAGACCTTGAAGGTGAAGGCATCGCGCCCTTCGGCCCAGCCGCCGATGGCAAAGACCTTGCCACCGACCTTCCAGACATCCGCGTTGCCCCATTGAACCACATGGGTCGCGCCGGCAAACCCGGCGCAATAGGCGTTGAAGCCCTCGCGGGTCATTCCGCCGCGATCAACCCGCGTCCCGCCAGCAGGGCTTCGACCCCCGGCAGGCGTCCGCGGAAGGCGGTGTAGAGATCTTCGGCCTCGACCGAACCGCCGGTCGAGAGGATGTTCGCTTCCAGCGCCTTCGCCTTTTCGGGGTCAAAGGCACTGCCGGCCTCCTGGAAGGCGGCGAAGGCGTCGGCGTCCATCACCTCGGACCACATGTAGCTGTAATAGCCCGAGGAATAGCCGTCGCCCGAGAAGACATGGGCGAAATGCGGCGTCGCGTGGCGCATCCCGATGGCGTGGGGCATGCCGAGTCCGGCCAGGACATCGGCCTGTTTCGCCATCGGATCGGCGGGCGCCGGGCCGGTGTGGAATTCCAGGTCGACCAGCGCCGAGGCGACGTATTCCACCGTCTGGAAGCCCATGTCGAAGGTTTCCGCTGCCAGCAGGCGCTCCAGCATCTCCCTGGGCATCGGCTCACCTGTTTCCGCGTGGGTGGCGAATTTCTCCAGCACCTCCGGCACCGTCAGCCAGTGTTCGTACAACTGGCTGGGCAGTTCCACGAAATCGCGCGCCACCGATGTGCCCGAGATGCTTTCATAGGTCACGTCCGACAGCATCTGGTGCAGGGCATGGCCGAATTCGTGGAAAAGCGTGCGCGCATCGTCGAAGGACAGCAGCGCCGGATCGCCCTTGGCGAAATTGCAGACGTTGATCACCACCGGCGCCTGGTCCTTGGGGAACCTGGCCTGGGACCGCATCGCCGAACACCAGGCGCCCGACCGTTTCGATCCGCGCGCGAAGTAGTCGCCGATGAAGACCGCCACGTGCCTGCCGTTGCGCGTCACCTCCCAGGCCCGGCAATCGGGGTGGTAAAGCTTGACGTCGAGCGGCTCGAACTCCAGCCCGAACAGCCGGTTGGCACAGTCGAAACTGGCCGCGATCATGTTTTCCAGCTGGAAATAGGGCTTCAGCGCCGTCTCATCCAGGTCGTGTTCGGCGCGGCGCCGTTTCTCGGTGTAGTAATGCCAGTCCCAGGGTTCCAGCGGGCCGTTGATGCCGTCCTCGGCCAGCATGTCGGTCAGGATCTCGGCGTCCTGCAGGGCTGCGGCGCGTGCCGGGGACCAGACCGCCATCAACAGCTCGCGCACGTTCTCGGGCGTGCGCGCCATCTCGGTTTCCAGCTTGTAATGCGCGAAGGTCTCGTAGCCCAGCAACTTCGCCCGTTCCTCCCGCAGCTTGAGGATCTCGGCCGCGATCGCGCGATTGTCGGTCTTGCCGCCATTGGCGCCGCGCGCGGCCCAGGCGCGATAGGCCTTTTCCCGCAGGTCGCGGCGGGGCGAAAACTGCAGGAACGGGGTGATCAGCGACCGGGACGTGGTGACCACGGCCCCTTCCGCCCCCTTCTCCTTGCCCGCCGCCCGGGCCGCGGCCACCACAAAGGCGGGCAGGCCTTCCAGGTCGTCTTCACTCAGGTCCATGAACCAGTCGCGTTCGTCCGCCAGCAGGTTCTGGGTGAAATCCGTCCCCAGGCCCGCCAGGCGCGACTTGACCTCGGTCAGCCGCGCGGCCTCGGCGCCCTGCAACGCGGCGCCGGAGCGGACGAAATTGCGGCGGGTCAGCATCAGCACGCGCTGCTGTTCGTCGGTCAGATCAAGGCTGTCGCGCGCCTGCCAGACCGCGTCGATCCGCTCGAACAGCGCCTTGTTCGAGGTGATGGCCGAGAAATGCGCCGAAAGCCTGGGCGAGAACGCGCGCTGCAATTCCTCGCGCCGTTCATTGCTGTCGGCCCCGGCCACGGTGAAGAACACCGACAGCACCTTGTCCAGCGCTTCTCCGGCCGCTTCCAGCGCACCGATCGTATTGTCGAAATCGGGCGCGGCGGGGTCGGTGGCGATCCTGGCGATCTCGACGTTGTGGGCGGCCAGCGCCTCGTCGAGCGCGGGCGCGAAGTCGTCGTCGAAAATCGCGTCGAAGGGGGCCAGGTCGAACGGCGTCGTCCAGGTGGCAAGAATGGGGTTGGACATGAAGATCTCCTTTGACGATGAAGCTATGCACGCCAAGGGCCAAGGTCCAGTCGTCACCGCGCGCCCGGCACACCCTTGCCGTGGCAGACCGGGCAATCGGCGCGCGGCTTCAGGGTGATCGTCCGGGTTTCCCCGTAAAGCGCGTCGTAGATCAGCATCTGGCCACGCAGGGGCGTGCCCGCGTCGGTGATCAGCTTGACCGCCTCGACCGCCATTATTGCGCCCACGACCCCCGGCAGCGGGCCCAGCACGCCGGCCTCGGCGCAGGACGGCGCCAGGCCCGGCGCGGGGGCCTGCGGAAAGATGCACTGATAGCACGGGCCGCCATGCCCAGGGTCAAAGACCGAAAGCTGCCCTTCCCATTGCGACAGCGCGCCCGACACCAGCGGCTTGCCAAGCGCCACGGCGGTGCGATTGCTCAGGTAACGCGTGTCGAAATTGTCCACCCCGTCGAGGATCACATCGTATTCCGCGAACAGCTCTTCGGCACAATCGGCGTCCAGATCCCGGTTGTAGGCGCGCACGTCGACATACGGATTCTGCGCCCGCATCGCGGCTTCGGCGGAAAACACCTTGGCCATGCCGATGCGGTCGTCGGTGTGGATCACCTGGCGCTGCAGGTTGGCGTTCTCGACCGTGTCGCCGTCGATCACCCCGATGGTGCCGACACCCGCCGCCGCAAGGTATTGCAGCGCCGGCGCGCCCAGTCCGCCCGCGCCCACCACCAGCACCTTCGCCGCCTTCAGACGCCGCTGCCCCGGCCCGCCCAGCTCGCGCAGCACGATGTGGCGGGCATAACGCTCCAGCTCGGTTTCGGTGAACTTGCCCGGCTTCGCGGGCGCCTCCGGTTCATTCTTCACTGCCCGCTCCTTCAGCCAGACCAACCCGCTCCGATAGATCATCACCAGGGCCGCAAAGCCCCCGACCAGCAGCCACAGCGCCGGCTCGCGCCCTGTCGCCAGGCGCAGCGGATGGCCCTGGGGCAGCACCACGTTGATCGCAACTGCGCCCAGCCAGACCAGTCCCACCGCCTGCCAGCGCCCGCGCGCGGGCACCTTCAACGCCAGCCCGACACACCACAGCGTCCCCGCGAAAAGCGCCACCAGCAGCATCAGCCGATCCCTGTCGAGCCAAAGCCCCCCTCGCCCCGGTCACTGGCGGATATCCCGTCCACCAGGTCGAACCGCGCCCGCACCACCGGCGCCACGACCATCTGCGCGATCCGGTCGCCATGGGCGATCACGAAAGGCGCCTCACCGGCATTCATCACGATCACGCCCAAGGGCCCCCGGTAATCCCAGTCGATCGTCCCGGGCGCGTTCGGCAAGGTGATCCCGTGCTTCAGCGCCAGCCCCGACCGCGGCCGGATCTGCACCTCGTACCCCTCCGGGATCTCCAGCCGCAGACCCGTCGGCACCAGCGCCCGCGCCCCCGGCGCCACGACCATCTCACCCCGATCCGGCAGGTTCGCCCTCAGATCGGCCCCCGCCGCGCCCGCCGTCGCATAGGCCGGCAGCGGCACCGCCGCATCGGCCCCTTCATCGCGCAAAATCCGGATCGTCACCATGGCTGGACCTCCTGCTTCTTTCTCTTTCCAAATACCCGGCCCGCCCCCATCACCCGCACCCGACGATCAAGAAGACAGCGCCACGGCAATCCGCTCCGCCAGCGCCCTGGCCACCTGGGCCTTGCCCATCCGCGGCCATTCCTCGACCGCCGTCTCGGTGATCAGAACCACCGCATTCTCGGTCCCGCCCATGATGCCGGTGCCCGGGCTCACGTCATTGGCAACGATCCAGTCGCAGCCCTTGCGCGCCCGCTTGGCCGTCGCATGCGCCACCACGTCATCCGTCTCGGCGGCAAAGCCCACCACCAGCCCCGGCCGCCCCTCGCCCATCTGCGCCACGCCCGCCAGGATGTCGGGGTTCTCGGCCAGCTCCAGCGCCGGCAGCCCCTCGCGGGTCTTCTTCAGCTTCCGGTCCGAAGCCACCGCCACCCGCCAGTCCGCCACCGCCGCCGCAAAGACCCCGGCGTCCACCGGCAGCGCGGCCTGCACCGCCGCCTCCATCTCGCGCGCCGATTCGACGCGCACCACCTGGACGCCCTGCGGCGGCGGAACATCCGCCGGACCGGTGACAAAGACCACCTCGGCCCCCAGCGCCGCCAGCGCCGCCCCGATGGCCGTTCCCTGCGCCCCGGACGACCGGTTCGCGATATAGCGCACCGGGTCGATGGGCTCGTGCGTCGGCCCCGACGTCACCAGGATCCGCTTGCCCTTCAGCGGCCCGTCGGCCAGGGCCGTCGCCACGGCCTCGACGATTTCCATCGGTTCGGCCATCCGGCCGGGTCCGTATTCGCCGCAGGCCATCGCCCCCTCGTTCGGCCCCACCACCGCGATCCCGTCGCCCGTCAGCGTGGCCAGGTTGCGCTGCGTCGCCGGGTGGTCCCACATGCGCACGTTCATCGCCGGCGCGATCAGCACCGGCGTGTCGGTCGCCATCAGCAGGGTCGAGGCCAGGTCATCGGCCAGCCCGTTCGCCATCTTGCCCATCAGGTCCGCCGTCGCCGGCGCCACCACCACCAGGTCGGCCGACCGCGACAGCTGGATGTGGCCCATCTCGGCCTCGTCCGTCAGGTCGAACAGCGCGGTAAAGACCCTGGTACCTGCCAAGGCCGAGACCGACAGCGGTGTCACGAATTCCTCTGCCGCCCGGGTCATCACCGGCGTCACCGTGGCGCCGCGTTCCGACAGGCGGCGGATCAGGTCAAGGCTCTTGTACGCCGCGATCCCGCCGCCGATGATCAATAGGATGCGTTTTCCGGCCAGCATGGCTCACCTCGTCCCTGGGCGTTTCGCCCCGAACATAAGCAAGCCGCCGGGGAGGAACCAGAGGTTAACCGCCCCGCGCGCCCCGCGCGCCCCGCGCGCCCCGCGCGCCCCGCGTGATCCGGGCGCCTATTCGCCGGCGGTGAACGCCGCGCAGGGATCGTCGCGGTCGACGCCCGGGCTGTCGGCCTGCAGATCGAAACTGCCGCCGATGGCGCCGTCCTCGCTTTGGCCGTAGCTGCGCAGCACCGCGTCCGGCCGGGCCAGCGCCAGGTAGGCCGGTGCGCCCCAATCCGTGCGGGCATGGCCATTGCCGGTGATCACCACCACCGGGCCGCCGGTTTCTGCCAGCGCCCGGTCGGCGGCACGGGCCAGCGATGCGTCGCGCAGCCGCTGGATCTGGACCATCACGGGCAGCATCTCGGGCGGCAGGGCGTCGCAATGGGCGCTGGCCTGCATCGCCTCGCGCGCGGCCTGCTGATCTTCGGGCAAGGGCCGGTCCAGCCCGAACCGCGCCGCATCCTCGGCCCCGAACCAGGCGGCGACGCCGTCGGTCATCGCCGCGCGCGCCGCGTCGCGCGGGACCGCCGCGCCGTAAATGCGCGCGCCGGGGGCGGCGGCGAAGATCGGGTAGTACAGGGCGAAATCCGGCCAACCGCTGTCGGCCCAGCCCAGGGCGGCCTCCAGCGCGGCAGCATCGGTCATCAAGCCGGGGGTCACGGTTTGTGCCTGCGCCTCGGTCAGCATCTCGAAGACCAGCGCCGCGGGGGCGACCCCGGCCGTGATCGCGCCCTGGCGGTCGTGATGCGCCGGATTGTCGTGGGATTCGCCCAGGAACAGCACATCGGCCCCCGCCAGCTCCTGCGGAACGGAACCGGCGAAGACCGGCGACGCGCACAGGGCGATGGCAATGACCGTGACCTTCATGCCAGGAAGTGTTGCACCTCGCCCGACTGCGTCTCAAGCGATTTCCGCATCTTCTGGAAGGCGCCGGCCTCCAATTGGCGGATCCGTTCCTTGGACAGGCCAAGCTCGACACCCAGGCTTTCCAGCGTGCGCGGGTCCTCGCGCAGCTTGCGTTCGCGCACGATGAACCGTTCGCGGTCGTTCAACCCGTCCAGTGCCTGCGCCAGCCAGGTCCGCAGGCAGGCATTGTCATGGCGCGCCTCGATCGTCTCGGCGGCCTGGGCGCCATCGTCTTCCAGCGCGTCGATCCATTCGCGCCCGTCCTCGTCCGACGATTGCGGCGCGTTCAACGAAAAATCCGACCCGGACAGGCGCCCGCCCATCATCTCGACATCCGTCAGCGGCACGCCGATCTCGGTCGCGATCAGCTGGTGCAGCTGCGCACGGTCCAGCTGCGCGCCGGATGCGGCGGCTTCGCGTTCCAGCCGGGCCTGAACCCGGCGCATGTTGAAGAACAGCGACTTCTGCGACGACGTCGACCCGGTGCGCACCATCGACCAGTTGCGCATCACGTAGTCCTGGACCGATGCGCGGATCCACCAGACCGCATAGGTCGAAAACCGCACGCCCCGGTCCGGGTCGAATTTGTCGGCGGCCTTCATCAGGCCCAGCCCCGCCTCCTGGATCAGGTCGTTCATCGGCGCGCCGTAGCGTTTGAACTTGGCCGCCATAGATATGGCCAGCCGCATGTAGGCGGTAATCAATCTGTGAAGGGCCTGTTCATCCCGGCGGTCACGCCAGGCATAGGCCAGTTGAAGCTCGGTTTCGGCGTCGAGCAGTTCCGCCCGCATTGCCTGACGGGACAATGTCATGTCCCGGGGTGCGTCCAGCGCCATGTTGACCCCCTGTCTGTTCCGTAGGCACCGCGGTCTCCTTGTGCCACGGTCTCACAGGGGTTACGCACGAGACGCCGAAAAGGATCATTTCGAGGGGCAATAAAGTTTGGCCGAACCGTTCACATTTGCGTTAGGTGGGGCCGCATCCGGGAAATCCGCCTATGCCGAGGCGCTTGTGACTGGCCAGCCCGGGCCCTGGATCTACATCGCGACCGGCCAGGCGTTCGACGATGAAATGCGGGCCAAGATCGACCTTCACAAGGCCCGGCGCGGCGCCGGATGGCAGACCATCGAAGCGCCTCTGGACGTGGTTTCGCCACTGTCCGGGTTGACCCGGGGCGCCGTGCTGATCGATTGCGCGACCTTCTGGCTGACCAACCACCTGTTCGCCGAAAGCGACCTTGGGGCCGCGACCGAGGCGCTGCTGGACGCCATCGACGCCTGCCCCCTTGCCGTGACGATCGTCAGCAACGAAGTCGGCCAGGGCGTGGTTCCCGAAAACGCGTTGGCCCGCCGGTTCCGCGAGGCGCAGGGCCGGCTGAACATCGCGCTGGCGGCGCGGGCCGACGTCGTCGTCCACGTGGTCGCGGGCCTGGCCAACGTATTGAAAGGGCAACCATGACGCGGCTTTTCCTGGTCCGCCACGGGCCAACGCACGCCAAGGGCATGGTCGGCTGGTCCGACCTGCCCGCCGATCTGGGCGACACCGCGGCGCTGGACCGCCTGTCCGCCTACCTGCCCGACGACGCGGTGGTGATCTCTTCGGACCTGGGCCGGTCGGTGACGACGGCGGATGCGATCCAGGGCAACCGCCCCCGCCTGCCCCACGACCCGGCCCTGCGCGAGATCCACTTTGGCGCGTGGGAACTGCGCAACTACGCCGATGTCGAGGCCGAGGATGGCGAACGCATCGTGGCCTTCTGGCAGGAACCGGGGCTGGTCTGCCCGCCGGGCGGCGAAAGCTGGCACCAGATGCGCGCGCGCTCCGATGCCGCCATCGACCGGCTCGTGGCGGCGCATCCCCTGGGCGACCTGATCATCGTCGCCCATTTCGGCATGATCCTGGGTCAGCTTGAACGCGCGTGGCAGATCCCCACGACCGAGGCCTTCGGCCAGAAGATCGACAACCTGTCGGTGACCGAACTCACGCCCTCGCCCGGGGGCTGGCATGTGGGCGCGGTCAACCACTGCCCCTGAACGCCCACGCCCGCCCAAGCCCGCCCAGGGATTGCCGAGGGATCGCCTTCGCAAAGCGGGGTGGGCGGGTGGGAGCTTTGTGAAGGCGATCCCGACCTTTGGTGATGGGCAAGCGCACAAAACGGCATTGGACGCCCCTCCAAACCTCATCAAGACTGGCGCCATGACATATGATCTCTTCCTCGGCGACCGCATGTATTCCAGCTGGTCCCTGCGCGGGTGGCTGGCCTGCGCGGCCTTTAACCTGCCGGTCCGGACGCATTTCGTCGGCCTCTACTCCGGCACCATGGCCGCCGACATGGCGCCCCTTGCCCCGGCGCGCCTTGTGCCGGTCCTGCGCACGCCCGAAGGCCTCGTGATCGGCGAAAGCCTCGCCATCGCGGAAACCCTGGCCGAACGCCATCCCGACGCCGGCCTCTGGCCCGCCGACCCGGCCCATCGCGCCACGGCCCGCTGGCTCTGTTCGGAAATGGTTGCCGGCTTCACCGCCCTGCGCGGCGCCTGCCCGATGCAGTTCCAGCGCATCTACCGGGGCTTCACGCCCGACGCCGCCGTGCGCGCCGACCTCGACCGGATCGAAACGCTCTGGACCCATGCGCGCACGATCTCCGGCTCCGACACCCCGTGGCTTTTCGGCGCCTACAGCCTGGCCGAGGTGTTCTACACCCCCGTCGCGGCCCGCATCATCGGCTACGACCTGCCCGTTTCCGCCCCGGCCCGCGCCTATTGCCAGGCCCTGCTGGCCACCGACCCGGTCCGCGACTGGCGGCGCCAGGGCGAAACCGTGACCTATGATCCCGAACCCTATGCCCAGGATCTGCCCGGGGATCCCTGGCCGATCTGACGGGGTTTCATCGGGGTCGTTAACCACTCTTAAACCATCAACCGGCTAGCCATATCCCGTTAACCCTGAAGCGGGAGAGGCCATGGTCGCGCGCACATACACGGTCGCCTTCGAAGGCGTCCGGGCCCGGCTGGTCGAGGTGCAATGCGCCATCACGGCCGGCCTGCCGGCCTTTTCGGTGGTGGGCCTGCCCGACAAGGCCGTGTCCGAAGCCCGCGACCGGGTGCGCAGCGCGCTGTCGACCATGTCCGTCGCGCTGCCCTCGCGCCGGATCACCATCAACCTCTCGCCCGCCGACCTGCCCAAGGAAGGGTCGCATTTCGACCTGCCCATCGCACTGGCGCTGCTGGCCGCGCTGGACATCATCCCGCGCGAGACCGCCGAACAGACCGTGGCCCTGGGCGAACTGTCGCTTGACGGATCGCTGGTCCCGGTCGTGGGCGCCCTGCCCGCCGCCATGGCCGCGGCGGAAGAAGACCGGCAATTGCTGTGCCCCCGCGCCTCGGGCGCCGAAGCCGCCTGGGTCGGCGCAACCCACGTCTTGGGCGCGGCAACGTTAGGCGACGTGGTGCGCCATTTCACCGGCCAGACCCCGATCGACCCGGCCCGTCCGGGCGAAGTCAGCCTTTCGCCGGCGGTCCGAGACCTGCGCGACGTGAAGGGCCAGGAACGCGCCAAACGCGCGTTGGAAATCGCCGCCGCCGGGCGGCACCACCTGCTGTTCGTGGGCTCTCCGGGCTCGGGGAAATCCATGCTGGCGGCCCGCATGCCGGGCCTGCTGCCGCCGCTGGATCCGGTCGAAGCGCTGGAAACCTCGATGATCCAATCGCTCTGCGGGTTGCTGAGCGAAGGCGGCATCAGCCGCGCCCGACCCTTCCGCGAACCGCATCACACCGCCAGCCAGGCGGCGATCATCGGCGGCGGACGCGGCGCGAAACCGGGCGAGATCAGCCTGGCCCACAATGGCGTTCTGTTCCTGGACGAACTGCCCGAATTCTCGCGCCAGGTGCTCGACACCCTGCGCCAGCCCATCGAGACGGGCGAGGTCATGGTTTCGCGCGCCAATGCCCATGTCAGCTATCCCTGCCGCTTCCTGCTGGTCGCCGCGGCCAACCCCTGTCGCTGCGGCTACCTGGCCGATGCCGCACGCGCCTGCGCCCGCGTGCCGGCCTGCGGCGAGGATTACCTGGGACGCATATCGGGGCCGCTTATGGACCGGTTCGACCTCAGGATCGAAGTCCCGCCGGTCGCCTTCTCCGATCTCGACCTGCCCTCTTCCGGCGACAGTTCGGCCGAGGTCGCGGCGCGGGTCGCGGCCGCCCGCGGGATACAGAAGGCCCGGTTCCAGGACCACGAAGGGCTGCGCCAGAATGCCGATGTGGAAGGCGCCCTGCTGGACCAGATCGCCGCCCCCGATGCCGAGGGCCGGGATCTGCTGAAGCGCATGGCCGAACGCACCGGGCTTTCGGCGCGGGGCTATCACCGGGTGCTGCGGGTGGCGCGCACGATTGCCGATCTCGACGGATCACACGAGATCCGCCGCCCCCACGTGGCCGAAGCGCTCAGCTTTCGCCTGACGGCCGCCGTCGCGGCCTGAACGGAACGATCAGGCCTTGCGGGCCTCGATCGCCTCCCAGACCTTGGCGGCCACGTTGATGCCGTCAAAGCGTTCCAGTTCCTGGATGCCGGTGGGCGAGGTCACGTTGATCTCGGTCAAATAGCGGCCGATCACGTCGATGCCGACGAATATCTGGCCCTTTTCCTTCAAGAGAGGACCGATGGCGGCACAGATCTCGCGGTCGCGGTCGGTCAGCTCGACCTTTTCGGGGCGGCCGCCCACATGCATGTTCGACCGGGTTTCGCCGGCCGCCGGCACCCGGTTGATCGCGCCCACGCATTCGCCGTCGACCAGGATCACCCGCTTGTCCCCGGCCGAGACATCGGGCAGGAATTTCTGCACGATCAGCGGCTCGCGCGAGAAGCCGGTGAAAAGCTCGAAGAGCGAGGCAAGGTTGCGGTCCTCGGACGTCAGCTTGAACACGCCTGCGCCGCCGTTGCCGTAAAGCGGCTTGAGGATCACGTCGCCATGTTTGGCGCGGAAGGCCCGGATCGTGTCGAGATTGCGCGCGATGGCGGTCGGCGGGGTCAGTTCGGGGAAGGTGAGGACCAGCAGCTTTTCGGGATAGTTGCGAACCCAGAACGGGTCGTTGGCCACCAGCGTGCTGTCGGGCAGCATCCCCAGAAGATGGGTGGTGGTGATGTAATGCATGTCGAACGGCGGATCCTGGCGCAGCCAGACCACGTCGTAATCCGCCAGGTCGACCTTGCGCCGATCCCCCAGGATCGCCGGCGTTCCCGCCACCCGCTGGACCGTCAAGTCATGACCCAGCGCCGTGACATGCCCTTCCTCGAAGGCCAGGTCGTCAGGCCCGTAGTAGAACAGCTCGTGCCCGCGCGCCTGGGCTTCTTCCGCCAGGCGGAAGGTGCTGTCGGCATTGATGTCGACCCCGGTGATCGGGTCCATCTGAAAGGCGATCTTCATTGGCGCATGTCTCCCCTTGGACCCGCCTTTCATGGCGCGGCCCGCGGGCGAGATCAATGGGGCAGCCGTCACATTCGGGCGGCTTCAGACGGCTTCAGGCTGCCCCGAAAGCATTTTCCAGGATCATGTGGCGGCCTTGGCCGTCCACCAGGGCCACGTCGAACCGCATTTCGGTCAGCAATCCGCGCGGCTCGCCGGCCAGGAATTCCTCGGCCGACTGGCACAGCCGCGCCATCTGGCGGGGGCCTAGCCGTTCGGCCGCCCGGTCGAAATCACGGCTTTTCTTGACCTCGATGAAAATCAGGGCATCGCCGTCCCGCGCGATCAGGTCGATTTCACCGCCCTGTCCGCGCCAGCGGCGCCCGGCCACGGGAAACCCGCGGCGTTCGTAATCCTGGGCGATGCGTTCCTCGGCAGCGAGACCCGCAAGGTGTTCCGTTCGTCCCCGTGCACGTCGGTTCATCATCCGCCCTTTCCCATCTTCAGCGCCGCCTGATAGACTTGGCGGCGTGGCAGGTTGTGGGCCCGGGCAACCAGGTCGGCGGCATCGCGCACCGTCATGGTCGTCAGGGCCTCTTTCAGATCCGACTCTAGATCAGCCGGGTTAACGGCTTGTGAACGGGATCTGTCCACCAGCACCACGATCTCGCCCTTCACCGGGCTTTCGGCCAGGGATGCGGCCAGTTCGGCCAGGGATCCGCGGCGGATTTCCTCGAATTTCTTGGTCAGTTCGCGCGCCATGGCGGCGGGGCGATCGGGCCCCAGCGTCTCGGCCGCGTCGGCCAGCATCTGGGCGATCCGCTTTGGCGATTCATAGAAAACCAGCGTCCCGGGGATCTCGCGCAGCTCGGACAGGCGCGTGCGCCGCGCCGTCTTGGCCGAGGGCAAAAAGCCTTCGAAAAAGAACGCGTCCGTCGGCAGCCCCGCCAGCGTCAGCGCCGTCAGCACCGCCGAGGGCCCCGGCGCGCAGCTGACCCTGAAGCCCGCTTCGGACGCCGCCCGGCTCAGCGCATAGCCCGGGTCCGCGATCAGCGGCATGCCGGCCTCGGAGGCATAGGCGACCGACCGCCCGTCGGCCAGCGCCGCCATCAGCCGGTCGCGGGAGCCTTCGGAGCTGTGGTCATGGTAGCTGATCACCGACCGTCCGTTCAGCGGCACGCCGTGAATGTCCATGAGGTGGCGCAGGCTGCGGGTGTCCTCGGCGGCCAGCACGTCGGCCGAGGCCAGCACGTCGAGCGCCCTGAGCGTGATGTCGCGGGCCGTACCGATAGGTGTGCCGACAAAGTACAGGCCCGGCGCCAATGGCTCGGTGCGGAAATTCAACGCTAGACCCTCCTTCACGGATCTCTATTATTTCAAAGACAACAGGGGTGGCAAAGCGCCGCCCGGAACAGTTGGAGTGTCCTTTGTCCATGCTTGCCTTTTTCGCCCCCGCCCGCAAGGCGGTGCTCCGGGGGGCAGCTGTCCTCGCGGCCCTTGCGCTGGCCGCCTGTGAACCCGGCCCGATCGGTGGCGGATCCGCCATTGGGTCCGGTCCGGTTACCGTCGCCCTTCTTGTGCCCAAGACCTCGCCGACGCAGGGCGACGGCGTGCTGTCCGCGAGCCTTGAGAATGCCGCGCGCATGGCCATGGCCGACCTGCAGGGCACCCAGATCGATCTGCGCGTCTACGACACCGCAGGCAGCGCCGCAACCGCCGCCGCGATGGCGACGCAGGCCGTCAACGACGGCGCCAAGATCATCCTTGGCCCCCTGCGCGCCGATGCCGCCAATGCCGCGGGCCTGGCGGTCGCCGGCCAGGGCGTGAGCGTCCTGTCGTTTTCCAACAACACCCAGATCGCCGGCGGCAACGTCTTCGTGCTGGGCAACACCTTTGACAACACCGCCAACCGGCTGGCGAAATTCGCCGTCCGACAGGGCAAGCGCAAGGTTGTCGTGGTGCATGGCTCGGACCTGTCCGGCCAGCTGGGCAGCAACGCGATCCAGCAGGCCTTTGCCGGCACCGCCGCCAGCGTCGTCGCCTCGATCCCCTACGACCTGTCCCAGCAAAGCGTGATCGCCACGGTGCCCCAGATCACCAGCGCGGTGTCCAGCAACGGCGCCGACCTGCTGTTCCTGACCTCGACCACCGCCGGCGCATTGCCGCTGCTGACGCAGCTTCTGCCAGAGGCCGGCGTCGCGCCGGGCCAGGTGCAATACGCGGGTCTGTCGCGCTGGGACGTGCCGACCCAGACCCTGTCGCTGCCCGGCGTGCAGGGCGGATGGTTCGCGCTGCCCGATCCCAATACCTACCAGCAATTCGCGCAACGTTACGCCGCGACCTATGGCGGGCCTCCGCACCCGATCGCGGGGCTTGGCTATGACGGGATCGCCGCCATCGGCGCGCTGGCGTCTTCGGGCCGGGCGCTGAACGCCCAGTCGCTGACCCAGGGGGCCGGATTCCAGGGTGTCTACGGCGCCTTCCGCTTCCTGCCCGGGGGCGGCAACGAACGGGCTCTGGCGATTGCCACGATCCGGGACAACCAGGTCCAGGTGATCGACGCGGCCCCCCGCAGCTTCGGCGGGATCGGGTTCTGAACCCCGGTCCCACCGCCCAGACCACGGGCCCAAGATGACTGACAACATGACCAACACCGCCCAGGCCCTGCACCCCTCGCCCCGTCCGGGCAAGGCGCAGGCCGGGCGTCCGTCACCCCAGGGCCCGCTGATCTGCGCCCCGGCGCAGATCTTCGATACCGAAACGATCTTTGCCCGCATCGACGCGACCGCCGCCGAACGCCCCGACCCGGCCAAGCTGCAGGCCGAGGTCGTGGCGATCCTGCGCGACGCCATGGCCCATGGCCGCGACGCCATCGCCGATGCCTTCACCGCCGATCCCTTTGCCGCCCGCCCGCTGACCCGGTCCTATACCTTCCTGACCGACGGCCTGGTTGCGGCCACCTTCCACACGGCGACCCGCTATATCCATCCGCTGCCCAACCCCACGGCAAGCGAACGCATGGCCGTCGTCGCCGTCGGCGGCTATGGCCGGGGCGAGATGGCGCCGTTTTCCGACGTCGACCTGCTGTTCCTCACCCCCTACAAGATCACCGCCTGGGCCGAGAGCGTCATCGAGACGATGCTTTACATGCTGTGGGATCTGAAGCTGAAGGTCGGCCACGCCAGCCGCACCATCAAGGATTGCATCCGCCTGGGCCGCGAGGATTTCACGATCCGCACGACCTTCCTGGAACACAGGTTCCTGACCGGCGACGCGCCCCTGGCCGCAGAACTGGGGGAACGGCTGCAAAGCGACCTGTTCTCCGGCGGCAGCCGCGATTTCATCGAGGCCAAGCTGGAAGAGCGCGAAAAGCGCCACAAGCGCCAGGGCGCGCGCTACATGGTGGAACCCAACGTGAAAGAGGGCAAGGGCGGGCTGCGCGACCTGCAATCGCTGTTCTGGATCGCCAAGTACCTGCACGGGGTGCAGGACGCGGCCGAACTGGTGCCTCTCGGCGTCTTCCGGCCGGAGGAATTCGAAAGCTTCGCCGCCGCCGAAAGCTTCCTGTGGGCCGTGCGGTCGCACCTGCATCTGCTGGCCGGGCGCCCGAACGAAAAGTTGACCTTCGACATGCAGGTCGAGGTCGCCGACCGGCTGGGCTATACCGACAAGGCCGGGCGGCGCGCGGTCGAAGTGTTCATGCAGGACTATTTCCGCCACGCCACCCGCGTCGGCGACCTGACCCGCATCTTCCTGACCAAGCTTGACGCCACCCATGGCCGGTCCGGTCCGCTGATCGAACGGCTGCTGCGGCGCAAGCCCAAGGTGCGGCCGGGCTACAAGATCGAACACAACCGCCTGGCCATCGACGATGAAAAGGCGTTCCTGGCCGACAAGCTGAACCTGCTGCGCGTCTTCGAGGAAGGGCTGCGCAGCGATCTGCTGATCCATCCCGACGCCATGCGGCTGGTCGCGGCGAACCTGCAGCTGATCGACGACGATATGCGCAACGATCCCCGCGCGGCCGAATTGTTCGTGGACCTGCTGCTGAAACACGGCAACCCGGAACGCGCCCTGCGCCGGATGAACGAACTGGGCGTGCTGGCGGCCTTCCTGCCGGAATTCGAACCCATCGTCGCGATGATGCAGTTCAACATGTATCACGCCTACACGGTCGACGAACACATCATCCAGTGCATCGGCCAGCTGGCCCGCGTCGAACGCGGCGAGCTCGAGGAAGACCTGCCGGTGTCGACCCAGGCGGTCCACAACGGGCTGAACCGCAAGGTGCTGTACCTTGCGATCCTGCTGCATGACATCGGCAAGGGCCGCCCCGAGGATCATTCGATCCTTGGCGCCGAGATCGCGCATGTGGTCTGCCGCCGGCTCGGCCTGACGACCGAGGAATGCGACACGGTGGAATGGCTGGTGCGCAATCATCTGCTGATGTCGGACATGGCCCAGAAACGCGACATCGCCGACCCGCGCACCGTGGGCGACTTTGCCGCCGCGGTCGAGACGGTCAAGCGGCTGGACCTGCTGCTGCTGCTGACGGTCTGCGACATCCGCGGCGTCGGGCCGGACGTCTGGAACAACTGGAAAGCCTCGCTGATCCGGGCGCTGTACCGTCAGACCGTTCGGGCGATCGCCGACGGCACCGAACAATATTCGCGCGAAACCCGCGAGACCGAGGCCGTCGCCAAGCTGCGCGCCGCGCTCGGCGACTGGCCCGCCGCCCTGATCGATACAGAGATCGATCGCCATTATCCGCCCTACTGGCAGGGGCTGCACATCACCGCCCAGGCGGTCTTTGCCCGGCTGCTGCGCGAACTTGAGGAAAACGGCGACCCGGCGACGATCCGCATCGACCTGCATCCCGAAGAGGACATGGACGTCACCCGCGCCTGCTTTGCCATGGTCGACCACCCCGGCATCTTCGCCCGCCTGGCCGGCGCGCTGGCGCTGGTCGGCGCCAATATCTGCGACGCGCGCACCTACACCACCAAGGACGGGTTCGTCACCGCGACCTTCTGGATCCAGGATCACGACGGCAACCCCTACGAGGTCTCGCGCCTGCCACGTCTGACCCAGATGATCCACCGCACGCTCAAGGGCGAGGTCGTGGCCCGCGAGGCGCTGAAATCCCGCGACAGGATCAAGCCGCGCGAAAAGGCGTTCCTGGTGCCCACGCGGGTCATCTTTGACAACGACGGATCCGACATCTACACCATCATCGAGGTCGACACCCGCGACCGGCCGGGGCTTCTGTACGACCTCGCCCGCTCCCTGGCCGAGGCCAACATCTACATCGCGAGCGCGGTTGTCGCGACCTACGGGGAACAGGCGGTGGATACCTTCTACGTCAAGGACATGTTCGGTCTGAAACTTCAGACCCCCTCCAAGCAGAAACGCCTTGAGGAACGGCTGATGAAGGCCGTGGCCGACGGCGCCGAACGCGCCGACCGATGAAACCCATCCGATTGATGTCCGGCTTCCTCACGGTAGGGGGCTGGACACTGCTGAGCCGCCTTCTGGGCTTCGTGCGCGACGCGATGATCCTGGCGTTCCTTGGCACGGGGCCCCTGTACGAAGCCTACGTGGTAGCCTTCCGGCTGCCCAACATGTTCCGCCGGTTCTTCGCCGAAGGCGCCTTCAACATGGCCTTCGTGCCGATGTTCTCGAAGAAGCTCGAAGGCGAAACCGATGCCCGCGGCTTCGCCGAGGACGCCTTGGCGGGCCTGACCTCGGTGCTGATCGTGCTGACGCTGCTGGCGCAGCTGGCGATGCCCTGGCTGATCCTGGCCCTGGCCTCGGGCTTTGCCGGGCAGGAACAGTTCGTCCTGGCGGTGGATTTCGGGCGGATCACCTTTCCCTACATCCTCTTCATCTCGCTGGCGGCGCTGTTTTCCGGCGTGCTGAACGCGACGGGCCGCTTCGCCGCCGCTGCCGCCGCCCCGGTGATGCTGAACGTGCTGCTGATCGCCGCGATGATGTGGGCCAGCGCCGTGGGCGGCGACGTCGCCCGCGCCCTGATCTGGGCGATCCCGGTGGCGGGGGTGGCGCAACTGGCGCTGGTCTGGATCTCGGCCGCGCGGGCGGGCTTTGCCCTGCGCCTGACCCGGCCCCGGCTGACGCCGGACCTCAAGCGGCTGGTGCGCATCGCCATTCCCGCGGCCATGGCCGGCGGCGTGGTGCAGATCAACCTTCTGGTGGGCCAGCAGGTGGCGTCCTATTTCGACCATGCCGTGGGCTGGCTCTTTGCCGCCGACCGGCTCTACCAGCTGCCGCTTGGCGTGGTGGGCATCGCCATCGGCGTGGTCCTGCTGCCGGACCTGTCCCGCCGCCTGGCCGCCGATGACATGCAGGGCAGCCGCGATGCGCTCAGCCGCGCGGGCGAGGTCTCGCTCGCGCTGACGATCCCCTGCGCCGTGGCGCTCGTGGTGATCCCGCTGCCGCTGGTGTCGGTCCTGTTCGAACGCGGCGCCGCGACGGCGGCGGACAGCCATGCCATCGCCCGGGCCGTGGCGATCTACGGGCTCGGCCTGCCGGCCTTCGTGCTGCAAAAGATCTACCAGCCGCTTTTCTTCGCGCGTGAAGACACCCGCACGCCTTTTTACTACGCCCTGGTCGCCATGGCGGTGAACGCCGCCATCGCCATCGGCCTGTCGCCCCTGGTCGGCTGGACGGCCCCCGCCTGGGCCACGACGCTTGCGGCCTGGGCCATGGTCCTGCTGCTGATCCGCGGCGCCCGCCCGATGGGCGACGCCGCCCGCTTCGACGACCGCTTCCACCGCCGCATCTGGCGCATTATCGCCGCGTCGCTGGCCATGGGCGCGATCTGCTGGAGCGTCGCCCGCCTGACGGCCCCGGCACTCTCGACACCCGGTTTGCGCTACCTTGCCCTGGCCGGGCTGGTGACGGTCGGGATGGCCTCATACTTCGCGATCGCCCATGTCATCGGAGCGCTGCGCCTGTCGGAATTCAAGCGCGCCTTCAAAAGAGGCTGATCGATCGAGAGCGGCAAGGGCAGTCTTAGGTATTTATAGCCAAGAAGAAGCAGCAGGCGCGCGCTTCCGGCTTCTTCTTGGCCCAAATACCTTGGCGTCCGGCCCGCCAGAAGGACCAAAGCCCTTATAAGGGTCAGTCCCTCCGGATCTTCGCCCGGACCGACGCCCAGCCACCGGGCGCCAGGACAAACGACAGGCCAAAGCCCGTCGCAAAGCCCGCAAGGTCTGCCACCCAGTCCCCGTTTCCGCCGAAGATAAGTCCAAAGAGCAGCTGGATCCCCAGAAGAGCCCCGATCAGGGAAAAGGCCCGGGCCTGGTTCTCGCCCACGGCGCCAAGGCCGCGCCACAGAAGGAAGGTGAAGGCGCCCACGAGGCCGTAATCCGGGGGGAAGGCGCCCCCCAGCGGATAGGGCTGGTTCAGGATGAGCCCGTAGGCCAGGGCGCCGACCGCGCCCGAGATCACGAAGATCGCCAGCATCTGCCATTGGCCGAATTTCTCCGCCACCATCTTGCCAAGCGCCAGCAGAAAGACCCCGGCAATCGCCGCGTGGGTGATCGAGAAATGCACGAACGGGTAGCTGACGAAGCGGACCAGGTGTTCCGTCGGCCAAACACCGTTGGTGCGCATCCAGTCGAAGATATCGCCGGAAAACGCATAGGTCTGGATGGCAGCCGACCGCCAGCCCACCGCCCCCGGCCCGCCGATCACCCCGGCCGCGCCCAGCGAAAACAACGCCTCGGGCACCACCACGGCGATGAAAAGCGCCACGACGACAGGGGGAAGCGGGTTGACCGCCGGTTCGGAATAGCCTTCGGACATCTGCTCGACCTCGTTTTGCGGGGCTTCTTGACGCCACCTGACCCCATGGGTAAGCGCAACGGGCGACATTTTCCAGACGGGAGAGTTCACATGTCCGAAGCGGACGGCACCCCGAACGCCAATTTCACCCCGCGCGTCTTTTCCGGCATCCAGCCGTCGGGCGGGCTGACGCTGGGCAATTACCTGGGGGCCATCAAGCGGTTCGTCGACATGCAGGGCGATGCGTTCCAGACCATCTATTGCATGGTCGACCTGCACGCGATCACCGTCTGGCAGGACCCAGCCGACCTGACGAAGAACACGCGCGAATTGTGCGCGGGCTTCATCGCCGCCGGGATCGACCCCGCCAAGTCCATCCTGATCAACCAGTCCCAGGTGCCCGAACACGCGCAGCTGGCCTGGATCTTCAACTGCGTGGCCCGGATGGGCTGGATGGGCCGGATGACCCAGTGGAAGGACAAGACCGCCGGCAAGAACGCCGAAGCGGCCTCGCTTGGCCTGTTTGCCTATCCTGCGCTGATGGCCGCCGACATCCTGATCTATCACGCCACCCACGTCCCCGTGGGCGAGGACCAGAAGCAGCACCTTGAGCTGACCCGCGACATCGCGGCCAAGTTCAACCACGATTACGGCGTCGATTTCTTCCCGCTGACCGAGCCGGTGATCGAAGGGGCCGCGACGCGCGTCATGTCGCTGCGCGACGGGTCCAAGAAGATGTCGAAATCCGATCCCTCGGACATGTCCCGCATCAACATGACGGACGACGCCGATGCCATTGCCAAGAAGATCCGCAAGGCCAAGACCGACCCGGAACCGCTGCCCGACACGCTGGACGGGTTGAAAGACCGGCCCGAGGCGCGCAACCTGGTGAACATCTACGCCGCGCTTGCCGACATGAGCGCCGAGAAGGTGGTGGCCGATCACGCCGGCCAGCAGTTCGGCCGGTTCAAACCGGCGCTGGTCGACCTAGCGGTAGAGAAACTGGCGCCGATTTCCACCGAAATGGCCCGGCTGATGGACGACCCGGCAGAGATCGACCGGATCCTGTCCGCCGGATCGCTGCGGGCGCGCGAAATCACCGCGCCGATCCTGCGCAAGACCTACGACATCGTCGGAATGATCCCGCCCGTCGTGTGACCTTACGTCGTCTGAACGGCTGTCGTCTGAACGGCTGTCGTCTGATCCCTTTCGTTTGACCACGAACGGGCCCCGCGACCAAATCGCCGGGGCCCGCGCTCTGGACCCTGCCGCTGGCGCCACATAGTCTCTGCCCCGACAAGGAGACGCACCCATGGCCGTTGGCACCCATATCCGCACCTATTTCGAAGGCACCTGGCATGACGGGGATGCGCCGATCATGCGCGCGGCCGATCATGGCGCCTGGCTGGGATCGACCGTGTTCGACGGGGCGCGCCATGTGCGGGGGCTGACGCCGGACCTGGACAGGCATTGCGCGCGGGTCAATGCCTCGGCCGAGGCGCTGATGATCACGCCGACCGTCACGGCGCAGGACATGATGGAGATCGTCGCCGAGGGGCTGAAGGCCTATGCGCCCGATGCCGCCGTCTATATCCGGCCGATGTACTGGGCGATCGACGGCGACGCTTCGGCCATCATGCCGTCGCCGGACAAGACCGGCTTTGCCATCAGCCTGGAACAGATTCCGATGGCGCCCGAAACCGCCTCGGCCACCGTCACGACGACCCGGTTCCGGCGGCCGGTTCTGGAAAACGCGGTGGTCAATGCCAAGGCCGGGTGCCTTTATCCCAACAACGCCCGCATGCTGGCCGAGGCGCGCGCCAAGGGGTTCGGCAATGCGCTGGTGGCCGATGCCCTGGGCAACCTGGCCGAAAGCGCCACGGCCAACGTCTTTACCGTCAAGGATGGCGAGGTCTTTACCCCCGTCGCCAACGGCACCTTCCTGGCCGGCATCACCCGCGCGCGCCATATCGCCAACCTGCGCGCGGACGGTGTGGCGGTGCATGAAACCGTGATGAGCTTCGACGACGTGCACGACGCGGACGAGGTGTTCCTGTCGGGCAACATGAACAAGGTCACGCCCATTTCGGCCTTCGACGACACGCAGTACCAGGTGGGTCCGGTGACCCGCCGCGTGCGCGAATTGTACTGGGATTGGGCCGCTTCGGCCTGAGCCTGCCACGAGACCGCCTGCAAGGGCGGGAGAGTTCACCATTTCGCAATCTGTTGCACGCCCCCACGGCTTGCGCCATGATCCGCGCCACGGGAGAGATGAGATGCGCAAGTTCCTCGTCGTTCTGGACGACAGCCGAGAATGCCTGAACGCCATGCGTTTCGCCGCCATGCGCGCGGCGAAGACCGGTGGAGGCGTGCAGATCCTGTCGGTCATCCCGCCGGACGAATTCAACCACTGGATCGGTGTCGGCGATATCATGCGCGAAGAAGCCCGCGAGCGGATCGAGGCGCATTTCGAGGTCTTCGCCAAGTGGATGCGCGACCGCCAGGGCGTCGAGCCGGAGCTGATCATCCGCGAAGGCGATCCCATCGACGAGATCATCGCCCAGATCAAGTCCGACCCGGAAATCGGCGTGCTGGTGCTGGGCGCCGGTGTCGACAACAAGGGCCCCGGCCCGCTGGTCAGCCAGATGTCGCGCAGCGCCGGCACCCTGCCCGTGCCCGTCACCATCGTGCCCGGCGACCTGAGCAAGGAAAAGCTCGAAGACATCACCTGACGCCCGGGCCGCGTCAGGCCCCCCGGGGGCATCGACTTTGGGGGGATGCGCTTGGCCCCGAACCAGTTTATAATGGTTCTAAATCTTGACTTGAGGGCCGTTGGCCCGCATATCCATCAGGTGCAAACGGAGGCGCCCCCATGTTCATCCAGACGGAATCGACCCCGAATCCCGCCACGCTGAAATTCCTGCCCGGCCAGAGCGTTCTGGACGCGGGCACCGCCGACTTCCCTTCGGCCGAAGCCGCCACCAAATCCCCGCTTGCCGCCCGCATCTTCGGTGTCGACGGCGTGACCGGCGTGTTCTTCGGCAGTGACTTCGTGACCGTAACCAAGGCCGACGCGGTCGACTGGGACCACATCAAGCCCGCCATCCTTGGCGCGGTGATGGAACATTACCAATCCGGCCAGCCGGTCATGGACGGCGCCCAGGACATGGCCTCGGGCCATTCCGACCATGACGCGGGCGAGGATTCAGAGATTGTCGGCCAGATCAAGGAACTGCTGGACAGCCGCGTGCGCCCCGCAGTCGCCCAGGACGGCGGCGACATCACGTTCCACGGTTTCGACCGGGGCGTGGTCTATCTGCACATGCAGGGCGCCTGCGCCGGCTGCCCCTCGTCCACGCTGACCCTGAAGATGGGGATCGAGAACCTGCTGCGTCACTACATTCCCGAAGTGACCGAGGTTCGCCCTGTCCTCGTCTGACGTGTCCTCGTCTGACGTGTCCTCGTCTGACGTGTCCTCGTCTGACGTGTCCTCGTCTGACGTGTCTTCCTCGGGGCCGACCTTGCTGGCCTTCGACACCTCCGGACCGCATGTCGCCGCCTGCCTTGTGTCGGGCGGCGAAGTGGTTGACCAGACGTCAGAATCCATGTCGCGGGGCCAGGCCGAACGGCTGATCCCGGCGCTGGAAGAAATGCTGGCGCGCGCGGGTCTTGCCTTGTCCGACCTCGACGCGATCGGCGTGGGCACCGGGCCCGGCAATTTCACCGGCATCCGCATCTCCGTCTCTGCCGCGCGGGGCCTGGCCCTGGGGCTGGGCATCCCGGCCGTGGGCGTCAGCACGCTTGAAGCCGTGGCACTTGACGCCCCCCGCCCCATGGTCGCGGCCGTCAGCGCATCGCGCGGGGGCGCTTATTACCAGGTCTTCGACACCGGCGGCCCACAGGACCCGCAGATGATCCATTCGGACGGTGACAGCACCGGCTGGGAACAGCTGGCCGGGCGGTTCGCCCCGGACATGCCCCTGATGGCCTTCGATCTGCCCCTTCAACGCCCCGCGCATTCGCTGGTCCAGGGCATCGCCCGCATCGCCGCCCGTCGCTATGCCGATCCCGCCACTCCGCGCCCCGCGCCGCTTTACATCCGCCCGGCCGACGCCGCGCCTTCGCGCGAGCGGCCGCCGGTCCTGCTGGATTGACACTCCCCCTGACCCCGGCGGACATGGCGGCCCTGCACCTGGCAGCCTTCACCCAGTCGCGCCCCTGGTCCGAGGGTGAATTCCGCGACCTGCTGTCCCTGCCCGGCACCTTCGCCACCGGCGACACCCGCGCCTTCGCGCTGGTCCGCGTGGTGCTGGACGAAGCCGAATTGCTGACCATCGCCACCCATCCCGAACACCGCCGCCGGGGCCTTGCCCGCGCCCTGATGGCGCGCTGGCAGGCCGATGCCGCCGCCCTAGGCGCCACGCGCGCCTTTCTGGAAGTGGCCGAGGACAACCCCGGCGCGCGAAGTCTTTACGACGCTTGCGGTTACACGGAAGCGGGCCGGCGCAGGCGCTACTACGCGCGGCCCGATGGCATGGCTGCCGACGCGCTGATCATGTCACGGGAAATCCCTGCGTAGACGCGGGGGAAAGCACTGCTGCAGCGGCAAAAAGCGGTTGACCGCCTGCGACGGCACTGCACTTAATTGGCCTGATCAAACCCGATCTGACCAGATGGGCCGGGCCAGTCCACGCGCCCCAATAGACGAACCAACCGGGAGTTAACCGATATGACCGTGATGACGAAACTACTTGGCGCGGCCGCTGCCGTCGTGCTCGGCACCGGCGCGGCCCTGGCCGACCCGGCCGTGATCTTCGACCTGGGCGGCAAGTTCGACAAGTCGTTCAACGAAGCCGCCTTCAACGGCGCCAAGCGGTGGGCCGACGAATTCAACGGCAAGTTCCTCGAGATCGAGCTGCAGTCCGAAGCCCAGCGGGAACAGGCGCTGCGCCGCTTTGCCGAATCCGGTGCCAACCCGGTGATCACCACCGGCTTCGCCATGTCGGCCCCCCTGGCCGAGGTCGCACCGGATTACCCCGACACCACCTTCGTGACCATCGACGGCTACGTGGACGCGCCCAACGTGCTGACCATCGGCTTCACCGAACATGAAGGGTCCTACCTGGTCGGCGTCCTGGCGGCGATGGCCACCAAGTCGAACACCGTCGGCTTCATCGGCGGCATGGACGTTCCGCTGATCCGCAAGTTCGCCTGCGGCTATGCCCAGGGCGTCAAGGCGGCCAACCCCGAAGCCAAGATCATCGCCAACATGACCGGCACCACCCCGTCGGCCTGGAACGACCCGGTCAAGGGGTCGGAACTGACCAAGGCGCAGATCAGCCAGGGCGCGGACGTGATCTATGCGGCCGCCGGCGGCACCGGCGTGGGCGTTCTGCAGACTGCGGCCGACGAAGGCATCCTGTCGATCGGCGTGGACAGCAACCAGAACTACCTGCACCCCGGCAAGGTCCTGACCTCGATGCTCAAGCGCGTCGACGTGGCGGTCTACGAAGCGATGAAGGCCGGAGACGACCTGGAAGGCGGCAAGGTCGAGATCCTGGGCCTGGCCGACAACGGCGTCGGCTACGCGATGGACGAATACAACGCGGAACTGATCACCCCCGAGATGAAGACCGCCGTCGAGAAGGCCAAGGCCGACATCATCGCCGGCGACATCACCGTCCACGACTACACCAGCGACGACAGCTGCCCGGCGCTGTCGTTCTGATACGATCGTAGTGAACTGACGGCTGCGGCCATCCTGGCGTAAAGGATGGCCGCAGCCAGACTGCAGGAGTGCCCGCGTGACAGCCCCCGCCATCGAACTCATAGGCATCTCCAAGGCCTTCGGCCCTGTGCAGGCCAACAAGGACATATCCATCCGCGTCATGCCGGGCACGATCCACGGCATCATCGGCGAAAACGGGGCCGGGAAATCGACGCTGATGTCGATCCTATACGGGTTCTACAAGGCCGACAGCGGCGACATCCGCATCAACGGGCGCGAGACGCTGATCACCGACAGCCAGGCCGCCATCGCCGCCGGCATCGGCATGGTCTTCCAGCATTTCAAGCTGGTCGAGAATTTCACCGTCCTGGAAAACGTCATCCTGGGCGCCGAGGACAGCGGGCTTTTGAAACCGTCGCTGGCGCGCGCCCGCAAGGCGCTGCTGGGACTGGCGCAGGAATACGGTCTGAACGTCGACCCCGACGCCATCGTCGAGGACATCGGCGTCGGCATGCAGCAACGGGTCGAGATCCTCAAGGCGCTCTACCGCGAGGCGCAGATCCTGATCCTGGACGAGCCCACCGGCGTGCTGACCCCGGCCGAGGCCGACCAGCTGTTCCGGATCCTTCACCGCCTGAAGGACGAGGGCAAGACGATCATCCTCATCACCCACAAGCTGCGAGAGATCATGGAGGCGACCGATACAGTGTCCGTCATGCGCCGCGGCGAAATGGTGGCGACCCGCAAGACATCACAAACCAACCCCGAGGAGCTGGCCGAGCTGATGGTTGGCCGCAAGGTGCTGCTGCGCGTCGACAAGGCGCCGGCGCGACCCGGGGCCAAGGTGCTGGAAATCAAGGGCCTGCGGGTCACCGACGAAAAGGGCGTCGAACGGGTCAAGGGCATCGACCTGACGGTGCGCGCGGGCGAGATCCTGGGCATCGCCGGGGTTGCCGGCAATGGCCAGTCCGAGCTGCTGGAAGTGCTGGGCGGCATGCGCGCGGGCACCGGAGAGGTCCTGTTGAACGGCAAGCCGCTGGAGCTGATCGGCGCCAACGGCCGGGCCATCCGTGACATTGGCATCGCCCACGTCCCCGAGGACCGGCAGCGCGAAGGCCTGATCATGGATTTCCACGCCTGGGAAAACGTGGCCTTCGGCTATCACCACGATCCGATCTATTCCAAGGGTCCGCTGATGGACAACGCGGCCCTGCAGAAGGATACCGAGGCCAAGATTCAGAAATTCGACATCCGCCCGCCCAATGCCTGGCTGGCGGCCAAGAATTTTTCGGGCGGGAACCAGCAGAAGATCGTCGTCGCGCGCGAGATCGAGCGGAACCCGGACCTGCTGCTGGTGGGCCAGCCGACGCGGGGCGTCGACATCGGCGCCATCGAATTCATCCACAAGCAGATCGTCGCGCTGCGCGACGCGGGCAAGGCGGTGCTGCTGGTCTCGGTCGAACTCGAGGAGATCTTCTCGCTCTCGGACCGGATCGCGGTCATGTTCGATGGTCACGTGATGGGCGAACGCCTGCCCGACCAGACCGACGAGAAAGAACTGGGCCTGCTGATGGCCGGTGTATCCGGGGAGGCCGCCTGACATGGACAAGATGCCCAAATGGGCCGACGTGGTGCTGATCCCGGTGATCTCGCTGCTGCTGGCGGCGATCCTGTCGGCCATCGTCATCGTCGCCATCGGGGAGAACCCGGTCGAGGCGCTGAAGCTGATGGTCACCGGCGCGCTGGGGTCGACCTATGGCTGGGGCTACACGCTGTATTACGCGACCAGCTTCATGTTCACCGGGCTTGCCGTGGCGGTGGCCTATCACGCGCGGCTGTTCAACATCGGGGGCGAAGGCCAGGCGATGCTGGGCGGGCTGGGCGTGGCGCTGGTGCTGCTTTACATCCCCTTTCCGCACTGGACGATCGCGCTGCTGGTCGCTACCGCCGCCGCCGCCATCTTCGGCGCGGCCTGGGCGGCGATCCCGGCCTACCTGCAGGCGGCGCGCGGCAGCCATATCGTGATCACCACCATCATGTTCAACTTCATCGCCTCGGCGCTGCTGAACTACATGCTGGTCAATACGCTCAAGCCCCAAGGCGCCATGGACCCGGCGACCGCGCGGTTTCCCGCCACCGTCCACCTGCCCACCCTGCACGAGATGCTGACCCCCTTCGGCATCGAATTCTCGAAATCGGCGCCGGCGAATTTTTCGCTGGTGGTGGCGTTGGTGGCCTGCGTGCTGGTCTGGGTGCTGATCTGGCGCACCCGGCTGGGGTACGAGATCCGCGCCTATGGCCATTCGGAAACCGGCGCGCTGTACGCCGGGATCCCGCCGTTCCGCATCATCATGATCACCATGCTGATCTCGGGCGGGCTGGCCGGGATGATGGCGATCAACAACGTGATGGGCGAAGCCGAACGGCTGGTGCTGAACGCCACCGAGGGCGCGGGGTTCATCGGGATCGCCGTCGCGCTGATGGGGCGCAACCATCCCTTCGGCGTGTTCCTGGCGGCGATCCTCTTCGGGTTCCTCTACCAGGGGGGCGCGGAACTGGCGCTGTGGACCAACATCCCGCGCGAACTGATCGTGGTGATCCAGGCGCTGGTGATCCTGTTTACCGGAGCTTTGGACAACATGGTCCGGATGCCGCTTGAAAAGCTCTTCCTGTCGATGCGGAGGCGCGGGGCCTGATGGATTTTCTCACGCTCATCCAGGTGTTGGATTCCACCGTTCGCCTGACCACGCCGCTGCTGCTGGCCTGCCTGGCGGGGTTGTTTTCCGAACGCGCCGGGGTCTTCGACATCGGGCTGGAAGGCAAGATGCTGGCGGCCGCCTTCCTGTCGGCCGCGATCGCCTATGTCAGCGGGTCGGTGTGGCTGGGCCTGCTGGCGGGCATCGCCGCGTCGATGGCGCTAAGCCTGCTGCACGGGCTGGCCTCGATCACCTTCCGGGGCAACCAGCTGATTTCCGGGCTGGCCGTCACCATGCTGGCCCAGGGGGTCACGGTGCTGGCCGCGCAGGACTGGTTCAGCCAGGGCGGGCGCACGCCGTCGCTGTTCGGGGGCGCGCGATTTACGCCGATCACCCTGCCCTTCGCCGAAGCGCTGGCCGACGTGCCGGTCATCGGGCCGATTTACTTTGAACTGATCTCGGGCCATTCGATCCTGGTCTACATGGCCTTCGCCTTCGTGCCGCTGACCTGGTGGATCCTGTTCCGCACCCGGTTCGGCCTGCGCCTGCGCGCGGTGGGGGAAAACCCGGCCGCCGTCGACACCGCCGGCGTCTCGGTCGCGGGCATGCGGTTCGCGGCGGTGATGATCTGCGGCGTGCTTTGCGGGATCGCGGGGGCGTATCTGTCGACCGCGCTGCAGGCGGGATTCGTCAAGGACATGACGGCGGGGCGCGGCTATATCGCGCTGGCCGCGCTGATCTTTGCCAAGTGGCGGCCGTGGCATGCCCTTTGGGCCTGCCTGCTGTTCGGGCTGCTGCAGGCGGTGGCGCTCAGGTACCAGAACATCAACCTGGGCGGCATCGTGATCCCGGTGCAGGTAATGGACGCCCTGCCCTACATCCTGACCGTGGTGATCCTGGCCGGCTTCGTCGGCAAGGCCATCCCGCCCCGCGCGGGTGGCGACCCCTACGTGAAGGAACGCTGAGATGTGGCACCCGGGGTTCGAGGAGTGGACAGCTTTCTCGACCTCGGTTGCCCAAACGACCCCGAGCGATCTAGGGTGAGATCATGCAAGTCTATCTCCCCGTCGCCGAAATCTCCGTCAACGCATTCCTGATCCTCGGTCTGGGAGGTCTTGTCGGCGTCCTGTCCGGCATGTTCGGCGTGGGCGGCGGGTTCCTGGCAACGCCGATGCTGTTCTTCATCGGCATTCCCCCGGCGGTCGCCGTGGCGACCCAGGCCAACCAGATCGTGGCCTCGTCGGTGTCTGGCCTGCTGGCGCATCTCAGGCGCAAGACGGTCGATTTCAAGATGGGCGGCGTGCTGCTGGTCGGGGGGCTGATCGGGTCGGCCCTGGGCATGATCGTCTTCAACTACATGAAAAGCCTGGGCCAGGTCGACCTGCTGGTGCAGCTGTCCTACGTGTTCTTCCTGGGCATCGTCGGCGCGCTGATGTTCGTGGAAAGCCTGACGGCGATTCGGCGGGCGCGGAAGGTCGGGCCGAAGAAGCCCGCGACCCGGCGTCACAAAAGCTGGATCTACGCGATGCCGTTCAAGATCCGGTTCCGGACCTCGGGGCTGTACATCTCGGTCATTCCGCCGCTGATTGTGGGCGCGCTGGTGGGTGTGCTGTCGGCCGTCATGGGCGTGGGCGGCGGGTTCGTCATGGTGCCGGCGATGATCTACCTGCTGCACATGCCGACCAAGGTGGTCGTGGGCACGTCGCTGTTCCAGATCATCTTTGTCGCCGCCTTCACCACGCTGCTGCATGCCACGACCAACTACACCGTGGACGCGGTCCTGGCCCTGCTGCTGCTGATCGGCGGTGTCATCGGCGCCCAGTTCGGCACCCAGATCGGCCTGCGGCTGAAGGCGGAACAGCTGCGCATCCTGCTGGCCACCCTGGTGCTGGCGGTCTGCGGCAAACTGGCGCTGGACCTGCTGCTGAAACCGGTGGAGCTTTATTCCCTCAGCCCGGTCCTGGGCGGATGATCCGCGCCCTGCTTGTCCTGCTGGCGCTGCTTGCGGGGCCCGCGGCGGCGGAACAGGTCGTGCTGGGATTGTCGAGCGACAAGGTCTCGATCACCACCAGTTTCAACGGCTCGGACATCCTGATCTTTGGCGCGGTCAAGCGCGAGGTGCCCATTGTCGAGGACCCGCCGCTGCAAGTGGTGATCACCGTGGCCGGCCCGTTCGAGCCGGTGATGGTCCGGCGCAAGGCGCGGGTGGCCGGGATCTGGGTCAACAACGCCGCCGTGGCGATCGACAGCGCCCCCAGTTTCTATGCCGTGGCCAGCACCGGCCCGCTGGACCAGGTCCTGTCCGCCACCGAGAACCTGCGCCACAACGTGACGATCGACCGGGCGATCCGGGCGGTGGGCGCAACGGCCAACGTGGACGATCCCGACAGTTTCATCACCGCGCTGGTGCGGCTGCGGACCAGCAACGGGCTTTACCAGCGGCTTGAAGGGGCGGTGGCGCTGGATCAGCAGACGCTGTTCCGGTCGTCGATCAAGATGCCGTCGAACCTGACCGAAGGGACCTATGTCGCGCGGATCTTCCTGACCCGCGGCGGCGCCGTCGTGTCGCAATACGAGACGATGATCGACGTGCGCAAGGTCGGGCTGGAGCGCTGGATCTACACGCTGTCGCGCCAGAAACCGCTGATCTACGGGCTGTTGTCGCTGGCCGTCGCGGTGCTGGCGGGATGGGGGGCGTCGGCGGGGTTCGCTCTTTTGCGGCGGTAGGAGTGCGGTGGCGTTGCGCCGGGTATTTTCGAAGAGAAAGAAGCAGGGACGTGGCGCCCCTGCCCCAGCCCCTGAGCCCTGAGGGTCAGCCGCGGCCGATGTAGGGCATCTTGGTGGCCATGACGGTCATGAACTGGACGTTGGCCTCGAGCGGGAGGTCGGCCATGTACATCAGCGCCTTCACCACGTTGGACACGTCCATCGACGGGTCGGGTTCGCGCCCGGCGGCGATCTGGCGGCGGTTCTGTTCGTCGACCATTTCCGTGCGCGCGTTGCCGATGTCGATCTGCCCGCAGGCGATGTCGAAGGGCCGTCCGTCCAGGCTGAGCGTGCGGGTCATGCCGGTGATGGCGTGCTTGGTCGAGGTGTAGCAGATGGATCCGTCGCGCGGCACATGGGCCGAGATCGAGCCATTGTTGACGATGCGCCCGCCCTGCGGGTCCTGCGCGCGCATGTGCTTGAAGGCCTGACGGGCGCTCAGGAACATGCCGGTGAGATTGACGTTCACCACCTGCAGCCAGGTTTCGACCGGGACCTCGTCGATGGTGGCGTTCACGCCGAACATGCCGGCGTTGTTGAAGAGCATGTCGAGCCGGCCGGTCTGTGCGACGAAACTGTCGAAGGCGGTTTCGACCGCCGCGGGGTCGGTGACGTCGCAGGGCAGCACGATGGCGTTGGGGTGGCCGTCTGACAGGTCTTTCAGGGGGCCTTCGCGGCGGGCGATCAGGCCCGTGGTCCAGCCGTTTTCCAGGAAATGGCGCGCCGTGGCCGCGCCGATGCCGGAGCTTGCGCCGGTGATGATGATGGTCTTCATGTGTCCTCTCCCTCCAGTTCCAATGTCGCCGCCGGTGCGGACCGCAGGTCGTCGATGCTGAGCGGCATGGTCGGTTTGGCCAGCCGGTTGCGCACCACCCAGATCAGGCGTTCTTGCGCGCGGGTGATCGCCACGTAGGCCAGGCGTTTCCACAGGGGCTGGCCGGCTTCCGTCCGGCCCATGCGCGCGGCGGCGTAAAGGTCGGGAGCGAAGACCTGCACCGTGTCCCATTGCGATCCCTGCGCCTTGTGGATGGTCACCGCCGCGCCATGCAGGAAGGCCGCGCCCATGCGCGCGGCGTAGGGGATGAAGGGTTCTTCCTCGTCCGGTTTCTCGATCTTGACGATGGAGGCGGCGGAGACCTGGGGATCTTCCGCCCCGATCACGTGCAAGCGCGAGAAGCCGGGTTTGCGGCCAGGGCCGAGATAGACGACCTGCGCGCCCTTGATCAGGCCGCGCGCTTCCAGGTCCAGGCGGCGCTTGCGGTGCTTCATGGGCAGTTCGATGCCGTCGCAGATCAGCGGTTCGCCCGGCAGCAGCGCGTCTTCGGGCGCGTCGTAGACCGCGCGGAAGGCGTTGATCAGCCGGATGCGGGTGGCGTTGCGCCAGACCAGAACGGGGGAGCGGGCCATCAGGTCGACTTCAACCCGCTGGCCCCAGACGACGCGGTCGTCGTGGCGGGCCTTTTCCTCGACCAGGCGTTCGAAATCCTCGAAGCCGACATCGGGGTCCGCCAACGCATGTGCGAGGTCCAGGATCGGGTTGTCGGCCTCTTGCCGGTGAATGCGCGACAGCATGAGACGGCGATTTTCGGGCAGTGCGTCGAAGACCATGGAGCCGGACTGGTTCACCGGCGCCAGCTGGGCCGGGTCGCCGAACAGCAGCAGGGTCGGGAAGATTTCCTTCAGGTCCTCGAACTGGCGGTCGTCGAGCATCGAGGCCTCGTCGACAAAGCCGATGTCCAGCGGATCCTCGCGCCGTTTCCAGCCGGTGATGAAATCGGATCCGCGCAGGCCGATGGCGGCCAGCGTCGCGGGGATGGACTTGTTCTTGGCGTAATAGGCGACGGCACGGTCATAGGCCTCGTCCGTCAGGTCGGCGATCTCGGGGCGGTCGGCTTCGTTGCCGGCGAGCCATTCGGCGAGCCGTTCGTAATCCGGATCGTAGACCGGGGTGTAGAGGATGCGGTGGATCGTGGTGGCCGGCACGCCGCGAAAGCGCAGGACCGAGGCCGCCTTGTTGGTGGGCGCCAGGATCGCCAGCGTGCGGCGGTCGGATTTGCGGCGGCTTTCGTAATCGCCGGAGACCACGTCAAGCCCGGCTTCGACCAGGGCTTTGTAGAGTTCGGCCAGCAGCAGCGTCTTGCCCGATCCGGCCTTGCCGATCACCGCGGCCACCCCTGCCCCGTCGGATTTCGGCGGGATCAGCAGCCCGTCGTCAAGATTGACGCCAGCCCGGCGCAGCATGTCGGCCACGCTGTCATAAGCGTGGGCCTGGTCATCGGAAAAGGTCAGTTGCAGCGCCGTCATGGCGCGACCTTAAGGCCGCGCCACCGGTTGCGCCAGATGCGGTCAGGCGGATTTGGCGAACATGGGGCGAACGGTGCCGCCGAAGTCGCGGTCGAACCAGCGCTTCGAGATCTCGGGCGAGATTCGGGCGCGGACGGCGACCTTTGTTTGTGCCTCGGGCGTGAAGTCCCAAAGCCCGACCGAAATCTGGTCGCGTCCCTCGCCCTGGCTGCCCAGAACCTCCGGAGACGAGCCTATGGCGCGGTAGATCCGGGTCATGCGGTTGTCGAAGACGCCGACGAAATGACGGATGCCGAAGCCGCGCATGATCTCGCCGCCGCCCAACATCAGGGCCGCCGCGACGGTGCTTTTGGCGTCCTTCGACAGGCAGAAGCGGGTGCATTCCCAGATCAGCGGGGACACCACGGTGCCGCCGCCCAGGATGTCGGTGAAATGGTCGTTGACCATGGTCGGGCCGGTGGTCGGCAGGAACCGCATGGAGCCGCCATGGCTGCCGTCCTCGTTCTGCCAGATCACGTACAGCGGATCGATCGCGTCATAGACATCGCGTTCCTCGCCCTCGGCATTGACCTGGACGGGCCAGTTCAGCCGGTCGCGGAACTGGCAGGCGCGGTCGCGGTACATGGACCGGGCCAGGGCGGGATGCTTGTGCAGGTCGTGAGCGTAGATGTAGCGCAGCATGTGGTGTTCCCCTTCGTCGTGCGATGGGGACAGGCTGCCGCTGTCTTGGTTAACGCCGCCCGGCCACGGCGCGCGCCCCGTTAACCACCTTGGCGCAACGGGTCCGGGGAAACGCGACGGTCAGAGGTAGTCAGACGACGATCAGGCCCCGCGCCAGGGCGCGGGCGACGGCGTGGGTGGTGTTCATCGCGCCCAGCTTGAACCGCGCGCTTTCGATATAGACCCTGAGCGTGTGTTCCGAGATCGACAACGCCTCGGCCGTCTGGGCGCGGCTGTAACCCATGGCCAGCATGGTCATCGCGTCGACCTCGCGGGGGGACAAGGTCTGAGCGGTTTCCGGTTGCCGGGTCGGTTCGAATTCCAGTGCCTTGCGGTTGAAGTAATGGGCGATCAGGATCAGATCGCGGCTGTTGGCTTCGGTAAATGCGGCCCAGGTGTCGTCGTCACAATCGTGGCTGATGGTAAACAAGGCAAACTGCCCGTTGGGCCCCCGGATCGGCACGGAAAACCCCTGGTTGCCGACCCCGTAATCCAGCGCCTCCTGCAGGAAGGCGCGGGCGGCCTTGCTGGTCCAGTCCAGCCGCTTCCAGTCGACCGGGTGGAACCGTTGGTAGCAACCGATGATGACCGGATCGACCCGGATGTAGTTCTGCCGCAGGTAACGTTCGCGCCATTCGTCGGAATAGGTGCCGCAGCCATATTGATCCCCGGCGCTGTCGACCCAGTGATAGACTACGTGGTTGACCCCGTAGAGGCCGCGAAGCGCCTCGGTCGCCCGCTGCAGCCCCTCAAGCTCTCTGGTGGCGTCCAGCGCCTCCAGAATGGAGTTCAGTTCCCCTTGCCGCGCTATTTTCGAACCGTCCACGCGCCTTCTCCGCCTGTGACGCAATCTCGGCCGCCGCGATGAGAGTGGCATCATCCAACTGTTCGGCCAGCGTCGTCATGTCGTTGGCCGCAGCAAAGGATTTCAGGTCGGCGAGAACGTCCAGTATCCAATCATTCTGCATGGTCAAACTCGCTCCTAGAGAGTTAATGAGGGATTAATGCAACCATACCATGTGCAAACATGTTAGGAAATTCGCGTCTTTTTACTCCCCAGATCTGGTGAGGGGCCGGATTCGCAACCTGTTGATCCCCATGGTCACCCCGCGAAACGCAAATCGCCCGCTCTTGCGAGCGGGCGATTCGGCCTCCTCCCAAAGGCGTCGCGTCAGCGCTTGCCGGCTTCCAGTGCATCCTCGAAGGTGCGCAGACCGGTCCGCGGCGCCTGGACCAGCACCGACATGTTGCCCGGCAGATGTTCGTTGCGCAGCATCTTCATGTGGGCCGACGGCAGCTCCTTCCATTCAAAGACCTCGGACATGCAGGGATCGAGCCGCCGTTCGATCATCAGCTTGTTGGCCGCCGCCGCCTGCTTGAGATGGGCAAAGTGCGACCCCTGGACGCGCTTCTGGTGCATCCACAGGTACCGGACGTCGAAGGTGCAGTTGAACCCGGTGGTTCCGGCGCAGATGACGACCATGCCGCCCTTCTTCACCACGAAGGTCGACACCGGAAAGGTCGCCTCGCCCGGGTGTTCAAAGACGATGTCGACATTGTTGCCCTTGCCGGTGATGTCCCAGATCGCCTTGCCGAAGTTCCGCGCTTCCTTGAACCAGTCGCCGTATTCGGGCGTGTTCACGGTGGGCAGCTGCCCCCAGCACTTGAAATCCTTCCGGTTCAGAACGCCCTTGGCGCCCAGCCCCATGACAAAGTCGCGCTTGGTCTCGTCCGAGATCACGCCGATCGCATTGGCGCCGGCCGTGTTCACCAGCTGGATCGCGTAGGACCCCAAACCGCCCGAGGCGCCCCAGACCAGCACGTTCATCCCCGGCTTCAGTTCGTGCGGCGGGTGGCCGAACAGCATGCGGTAGGCGGTGGCCAGCGTAAGTGTATAGCAGGCGGCCTCTTCCCAGGTCAGGTGCTTGGGGCGCGGCATCAGCTGCTGGGCCTGCACGCGGGTGAACTGGCTGAAGGACCCGTCGGGGGTTTCATAGCCCCAGATCCGCTGGCTGGGCGAATACATCGGATCGCCGCCGTTGCATTCCTCGTCGTCGCCGTCGTCCTGGTTACAGTGAATGACGACCTCGTCCCCCACCTTCCAGGTCTTCACGTTGGATCCGACCGCCCAGACGATGCCCGACGCGTCCGAACCCGCAATATGATAGGGTTCTCCATGACCATCGAAGGGCGAGATCGGCTTGCCCAGTGCCGCCCAGACACCATTGTAATTGACGCCCGCCGCCATCACCAGGACCAGAACGTCATGGCTGTCCAGCTCGGGGACATCCACGACCTCTTCCAACATGGCGGTATTCGGCTCGCCGTGACGCTCCTTGCGGATGGCCCAAGCATACATCTTCTTCGGGACGTAGCCGAGCGGGGGCATCTCGCCCACTTCATACAGGTCTTTCTCGGGCGCCTCGTATTGGGCGATGCCGCTGTCGGTGTCCAATGCCATCGGAGCCTCCTGTCCTCATGGTGTGTCGCCGCGCCGCAGAAGGCGCTGGTCAGACGTTCAAGTAGAAAACGTTGCGCAACAATGCAACACCAAATCAATCTGAATTGAAACTTTATGACCCAGCGACCGCAGAAATTGCCTTCGCATCTGCGGCATAAGCGGCAAGCCGCCGCCAGGTCGCTGGCGCGCCCGCACGCCCCCCTGCCCGCCTGCATCGGACGACAGGGGAAAGCATCCGCGCCGCGTCGCAGCGAATTGACACAGGTCTAAAATTTCGGTTTAGACACTCAGCACGCAAGATTATTTCCCCTTTCAAGCCGAGAGCCAACGTCATGACCGAGATCAAGAAAGACCTCCCCTGGTTGATCCGTACCTATGCGGGCCATTCGACCGCTGAAGCTTCAAATGCGCTGTACCGAGGTAATCTGGCAAAGGGCCAGACAGGATTGTCGGTGGCGTTCGATCTGCCCACGCAGACAGGATATGACAGCGATCACGTTCTGGCGCGCGGAGAAGTCGGGAAAGTCGGGGTTCCGATCTGCCATTTGGGCGATATGCGCCTTTTGTTCGATCAGATTCCGCTGGATCAGATGAATACGTCGATGACGATCAACGCCACCGCACCCTGGCTTTTGTCATTGTACATAGCCGTGGCCGAGGAACAGGGCGCGGATATCTCGACGCTTCAGGGCACGGTGCAGAACGACCTGATCAAGGAATACCTGTCGCGCGGCACGTATATCTGCCCGCCGAAACCGTCGCTGCAGATGATCGCCGATGTGGCGGAATACTGCTATTCGCAGGTTCCCAAGTGGAATCCCATGAACGTCTGTTCCTATCACCTGCAAGAAGCCGGTGCGACACCCGAACAGGAACTGGCCTTTGCCCTGGCCACCGGGCAGGCCGTCCTGGACGAGTTGCGGCCGCGTGTGCCGGCCGAGGACTTTCCAAAACTGGTCAGCCGCATTTCATTCTTTGTGAATGCCGGCATTCGATTTGTGACAGAAATGTGTAAAATGCGCGCATTCGTGGACCTCTGGGATGAAATATGCCAGACACGCTACAACGTCGAAGACCCAAAATACCGGAGATTCCGTTATGGCGTCCAAGTCAATTCCCTAGGGTTAACCGAGCAGCAGCCGGAGAATAATGTTTATAGAATTTTAATAGAAATGCTGGCCGTTACTCTTTCCAAAAAAGCGCGGGCGCGGGCGGTGCAATTGCCGGCCTGGAACGAGGCACTGGGGCTACCGCGTCCCTGGGACCAGCAATGGTCGATGCGGATGCAACAAATTCTCGCATATGAGACCGATCTGCTTGAATATGAAGACCTTTTCGATGGCAACCCGACCGTCGAGAGCAAGGTCGAAGCCCTGAAGGAAGAGGCCCGCGCAGAGCTTGCAAACCTCGACAGCATGGGGGGCGCGGTGGCCGCGATCGAGTACATGAAAGCCCGGCTGGTTGATTCGAATGCTGAACGAATCAACAAAATCGAGGCTGGCGAAACGGTTGTTATCGGTGTGAATAAATTCACGGCGACGGAACCGTCGCCTTTGATGACCGGTGGCGGCGATATTCTGGTGATCGATTCCGCCGCGGAACAGGATCAGATTTCCCGCCTTGACACCTGGCGCGCCGAACGCGACGAAGCCGCGGTTGCCAAAGCGTTGAAATCTCTCCGAGAAGCCGCCCTAAAGGGCGAAAACATCATGCCCCCTTCCATCCAGGCCGCGAAGGCCGGCGTGACGACCGGGGAATGGGCCGAGGAAATGCGCAAGGTCCACGGCACCTATCGGGGCCCCACCGGCGTGTCGAAAGGCGTGTCGAACAAGACCGAAGGGCTGGACGAAATACGCTCAATGGTTGATATTGTGAGCGACAAACTCGGCCGTAGATTGAATTTCATGGTCGGGAAACCAGGACTTGACGGGCATAGCAATGGAGCTGAGCAGATCGCATTCAGGGCGCGCGATTGCGGGATGGACATCTCGTACGACGGCATTCGCCTGACCCCGGCCGAGATCGTTTCGAAGGCCAGAGAGAACCAGAGCCACGTGCTGGGCCTGTCGATCCTTTCGGGAAGCCACCTGCCATTGGTGCGCGAGGTTCTTCAGCGATTGAACGACGAAGGACTGGGCCACATTCCCGTGATCGTTGGCGGAATCATTCCCGATGAAGACGCCGAAGCGCTTCTATCGGCCGGTGTGGCGCATGTCTATACGCCCAAGGATTTCGAGTTGAACGCGATCATGAAGGACATTGTCAGGCTGGCGGATCATGCGGCGGCGGCTGCAGAATAAATTTCCGACTTCCGCGTACTTGATGCAACAGGGCGTCAATTCGCTTATGTTCAGATATCGAACAAAAAAAGCGAATTGCGCTTCTTTTCTTTCCCGGCAAAATCACTATCATTACAGCGTGCGATGGGGATAAAAAAGGAGCAAAAAAATGCCTATTGACCTGACGACCATGACGAGCAAAGAACTCTCGGATCTTCGCAGCCAGGTGGACACGGCTTTGAAGGACGCGGTTACGCGCGAGCGTACGCAAGCGCGGCAAGCGGCTGAAAAGGCTGCTGCTGAATTCGGATTTTCTCTGGCCGATGTCCTGAATGGGCAAGACGCAGCGCGTCGGAAAGCCGACGAAAAGCCGGTTTCGCCTCCGAAGTATCGCAATCCGGAAGATCCTGCTCAGACGTGGACCGGCCGGGGCCGCAAACCCGGTTGGTTCAACGAAGCACTGGCAAGTGGGGCGTCGCCCGAAGATCTGGAGATCTGAAGGACCTCGGAAATCTAGCGTAGCGGATGATCGGTGACCCGCAATTGCCAAGGATCCCCGCTGCGCTTACCCAACCCGGCACACTTGCCGGGTTTTTCTTTTTCTGGGTTCCTTCCTGGAAACGCCTTGGGCTTTAGGGCACTTGACCTTGACGGCCCGATGGAAAATCTGGCGCCGATCAATTGAACTTGAAGGAGAGCCCGCGTGACCATCCATATTGGCGCCGCCGCCGGAGACATTGCCGAAACCGTCCTGCTTCCGGGCGACCCCTATCGCGCCCGCTGGGCAGCTGAAACCTTTCTGGAAAGCCCCAAGCTGGTGAACGAGGTTCGCGGCATGCTGGGCTATACCGGCACCTGGAAAGGCAATCGGGTGACAATCCAGGGATCGGGCATGGGCATGCCCTCCCTGTCGATCTACGTGAACGAGCTGATCCGCGATTACGGGGCCAAGACGCTGATCCGGATCGGATCCTGCGGTGGCATGCAGGAACATGTGAATGTGCGCGACGTGATCCTGGCGATGAGCTCGACCAGCGTGAACACGCCCTCGACCGGGATCTTCCGCGAGCTGAACTTTGCCCCGACTGCCGATTGGTCGCTGCTGAAGGCCGCCGCCGACGCCGCCGAGGCCAAGGGAACGCCGACCCATGTGGGCGGGATCTATTCCTCGGATGTCTTCTATGACGAGCGCCCGGACCTGAACGAACAGATGGTGCGCCACGGCATCCTGGGCGTCGAGATGGAGGCCGCCGAGCTTTACACGCTGGCCCTGCGCCACAATTGCCGGGCGCTGGCGGTGCTGACGGTGTCCGACCACCTGCTGACCGGTGAAGCCCTGCCCTCCGAGGACCGCGAGCGCAGCTTTGGCGACATGGTCGAGATTGCGCTGACCGCCGCGTTCGCCTGACCAACCGGGCGGAGGGGGCGGTTGATTGCACTGGCCCCTCCCCCCAAACCCAGGCGGATATGGCGAGCGGCGGTGCCACGTGGCGCGCGTGCCGCGCGATACCCGGCCCACCCAATCGACAGGCACGCAGGCTTTACGCGAAAGACGTCCGGTGCGACGGCACGGACGTAGCTTTGCAGCGGACAATTTAAGGAAGATGCGCCGCGCGACACATCCGGGCAAACCGGGGCGCGGCATGTGGGCCGTTTTGGCCCGACTGGATCCGGCAGCGCGCCTTCAGGCGAAAGCGCTGCCGGATGCGGGAAAAGCCATTCAGGCGGCTTCGTGATACTGGAAGAGATCGGGCTCTTTGTCGTCCAGTTTCAGCGCCGGCTCGGGCGTGTAATAGGCCCAGGCTTCGGCGAGTATTTCCAGCGCCTCTTTGGCGTCGGTTTTCGGGGTCTCTTTCGACAGGTCCATAAGGCGCTCCATTGCTGCAAAAGCTCCTCCCTGTCCGTTCATCTAGGCCTTCCGACGCCCCGGGTCACCCGACAATGCTGCATTGCTGGCATTCAATTGCCGCAATGCAGCATCACGGATACGTGTGCTCAGATGACCACCACGTCCAGCGGCGGGAAACCGTTGAAGCCGACCGACGAGTAACTGGAGGTGTAAGCGCCGGTATTTCGGATCATCACCTTGTCACCGGCGGCCAGGCCAACAGGCAGCTGGACCGGCTTCTTCTCGTACAGGACGTCGGCGCTGTCGCAGGACGGGCCGGCCAGGACACAGGGGCCCGTGGGCTCGTGATCACGGTCGGTCACGAACTGGTAGCGGATCGCCTCGTCCATGGTTTCGGCCAGGCCCGAGAACTTGCCGATGTCCAGGTAGACCCAGCGGTGCAGGTCGCTGTCCGACTTGCGCGAGACCAGCAGGACTTCGGCGGCGATGGCACCGGCGTCGGCCACCATGCCACGGCCCGGCTCTGCCATTACCTCGACAGCGTCGCCGAAACGGTCACGCACCATGCGCATGACGGCGGCGGCGTAGGGGGTCGGGGCTTCGACGGGGTCGCCGTAGAAAGCCGGGAAACCACCGCCGATGTTCAGCAGGGTCAGATTGTGCCCAGCAGCGCGGGCCGCCGCCCAGGTGACGGCGACTTCGTCCAGGGTCAGGGCCCACATCGACGCACGGCGGGTCTGCGACCCCACGTGGAAGCTGAAGCCCACCGGGTCCAGGCCCAGCGACTTGGCGTAATCCAGCAGGCGCAGCGCGGTGGCGCGGTCGCAGCCGAACTTGCGGCTGAGCGGCCAGTCGGCTTCCGACGCTTCGACGATCAGGCGGATGTAGACCTGCACGCCCGGGGCGTTCGCGGCGATCTTGTCCAGCTCTTCCTCGGCGTCGGCGGCGAACAGGGTCACACCGGCGCGATACGCGAAGGCGATGTCCGAGGCGCGCTTGACGGTGTTGCCAAAGGAAATGTCCGATGCGTGCGCGCCCAGCGACAGGCACAGCTCGATCTCGCCCCGGCTGGCGGCGTCAAAGTGGCAGCCTTCGTTCACCAGCGTCTCGATGACGGCCATGGCGGGGTTGGCCTTGACGGCATAATGGATGCGGGCATTGCCCAGGCCGGCCTGAAGCGCGCGGAAATTCCGCGACACGACGTCGGTGTCCAGCACCAGCGTCGGGCGGTCGAATTCATTCGACGCGATGAAATCTTCGATACGGGTACGCGCACGCACAATGTCGCGCACCGAGAATTCGGTTACGTAGGCGGTCATGGTCATCTCCAATAGACCCGGCCATCTATGGCCGCTCAGTTCCACGGGAGACGTTACCGTCGCTACATAACCCTAGGGGTTGCCGGATGTCCGGCGCCCTTTCGACAGAGGCGCGTGCGTTGGCGTCTTAAACGCGCATATCAGGCCAAACGCAGAGTCGATCAAGAGGGAATTTCGTACGAGTTGCAAAAAATTGTGCAGATGCGACCCGGATGAATCAAAACGCCCCCGCCGATCCGGCAGGGGCGTGCGTCTTCGTGATCACAACAGGGTCAGACGACCCGTTCGACCATCATCTTCTTGATCTCGGCGATCGCCTTGGCCGGGTTCAGACCCTTGGGGCAGGTCTTGGCGCAGTTCATGATCGTGTGGCAGCGGTACAGCTTGAAGGGATCCTCAAGCTCGTCCAGACGCTCGCCGGTGGCTTCGTCACGGCTGTCGATGATCCAGCGGTAGGCGTGCAGCAGCGCGGCGGGGCCGAGGTAGCGATCGCCGTTCCACCAGTAGCTGGGGCAGGACGTCGAGCAGGACGCGCACATCACGCATTCGTACAGGCCGTCCAGCTTCTTGCGGTCCTCGATGGACTGCTTCCATTCCTTGGCGGGCCGGTTCGTCTTGGTTTCCAGCCAGGGCATGATCGACGCGTGCTGCGCGTAGAAGTGCGTCAGGTCGGGGATCAGGTCCTTGACCACCGGCATGTGCGGCAGCGGGTAGATCTTGACCGTCTCGCCATGCACCTCGTCCAGGCCGTAGATGCAGGCCAGGGTGTTGATGCCGCCGATGTTCATGGCGCAGGATCCGCAGATGCCTTCGCGGCAGGACCGGCGGAACGTCAGCGTCGGATCGATCTCGTTCTTGATCTTGATCAGCGCGTCCAGGACCATCGGGCCGCACTTGTCCATGTCGATGAAATACGTATCGACCCGGGGGTTTTCCCCGTCATCGGGGTTCCAGCGATAGATCTGGAACTTGCGGACAGTCTTGGCGCCTTCGGGCTTGGGCCAGGTCTTGCCGGTGCGGATACGCGAGTTTTTGGGTAGCGTGAATTCAACCATGTCTCGTCTCCTGGTGCGCGTCTCCGGCTGTTGGCCGGGATCTCTGGGGTCGGAAGAAGGGGGTCATGCGCGTCCTCCTTCTGGCAGATGAAAGGTCAGCCCGGCGGACCGGGCCAGGCCAAGGATGCGGTCCGCATCGGCCGGAAAATGGGCGGCGATGCGCTGCGACAGGTCCAGATCATGAGCCACGAGCCACAGCAGCATCCCGAATTCGGGATCGTCGGCCAGAAGGTCGGCGCGCCGGTCGGTGCCAAGGACGGCCGCGTCGCGGACCTGCGGTTCGAAGGACGACCCACCGCCATAGCGCTGGACTTCGCCAAGGCCGAGGTCATGCGCCTGAAGCCCGAGGTCCGTCAGCACGTCGGCGCGATAGTCCGCCGATGCGATCCAGTCGTCGTACAGAACGGGACGGATGGCGCCGGGATCCCCGGCGATGTCCAGTGCCTTGCCATAGGTCCGGCAGGCATTGGTCATGATCCGCGCCCGTTCCAGGGCACCGTACGCGGCGTTGCCCTTGATCTTGTGAAGAAGCGAGGCCGCCCAGTTGAGAAAGCTGCGGTAGATCACCACGACCTTCTCCTCGCCGCCCCAGAGGGGGCGCAGGCGGTTACCGGGCATGGCGTCCTCGATCGACACGACGGTCAGCGGCCTGGGCCCCGGCAGGTCCAGCGACGCGGCCAGCGCGCCCTGGGGTTTCACCGCTTCGCCACCGCGGCGCAGATCCAGGCTGCGATGGCTGGCGACCGGGTCCTGCGCGTTCTTGCAATTGTTGAAGAACACCGCGTTGCCGCCCGGCGCATTGCGCAGGAAGGCGTCGAGGATCGCGTGGTTGCCGGACCGGCGCATGCCATAGACCCGCAGAACCCGGCCGGGCCGGAAATCCGGAGCTGACAGGCCGTCGGACTGCAGGGCCATGTTCATGCCCTGCCCCCGCACTCCGCGCAGGTCCGAGGGCCGCGCCGCGCGGCGAAGCAGCCCCCGATACGTGCCATCAGAACGTCCGCGCCTTGGGCGCGATCTTCTTCAGCGAGATGCCGCCTTCGTCCTCGGTGGTCAGCGGATCGACGATCACCGGGCGGTAGGTCAGCGTGACGTTGTTGCCATCGACGCGGCTGACGGTGTGGACACGCCAGTTCTCGTCGTCGCGCGTGGAATAATCCTCGTGGGCATGCGCCCCGCGGCTCTCCTTGCGGGCCTCGGCGCCATAGATGGTGGCCAGGGCGTTGGGCATCAGGTTGGTCAGTTCCAGCGTTTCCATCAGGTCCGAGTTCCAGACCAGCGACCGGTCGGTCACCTTCAGATCGTCCAGCTTGGCGGCGATCTCGGTCATCTTCACGACGCCTTCTTCCAACGTCTTGGATTCCCGGAACACGGCGGCGTCGGACTGCATGGTGCGCTGCATCTCAAGCCGCAGTTCGGCCGTCGGCGTGCCGCCATCGGCGTTGCGGTAGTGATCGAAGCGGGCGAATGCCTTGTCGATCGACGCCTTGTTCGGCGCCGGCGTCGCCGCGTCCGGGTCCACCACCTTGCCGGCGCGGATGGCCGAGGCGCGGCCGAACACCACCAGGTCGATCAGCGAGTTGGACCCGAGGCGGTTCGCCCCGTGGACCGACGCACAGCCGGCTTCGCCCACGGCCATCAGGCCAGGGACCACGCCGGTCGGGTTGTCCTCTGTCGGGTTCAGAACCTCGCCCCAGTAGTTCGTGGGGATACCGCCCATGTTGTAGTGCACGGTCGGCAGAACCGGGATCGGTTCCTTGGTCACGTCCACGCCGGCAAAGATCTTCGCCGATTCCGAAATGCCCGGCAGGCGTTCCGCCAGCGCTTCGGCCGGCAGGTGGTTGAGGTTCAGGAAGATGTGGTCCTTATGTTCGCCCACGCCGCGGCCTTCGCGGATCTCCATGGTCATCGACCGGCTGACGTAGTCACGCGGCGCCAGGTCCTTGTACTGGGGCGCGTAACGCTCCATGAACCGTTCGCCTTCCGAGTTGGTCAGGTAACCGCCCTCGCCCCGCGCGCCTTCGGTGATCAGGCAGCCGGATCCGTAGATGCCGGTGGGGTGGAACTGGACGAATTCCATGTCCTGCAGCGCCAGGCCCGCGCGGGCCACCATGCCGCCACCGTCGCCGGTGCAGGTATGGGCCGAGGTGGCCGAGAAATAGGCGCGCCCGTAGCCGCCGGTGGCCAGCACGACCATCTTGGCGTTGAAGACATGCATCGTGCCGTCGTCAAGCTTCCAGCACACCACGCCCTGGCACACGCCGTCGTCGGACATGATCAGGTCGATGGCGAAATACTCGATGTAGAATTCCGCGTTGTTCTTCAGCGACTGGCCATACAGCGTGTGCAGGATCGCGTGGCCGGTCCGGTCGGCGGCCGCGCAGGTGCGCTGCACCGGGGGGCCTTCACCAAATTCGGTGGTATGGCCGCCGAACGGGCGTTGATAGATCTTGCCCTCTTCGGTACGCGAAAACGGCACGCCGTAATGTTCCAGTTCATAGACAGCCTTGGGCGCTTCGCGGGCGAGGTATTCCATCGCGTCCGTATCGCCCAGCCAGTCCGACCCCTTGACGGTGTCGTACATGTGCCACTGCCAGTTGTCTGGGCCCATGTTCGACAGCGACGCGGCAATGCCGCCCTGCGCGGCCACGGTGTGCGACCGGGTCGGGAAGACCTTGGTCACGCAGGCCGTGCGCAGCCCCTGTTCGGCCATGCCGAGGGTTGCGCGCAGACCCGCGCCACCCGCACCCACGACCACGACGTCATATTCATGCGTCTCGTAATCATATTCTGCCATTGGTCTTCGTCCTTCAGAGCGCGAGTTTGACAAGTGCGAAAAGCCCGGCGGCGATCACCACCCAGGCAAAGGCACCGGCGGCCACGAAGGCCGCCTTGCCGGCCACGCCATGCACATAGTCCACGATTGCGTCCTGCACTTCGCGCGTCATGTGGATCACGCCGACCACCAGGGTCAGCGCGGCGACGACGGCGGGGAAAGGACGGCTGTAATAGGCCAGAACGTCTTCGTAGGTGCCGCCCAGGGCGGATCCGAAGGTGAAGACGAAAAGCGGGACCAGAACGACCAGGGCGGCCGAGCTGATCATCATCTGCCAGTGTTCCTGGGTTCCGGTTCCGGCGGCCCCAAGCCCTTCGGCACGTTTGCGATCCGTGAGAAATCTCATGTTCAGGGCTCCTTATACCACGATAGCCGTCAGGATGGTCAGGACGGTCGCAACCGCCACCATGCCGATCGCCATTTTCTCGGACACGTCGACCTCAAGCAGATAGCCCAGATCCCAGATGACGTGACGCAGACGGCCCAGCATGTGGTACCAGATCGCCCAGGTTCCAAGGAACATGATCAGATCGCCCAGCCAGCTGGTCAGCAGACCGTCGACGATTTCAAAGGCGCGTTCGGATCCCGCGGCTGCGAGGAACCAGGCCACGACCAGGATCGCCAAACCGTAACAGGCGATGCCGGTTGCCCGGACCATGATGGAGCTGAACGAAGTCCACTGGGGTCGGTAAATCTGCAGGTGCGGCGACAGGGGGCGAGCGCCGCGGTTCACGTCGGCCATGGCATGTCCTTTCCGTTGGATACACCTGTTCTACGGTTTTTTGCGCGGCTGTCACGGCACCTCGCTGCTTCGCAGCGCGGTTTTTTGGCGCGGATTGTCACTTTTTCGGGGGATGTGATCACAGCAAACCAGAGTGTGATCACAAAGTTCGAGGGCAAAGCTCGATCAGCCGGCGAAGGTGAGTCGTGTCACGGTCTGGTTTGTCCGGCCGGTGGTCGGGGTGGGCTCAGTCGAGCCACATCCCCATGCGCGACAGGGCGGCGATGGCCATGTCGCGTTCGTCCCGCGGACCGTCGAGCACGGAAGCGTTCAGCTGCTGGATCAGCCCGCTGAGACGACGCGAACGGGCAAGTTCGGACATCAGCCCGAAAACTTCGACTTCATTCCCCATGCCAAGAATATGTTCCGCCGGAGACGCTTGGATAGAGTCGTACATGCGCAGTGCCCCCATTTCCCAGGTGGCGTCAGATTAACTTTTTTTCATTTTCGTGACAACGGGTAACGCTGCGCTGCAGAATTATCCACAGCACTTGGCACGGCGCGTCTACCCGCCTTGGCGACAAACGATGAATCCGGGCGGACATGTGGAAAACCCGGGCTATCGCGGATCTCCGGCGGGCGGATATGGATGAATGATCACGCAATATCCTGGCCCCGCCAGGGAATCGGTCTCCGTTCTGCCGCGATGTTCCGGCGGTCTGCACAGATGTCGGAAACGCCTGCGACGCCCCCCGCGCGCGCGCCCCGTGTTTGTGGACAGGGACATCATGCGCCCGGCGCATGACGGTGCTTTGGCGCCGTCGGGCGCTGGGGCCTCATGTCGACCATGTTCGGGTCGCCCGACGTGTCAGAGGGGCATCAGCGCCCAGTAATCCAGGTCCAGCAGGACGTCTGGCAGGTACCGCCCATCCTCACCCTTCAGGGCAAAGGGGGCGCCGCCCTTGGTGGCCACCAGCCGCAACCGGATCGCGCCGACACCGGGCGCCGCGGTTTCGGCCTTGTCCAGCACTTCGGACCAGACCCTGATCGTGTCGCCCGCCAGGCAGGGGTTGGCATGCGCCCCGCCGTTCAGGCCCACGATCATCTGCGCATTGGCCAGCCCGTTGAACGACAGCGCGCGCGCCATGGAAATCACGTGACCCCCATAGATCAGCCGCCCTTCGGGGCGCACCGTAACGTCGAAATGCACCTTGGCCGTGTTCTGCCACAGGCGCGTGGCCATCATGTGCTCGGCCTCTTCGACGGTCACGCCATCGACATGGTCGATCGTCTCGCCCACCTCGTAGTCGCCCCAGCGATGCGGCTCGCCCGCCAGCGCGAAATCGTAGCCGGTGAAATCCAGCCCCCCGGGGATCACCAGGTCGGCCGGATCCAGAACGGTCTTCAGTTCCGGCACCACCGTCTCGGGCGCCGGCGCGTCAGGGTTCTTCTTCCGCACCATCACCCAGCGGCAATATTCCATCACCGGATCGCCGGTCTGGTCGCGCCCGGTGGTGCGCACATAGACCACCCCGGTCTTGCCGTTGGAATTCTGCTTCAGCCCGATCACCTCGGACACGGACGTCAGCGTGGCGCCCGGATAGACCGGCTTCAACCAGCGCCCTTCAGCGTAGCCCAGGTTTGCAACGGCGTTCAGCGACACGTCCGGCACCGTCTTGCCGAACACCACGTGAAAGGTGATCAGGTCATCCAGCGGGCTGGACGGCAGACCACAGGCCCGGGCGAATTCGTCCGAGGAAAACAGCGCATGCCGCGCCGGATACAGCGCATGATACAGCGCCCGTTCGCCGCCGGACACGGTGCGGGGCACCGCGTGGGTCAGCACATCGCCAACGGCGTAATCCTCGAAGAAGCGGCCCGGGTTGGTCTTGGCCATTCACTGCTCTCCCAGTTTCATCTCGGGGGTGTAATCGCCCTCGATCTCCTTCGTCACCGCCTGCCCGCAGCGCATGACGCCATTGGCGGCGTCGAACGCATAGGTGGGCGAGCCGTGCAGGTGCCAGCCCCTGGACAGGGCGGCGGACACCTTGTGGCAAAAGGCGGATGTGTCGTCTTCGGAGAGGAATCTGTAGATCGTGGTCATGATGCAAACGGGTTCGGGCCGATAAGGCCGTGGATGTAGCCGATGATCCCCAAAAGGATGATCGAGGCGACGAAGAACATGGCATCCTTGCCGTAGGAGCCGGGGGCGGGCGCGGTCCAGGCCGGTTCGGCCGCGTTGATGGCGCGCATCTCGACAAAGGCCCAGACGAAGAGCCCGCCGAACATGATGATCGCGGCCAGATCGCCGTTCACCAGCAGGTGCGCAAAGGCCCAAAGCGCGAAGCCCGTCAACATCGGGTGACGCATGCCGTTCAGCAGGCGGCCCTTCTTGGGCGCCGGGCTCATCATGAAGATGGCGATCAGCACCAGCAGGTTATTCAGATGCACCAGGAAGCTGGGCGGATACCAGACATTCACGAAGCCCGAGGACCGGAAGCCGATCACCATCAGCACGATGGACAGGACCAGCGCGATCGCCACATAGGCCTTGCCCTTGTCCCCCAGCAGCGCGCGCCGATCCGGCGCCACGCGTTTGAAGAGATGCGCGGCCCACCAGAGCCCCACGCCGATTACCAGTATCACCCAACCCATAGCTAGCTCCCGTGCATCGCTGCGATTGCCTCTGCTTTTGCCAGAGTCTCACGTGCGGTGGCAACGTGCAGATTTTCAACGATCTTCCCGTCGACCACCGCAACCCCCTGCCCCAAGGCCTCGATCTCTTCGAATGCGGCGATCTGGCGGCGGGCCAGGTCGATTTCTTCTTCGGACGGCGCGAAGGCACGGTTGGTCACGTCAAGCTGCGCGGGATGGATCAGCGACTTGCCGTCAAAGCCCATGTCGCGGCCATGCACGCATTCGGCCAGCAGGCCCTCGTCGTCCTTGAAGGCGTTGTAGACCCCGTCGACGATGATCAGCCCATGGGCCCGCGCCGCCAGAAGGCACAGGCCAAGCGCGGCCAGCATCGGTTCGCGGTCGGGGCGAAAGCGGGCCTTGAGCTCTTTCGCGAGGTCGTTGGTGCCCATGACCATGCCCTGCAGCCTGGGGTGCGCGGCGATGGTCGCGGCGTTCAGCATGCCCAGCGGCGTTTCCATCATCGCCCAGATCGGCAGATCGCCGGTGATCCCGGCCAGCGCGTCCAGTTGTTCGGGGCTTTCGACCTTGGGCAGCAGCACCGCGTCGCAGTCCATCCCCGCCGCGGCCTCGGCATCCGCGCGGCCCCATTCGGTGTCGAACCCGTTGATCCGCACCAGCCGCACGCGCGCCCCATAGCCGCCCTGCGCCAGCTGCGCCGTCAGGATGCCCCGCGCATTGACCTTTTCCGCCGGGGCAACCGCATCCTCCAGGTCGAAGATGATCGCATCGGCCGCCAGCCCCCGCGCCTTGTCCAGTGCCCGCTCTTTCGAGGCGGGGATGTAGAGAACGGAACGATAGGGTCGGGCTCGCGGGTCCATGAATTCCTCCGAGGTCATAAAGTTGCGCGGAGGTGCGCATTTTCGCACGAAAAGATCAAGGGATAATCGCCGCAACGCAGCAACTTCGTTGAATGGCCTCGATCGGGCCTGCCGTTGCGCACGGGCCGCACGGTGGCTTTACGCCGATGAAGCCCCCGCCCGCACAGGGTTTGCGCCATGACCGGACCGCGCCCGGTGCGCGCGGAGCAGACAGCGAAAGGCGGTGCGACATGCGCAAGATGGCGATCCGAATGACAATTGGTATGGGCGTGATGGCCCTGGGGGCGCACCAGGTCCCCGCTCAGCAAACCGGCGCGAATTGCGCGCCGCGGCCCGTGGTCCTGGAACGGCTGTCCGAGAAATTCGGCGAATCCCGCCAGAGCATCGGGCTTGGGTCCAACAACCGGGTGGTGGAACTCTTTGCCTCGGACAACACCGGGTCCTGGACGATCACGGTGACGATGCCCGACGGCACCACCTGCCTGGTGGCCGCCGGCGACGCCTTTGAACGGGTGTCCGAGGTTCGGCCCACCGGCGACCCGGCCTGAGAGGACGACGCAGATGGCAACGCCCTATCACCTGACGCCCGACTGGACCGCGACCAATCGCTTTGAAGCCGTGACAGCGGGCGAAATCCTGTTGAGCAACACCGGCGGCTTCGACATCCGCTGGACCAGGACGCCCGATGCGACCGCCCCCGCGCCGATGCCGCTGCAGGCGACGATCCTGCGGCCCGGCGAATCCCGGTCGCTGTCGCTGAAGGCCGGCGAATACCTTTGGCTTGCCGCCCGCCCCCAGGGGTCGGCCATTGTCGAAGACTTCGGTTGATCGACACCGACGGACGGGGCTGACCTCTCAGGTCAGCCCTTCCCACACCAGCTTGACCCCGGTGACCCCCAGCGCGACATAGGTGATCCCGAAGAACAGGCGTTCGTTCACCCGGTGATGCGCCTTGACCCCGATCCAGGTCCCCAGAAGCGCGACCGGCGCCAGGATCAGGTTGGCGGTCAGCGAGGTCGCGGTAAACAGCCCCAGCAGCACGTAAGGCACGAACTTGGCGATGTTGATCGCCCAGAAGGTCAGCACCGTCGTCGCCTGGTAAGTCGTCTTGTCCAGCCGCTGCGACAGCATGTAGGCCGCCGCCGGCGGTCCGCCCGCATGGCTGACGAAGCTGGTGAACCCGGCGGTCATGCCCGCGACGATCCCCACCCAGCGCGGAAGCCGTTCGGCGGGGGGATGAAAGACCTTGTACTGCACCGCCAGTTGCCAGGCGATGAACGCCAGCGCGATCGCCCCGATCAGCACCCGGAAGACATCCGGTTCCGCCAGCTGATACAGCGCCGCCCCCAGCGCCACCCCCGGAATTCCGCCGAGAATCAGCAGCTTCGCATCCGGCACGCTCCAGCGTTTCCAGAACGGTCCCAGCGTGGCGGCGTCGATCAGCATCAAAAGCGGCAGCATCACCCCCAGCGCCTGGCCCGGTTCCAGCACCAGGGCCAGAATCGCCGAGGACGCGAACGCCGCCCCGGACCCGAAGCCCCCCTTGGAAATCCCTGCAAACAAGACCGCCGGCACGGCCACGGCGAAAAAGAACGGGGTCAGCTGAAGCACGCCCGGGCCTCCCAAAATCTGCGCGACCCGGCCGGTTTAACGCGCCCGTTAGCGCCAGAATAGCCCCTGTCACACTGCGCTGCAGCAAGCCGACCTTGCACGGCGGGCCATTCCGATCTACGCAAACGGCGTTTTTCAATGGATTGGAGACCCATCCCATGGCCAGACCAAAGATCGCGCTTATCGGCGCAGGTCAGATCGGCGGAACGCTCGCACATCTCGCCGCGCTGAAGGAACTGGGCGACGTCGTCCTGTTCGACATTGCCGAGGGAACCCCTGAGGGCAAGGCCCTCGACATCGCTGAATCCGGCCCTTCGGAAGGGTTCGACGCCGCGCTGTCGGGCACCCAGTCCTACGCGGACATCGCCGGTGCCGACGTCTGCATCGTGACCGCCGGCATCCCGCGCAAGCCGGGCATGAGCCGCGACGACCTGCTGGGCATCAACCTCAAGGTCATGAAATCGGTCGGCGAGGGCATCAAGGAACACGCCCCCGACGCCTTCGTGATCTGCATCACCAACCCGCTCGACGCGATGGTCTGGGCCCTGCAGAAATTCTCGGGCCTGCCCGCGAACAAGGTCTGCGGCATGGCCGGCGTGCTTGATTCGGCCCGCTTCCGCCACTTCCTGTCGCTGGAATTCGGCGTGTCGATGAAAGACGTCACCGCCTTCGTTCTGGGCGGCCACGGCGACACCATGGTTCCCTCGGCCCGCTATTCGACCGTCGGCGGCATCCCGCTGCCCGACCTGGTTGCCATGGGCTGGACCTCGCAAGAGAAACTGGACGCCATCATCCAGCGCACCCGTGACGGCGGCGCCGAAATCGTCGGCCTGCTGAAGACCGGTTCGGCCTTCTATGCGCCCGCCACCTCGGCCATCGAAATGGCCGAAGCCTACCTGAAGGACCAGAAGCGGGTTCTGCCCTGCGCGGCCTATTGCGACGGCGAAATCGGCGTCAAAGGCATGTATGTCGGCGTTCCGACCGTCATCGGCGCCGGCGGCATCGAGAAGATCATCGACATCAAGCTCAACAAGGAAGAGCAGGAGATGTTCGACAAGTCGGTCGACGCGGTCAAAGGTCTGGTCGAAGCCTGCAAGGCCATCGACGACTCGCTCGTCTGATCCATCCGACGACGTGACCAAGACGCCTGCCGGGTTCCCCCGGCGGGCGTTTTTCGTTTCCCGCGCAGGTCACGGATTATTCGGTTGAGCCTGCCGGCCAACCGGGCTTTTCATGACCCCGAGCGGAGCGGGAGGATAATTCCCTGAAAGACACGGGCATGAGCCGGAGGCGGGCCGTCGTACTGGGCGGCTACGGGCTGATCGGGTCGGCCTGCATGCGCGCGCTTGCAGGGGCGGGCTTTGCCGTCACCGGGATCGGCCGGTCGCACCGCGCCGCCATGGCCTGCGACCGCGATGCCGACTGGATCATCCGCGACATCACCGCCGTCACCGTCTTTGAATGGCGCGAATTGCTGGAAGGCGTCGACGTGGTCGTCAATGCCGCCGGCGCGCTGCAGGACGGTGCGGGCGATCACCTTGACGCGATCCACGTGGACGCCGTCACCGCGCTGGTCAGCGCGGCCGACGCGCTGGATCTGCGCATCGTCCAGATTTCGGCCGCCGGGGTATCGGACCACGCCTCCACCGACTTCTTCCGGTCCAAGGCGCGGGGCGATGCGCGGGTCGCCACGGCGCGCGACTGGGTGATCCTGCGCCCGGTGCTGGTGCTGTCACCCGAAGCCTACGGCGGCACCGCCCTGCTGCGCGCCGTTGCCGCACTTCCCTGTATGCAGCCGCGCGTCCTGCCCGGCGCGCAGGTGCAGACGGTTCATGTCGACGACCTGGCCGACGCTGTCGTCCATGCGGCCCGGGGGTTCATCCCGTCGGGCACCATCGCGGACCTGACCGAACCCCAGGGCCAAAGCTTTCCCGACCTGGTCGCCAGCATCCGCCGCTGGCAAGGCTTTGCCCGGCCCCGGTTCACCCCGACCCTGCCCGGCGCGCTGCTGGCGGCCGCGGGCCGGGTGGCCGACGGGCTGGGCCATCTGGGCTGGCGGTCGCCCCTGCGGACAACCGCGCTGCGCGCGCTGGCCGATGGCATCCATGGCGATCCCGATCCCTGGCAGATTGCGGGTGGACGCCCTTGCCGGTCGCTGGACGACACGCTCGCCAGCCTGCCCGCGACGCGGCAGGAACGGCTTTATGCCCGGCTATACCTGGCCCTGCCGCTGGCCATCGCGACGCTGTCGCTGTTCTGGCTGCTGTCGGGAATTGTCGCGCTGATCGACCTGCGCGGCGCGATCCGGGTGCTGAGCGATCGCGCCGTGCCATCCTGGCTTGCCGGCCTCGTGGCCGCGGGCGGCGCGGTGGCGGATATCGCCCTGGGCCTTGCCATCCTCTGCAAACCCTGGACCCGGACCGCCGCCCTTGGCATGGCCGCCCTGTCGGTCCTCTACCTGGCGGGCGGTCTGGTCTTTGCCCCGGACCTTTGGGCCGATCCGCTGGGACCGATGGTCAAGGTGCTGCCGGGGATCATGCTGGCCCTGCTGGTCTGGCTGACAACGGACGAAAGATGACTCACGAAATCCTGCTGTATGTCCATGTCCTTGGCGCCACCGTCCTGCTGGGAACCGGCGCCGGCATCGCGTTCTTCATGGTGATGTCCAACCGGACCGCCGACCCGCGCCTGATCGCCCACGTGGCGGGCATCGTCGTGGTCGCCGACACGGTCTTCACCGCCACGACGGCCGTGGTGCAACCCGTCACCGGCTACCTGCTGGCCCGGTGGAGCGGATGGCCCCTGAGCGAAGGCTGGATCGCCGCGTCGCTGGTTCTGTACGGGGTGGTGGGGGTCTTCTGGCTGCCGGTGGTGTTCATGCAGATCCGCATGCGCAACCTTGCCCGGGCCGCCCGCGATGCGGGCGAACCGCTGCCCGCCGCCTATCACCGGCTTTACCGCTGGTGGTTCGCCTTCGGCTTTCCCGCCTTCGCGGCGGTACTGGCCATCGTCTGGCTGATGCTGACGAAACCCGTCTTCGTGACGGGTTTCGCAAAGGTCACCGGATCCTGAAAGTGGATCAGAACGACATGCTGACGCCGAAGTTGACGGCGTTGGTCCAGATCTCGGTCGACAGGTCGCCGCCGCCCTTCAGGTCGGCATCCACCCAGGAATAGGTGGTCTTGTATTCGCCGAAGACGGCCCAGCGGTCGGTCAGCGCATAGCTCAGCCCTGCCATCAGAGCGACGTTGGCGCCCGAGATCTGGTATTCCAGCGTCCGGTCCGAGGTCGCCGTCGACTGCACTTCCACGTGGGGGATGGCCACGCCGACGCCGGCGCCCACATAGGGCGTCACCTTGCCCCACTGATCCAGCCACCGCCGCGTCACGCCAACGGTCAGGTTGTTCAGACCGTCGGTGAATTCCAGCGTCTTGAACCCGGTCGCATTCAGCGTGCCATCGGACGCGTAGACCTTGGAGTGGGTGAAATCCAGGTGGAAGCCCCAGGCCTCGTCCCGCCACCAGGTGGCACGGAAGCCGTAATAGGGCGGCGAATCCATGGAATTGCCGTCCCAGTTGGCGTTGAAGCTGAACGGGCCGACACCGGACGGGTCGTTGCCCGACACATCGCTGCTGTGCGCGCCCTGGATCCCGGAATAGGCGCTGATCTGGATCTCGGCCCGCGCGGCCGAGGCTCCTGCCGTCGTGGCCAGTGCCACCGTCATGATGCGCAGCACGGCCACGCGGGTGCCGCGACGGGGTGCCCGGTTGCCGGCGGCGCGTTCTGACGTCTTGATTGCTGTCTCCAGCACGATGCTTCTCCTAAAACAGGTTTGCTCCTCGGCGCGAACCAAAGCCGAAAGGACCGGTGTCACGTTCGGACAGCGTCAGCCAGCGGGGTGATGCCAAATGATTTCACACCCGTCGGCGGCGCGGCCTTGGCCAAGCGTCGCGAGGGGCCACACCCCTTGGTAGGCAGTGCAGGGGTCAGAGGCAAGGCTACACGATGACACATTCGCCTGATCGGCGATTCGCCGACAAGCCGCCAGAACCGCACTTGTGATCACACCCAGAAAACGTGTGATCACAAATTCGGATTTTTTCCGCCGAAATGCGGCCTACGTCAATAAATCCTTTAAACCCGTGCTACATGCAGGCTTATAGGTAACCCAACGCAAGCAAGACGGGACGGATTTCCATGAACATCCACGAATACCAGGCAAAGGCCCTGCTGCGCAGCTACGGCGCTCCGGTGTCGGACGGTCGCGTCGTCCTCAAGGCCGAAGAAGCCAAGACCGCGGCAAGTGAACTGGACGGGCCGCTCTGGGTCGTCAAGGCACAGATCCACGCGGGCGGACGCGGCAAGGGGTCGTTCAAGGAAGCTGACGCTGGTGAAAAAGGCGGCGTGCGCCTGGCCAAGTCGGTGGAAGAAGCTGCCGAAGAAGCCAAGAAAATGCTGGGCCGCACCCTGGTCACGCACCAGACCGGCCCCGCCGGCAAGCAGGTCAACCGCATCTACATCGAGGACGGCTCGGGCATCGAGACCGAACTCTACCTCGCGCTGCTGGTCGATCGCGTGACCTCGCGCATTTCCTTCGTGTGCTCGACCGAAGGCGGCATGGACATCGAAGAGGTCGCCGCGTCGACCCCCGAAAAGATCCTGAGCTTCTCGGTTGATCCGGCCACCGGCTACCAGCCGTTCCACGGACGCCGCATCGCCTTTTCGCTGGGTCTGAAGGGCGCGCAGGTCAAGCAGTGCGTCGCGCTGATGGGCATGCTCTTCAAGGCCTTCGTCGAGAAGGACATGGAGATGCTGGAGATCAACCCGCTGATCGTGACCGACGGCGGCGACCTGAAGGTGCTGGACGCCAAGCTGGGCTTTGACGGCAACGCGATCTATCGCCATCCCGACATCGCCGAACTGCGCGACACGACCGAAGAGGATTCCAAGGAACTCGAAGCGTCGAAATACGACCTGAACTACATCGCGCTCGACGGCGAAATCGGCTGCATGGTGAACGGCGCGGGCCTGGCCATGGCGACGATGGACATCATCAAGCTGTACGGGGCGGAACCGGCCAACTTCCTGGACGTGGGTGGCGGCGCCACCAAGGAAAAGGTCACCGAGGCGTTCAAGATCATCACCTCGGACCCGAACGTCAAAGGCATCCTGGTCAACATCTTCGGTGGCATCATGCGCTGCGACGTGATCGCCGAGGGCGTGATCGCCGCGGTCAAGGAAGTCGGCCTGAAAGTGCCGCTGGTTGTCCGTCTCGAAGGCACCAACGTCGAACTTGGCAAGGACATCATCAACAATTCCGGCCTGGCCGTGATTGCCGCCGATGACCTCAAGGACGGCGCCGAAAAGATCGTCAAGGCGGTCAAAGGCTGATCCGGGGCTGATCCGGGCGAAACGCCCACTACATCCGGGGTCCGGCATCAGGCGATGCCGGGTCCCACGACCAGGAGGACGAGATGACACAGGCGGACGAAATTGCTGGGCAGATGTCCCGGACCGAATGGTCCGTGACCCTGTCGCGTTTCGCGCCGCTTCTCATGCTCGTCTACCTGGGCGTCCAACTCGGTTCGCGGCTGGCCGCGCCTGGCGGGCTCGGGCTCGACGAGGCGGAACAGATGGTCACGACCCAAAGCCTGGAACTGGGTTACGGACCGCAGCCGCCGCTTTATACTTGGCTGCAGATGGCCGTGTTCCAGGTCACCGGCGAAGGCAAGCTGGGCCTGGCGCTGTTCAAGCATGGTTGCCTGGCGGCGATCTACCTTGGGATCTGGGTTCTGGCCCGGCAGTCCGGGGCAAACCGTATGACCGCCGCGGCGGCGATGTTCGGCACAATGTTCCTGCCCTCGGTCGTATGGGAAGCGCAGCGCGCGCTGACCCATTCGGTTCTGGCCACGGCCCTGGCCGTCTGGTCCCTGGTCGCGGTCACCCGCGCCGCACGGACCGGGGCATTGCCCGATTTCTGCCTGGCGGGCGTCCTGGTCGGGCTTGGATTGATGAGCAAGTGGACCTTCGGGCTGGTGCTGCTGGGCGTGCTGGCGGCCGTGCTGCTGACCCCTGCCCTGCGCACGCGCAAAAGCCTGATCGCGCTGGCGATTGCGCTGGTCATCATCGCGGCCCCGGCCTTCTGGGCGATCCAGAACTGGAGCCTGACAACAGCGTCGTCCCACAAGCTGGAACTGCAGTCCCATGGCGGCTTCCAGGCCGTGGGCGCGGCGCTGTCTTCGCTGGGCGAGGCGCTGGCGTCGACCGCGCTGGTCGCGCTGGTGGTGTTCCTTGCGGTCTTCCGCACCGGGCCCGCCACGGGCGAACGCCCCGCGCCCGGCCTTCAGCCGGCCGAGGCGGTGCTGATCTTCGGCATCCTCGGCGTCGCGGCGGTGATGCTTCTGTCGGGGGCGACCAGCGTCAAGGAACGCTGGATGCAGCCGATCATGATCTTCCTGCCGCTGGTCCTGTCGCTGCGGCTGGCCAGCCGGATCACCGCGTCGCGGATGCGCTGGTTCCTGTGCGTGACGGCTTTTGTCGCCGTGGGCGTATCGGTGGCCTACCCGCTGAACCTGCGGCGCGGCCAGAACAATCCGTCCTACCAGTCGGCGCCGTTTGCCGCCGCCGCCCAGGCGCTGGATCTTCGCGGCGGTCTGCTGCTGGTTTCGGATGCCTTCCTGGCCGGCAACCTGCGCTACATCCGACCCGACCTGGCCGTGCTGACCCCCGAGCTGCCCAAGCTGCGGGTCGCCGCGGACACGCCGTCGGCGGTGGTCTGGTGGGCGCGCGACGCAAAGGACGCCCCGGCGCCGCAGGACCTGCGGGACTTCGCGGCAGACCGGGCCGGCGTTCAGGACCTGGACGCGCCCAAGGCCGTGTCCCTGCCCTACCCGGCGCCGCACGAGGACCGGACGTTCAACCTTTTCCAGGTGGAGGTGCCGTCATGAGCCGACATGACCCGCGCTTCCCCGACCCTTCGTGGCTTTGCACGGCCCCCCGCCAGGCGGACGGGCCGTGCCACCCAAACCAACTGCAACACTTTCAGAAGGCAGAACCATGGCCGTACTAATTGACGAAAACACCAAAGTGATCTGCCAGGGCATCACCGGCTCGCAAGGCACGTTCCACTCGGAGCAGGCCATTGCTTACGGGACCAAGATGGTCGGCGGCGTTACCCCGGGCAAGGGCGGCACCACGCACCTGGACCTGCCGGTCTTCAATTCGGTCCACGAAGCCAAGCATGTCACCGAAGCCAATGCCTCGGTCATCTACGTTCCGCCCCCGTTCGCGGCCGATTCCATCATGGAAGCGATCGACGCGGAAATGGAACTGATCGTCTGCATCACCGAAGGCATCCCGGTGCTGGACATGATGAAGGTCAAGCGGGCGCTGGTGGATTCGAAATCCATCCTGATCGGCCCCAACTGCCCCGGCGTGATCACCCCCGACGCCTGCAAGATCGGCATCATGCCCGGCCACATCCACAAGCGTGGCAAGGTCGGCGTCGTGTCCCGTTCGGGCACCCTGACCTACGAAGCCGTCAAGCAGACCACCGATGTGGGCCTGGGCCAGTCGACCTGTGTCGGCATCGGCGGCGATCCGATCAAGGGAACGGAACACCTGGACGTGCTGGAATGGTTCCTGGCGGACGATGAAACCGAGGCCATCATCATGATCGGCGAAATCGGTGGGTCGGCCGAAGAAGACGCGGCCCAGTTCCTGGCCGACGAGAAGAAGAAGGGCCGCTGGAAGCCGACCGCCGGTTTCATCGCGGGCCGCACCGCGCCTCCGGGCCGCCGCATGGGCCACGCCGGCGCCATCGTCGCCGGCGGCAAGGGCGGCGCGGAAGACAAGATCGAGGCCATGAAAGCGGCCGGGATCATCGTCGCCGACAGCCCCGCGACGCTCGGCGAAGCCGTGCTGAAGGCCATCGGCTGATCACTGCACCGGGGGGTGTCCCACGCGTGGGACATCCCTCCACATCAAGGGAATCAAGAGGTTATGGAGACGATTTCAGACTCTGTTAAGGTTTCGGACACCCGCCGGCGCAGCCCGCTGCGACGGGGCGCGACCGTCACTGCCCTGATTCTCTTGAGCACGTCCCTTGTCCTGACCGGCTGCGGCCGACGGTCCGTCGTCGGCCGGGTCGCCAATGCGACCACCTCGGCCGTGTCGGGCGCGGCCAATGTTGCCGGGACGGCCGTGTCGACCACGGCCAATGTCGCGGGCGCCGCCGTGTCGACCACCGCCAACGTGGCGGGCGCCGCGGCCTCGACCGCCGGAAGCGCCGTCGGAGGCGCGACAGGGGCCGCCGCGGGCGGAACCGCCGCGGGGGCAAGCTCGGGCGTTCTGACGCCCGCCGTCGTAGGCGCCGGCCTTGGCGTCGCCGGAGCGGCCGCGCTGGACAACGACAACCGCACCATCGATTCCGCCGCCATGGCCGAAGGCACCGCGAACTGCCTGCAGGCCGGACCCAACCCGACCACTTCGGCGCGGCTGCTGGCCGCCGCCGGTTGGGCCGACGCGGGCATGGACAGCGGCATGCGGGTCTTTACCAAGAACAACGTCCGCGGGCTGATCCTGCCCGAGGGCCATTGCACGTTCCGGTCCGAATGGACCGCCATGACCGATTCCGATCCGGCCATCCGCACCCTGGTGAACCGGCTTTACCCCGGGTCGATCAAGGACGGATCGCCCAGCGGTTCCACCGGCCAGTGCGACGGTTTCACGGTGACATCCGGCAACCGCGCCTGGGTGCATTACACCTCTTCCGACGGGACCGCCTGCGGTACCTTCGGCAGCGGTGTCACGGTTCAGTTCCTGTGAGGGCGCAGAGATGACATTGATCTGTTCCACCCGCGCAGAAACACGGCTAGACGTCCCGCAAATCGGACACATCCCCGAGAGTAACCTTTCCGAAACCGAACTGACGGCACATGTGCATTGATCCGGAACCCCGCGGGGTTCACGCATATGAGAACTTCGTGGCACCGGAGGAGGTGAAAGACACTCCTGCGGCGTCATGTCTTACGGGAGCGGCTCCCCGACTGAAAACGGCCGCGACGCAACTTTGTGACCCTGCAGCCCTGATCCGCTGAGGAAGGCAAAACATGACAGACCAGAGCCCCAACGACCTCTTCCACGCCTCTTCCTTCATGCAGGGGGCCAATGCCGAGTATCTCGAACAGCTTTACGCCAAGTACGCAGCCGACCCGAACGCGGTCGATGCCGCCTGGGCCGAGTTCTTCAAGGCGCTTGGCGACGCGGACATGGACGTGAAGAAGGAGGCGACCGGGCCGTCCTGGGCGCGCACCGACTGGCCGCCGGTTCCCGATGACGACATCACCGCCGCGCTGACCGGCGAATGGCCGCTGGCCGTTCCCGCCGAAGCCAAGGGCGCGGGCAAGAAGATCAAGGAAAAGGCCGCCGCCGTGGGCGCCTCGGTGTCCGAGGAGCAGGTCAAGCGGGCCGTGCTGGACAGCGTGCGCGCACTGATGCTGATCCGCGCCTACCGGATCCGGGGCCACCTGGCCGCCGACCTGGACCCGCTGGGCATGCGCGACGTCACCAACCAGCCGGAACTTGACCCCAAGACCTTCGGGTTCACCGAGGCCGACATGGACCGGCCGATCTTCCTGGACAACGTGCTGGGCCTGCAGGTCGCGTCGCTGCGCCAGATCATGGAGATCGTGAAGCGCACCTATTGCGGCACCTTCGCGCTGCAGTACATGCACATCTCGAACCCCGAGGAAGCCGGTTGGCTGAAGGAACGGATCGAGGGGCTGGGCAAGGAGATCCAGTTCACCCGCGAGGGACGCCGCGCGATCCTGAACAAGATGGTCGAGGCCGAGGGTTTCGAGAAGTTCCTGCACGTCAAGTACATGGGCACCAAGCGGTTCGGCCTGGATGGCGGCGAAGCGCTGATCCCGGCGATGGAGCAGATCATCAAGCGGGGCGGTGGCCTTGGCGTGAAGGAGATCGTCATCGGCATGCCCCACCGGGGCCGGCTTTCGGTTCTGGCGAACGTGCTGCAGAAGCCCTACAAGGCGATCTTCAACGAATTCCAGGGCGGGTCGTTCAAACCCGACGACGTCGACGGGTCGGGCGACGTGAAATACCACCTGGGCGCGTCCAGCGACCGTGAATTCGACGGCAACACCGTGCACCTGTCGCTGACGGCGAACCCGTCGCACCTGGAAGCCGTGAACCCCGTTGTCCTGGGCAAGGCCCGCGCCAAGCAGGACCAGCTGAGCGATCCCGAGCGGATCGCGGTGCTGCCGATCCTGCTGCACGGCGACGCGGCCTTTGCCGGACAGGGCGTGGTGGCGGAATGCCTGCAGCTGTCGGGCATTCGCGGTCACCGCACCGGCGGCACGATCCACATCATCGTCAACAACCAGATCGGGTTCACCACGGCGCCGCATTTCTCGCGCACGTCGCCCTACCCGACGGACATCGCCCTGATGGTCGAGGCGCCGATCTTCCACGTCAACGGGGATGACCCGGAAGCCGTGGTGCACGCCGCCAAGGTCGCCACGGAATTCCGCCAGAAGTTCCACAAGGACGTGGTCATCGACATCTTCTGCTATCGCCGCTTCGGTCACAACGAAGGCGACGAGCCCATGTTCACCAACCCGGTGATGTACAAGAAGATCAAGACTCACAAGACCACGCTGAGCCTTTATACCGAGCGGCTCGTCAAGGACGGGCTGATCCCCGAGGGCGAGATCGAGGACATGAAGGCCGCCTTCCAGGCGCGCCTGAACGAGGAATTCGAGGCCGGCAAGGACTACAAGCCCAACAAGGCCGACTGGCTGGACGGGCGGTGGTCGCACCTGGACAAGCATGGCGAGGAATACGTGCGCGGCGAGACCGCCGTGTCGCCCGATACCTTGAAGGAGCTGGGCGACGCCTTGACCCGCCTGCCCGACGGGTTCCCGGCGCACCGCACCGTGTCGCGCCTGATCGAGACCAAGAAGGAAATGTTCGCCACCGGCGAAGGGTTCGACTGGGCCACCGGCGAGGCGCTGGCGTTCGGGTCGCTGCTGACCGAAGGCTACCCGGTGCGCCTGGCGGGCCAGGATTCGGCGCGCGGCACGTTCTCGCAACGCCATTCGGCGCTGATCAACCAGGAAACCGAGGAGCGGTTCTATCCGCTGAACGGCATCCGGGCGGGCCAGGCGCAGTACGAAGTCATCGATTCGATGCTGTCGGAATACGCGGTTCTGGGGTTCGAATACGGCTATTCGCTGGCCGAACCCAACGCGCTGGTGCTGTGGGAAGCGCAGTTCGGCGATTTCGCCAACGGCGCGCAGATCATGTTCGACCAGTTCATCAGTTCCGGTGAATCGAAATGGCTGCGGATGTCGGGGCTGGTCATGCTGCTGCCGCACGGGTTCGAAGGCCAGGGGCCGGAACATTCGTCGGCACGCCTGGAACGGTTCCTGCAGATGTGCGGCCAGGACAACTGGATCGTGGCGAACTGCACGACGCCGGCCAACTACTTCCACATCCTGCGCCGGCAGCTGCACCGCAGCTTCCGCAAGCCGCTGATCATGATGACGCCCAAGTCGCTGCTGCGCCACAAGATGGCCGTCAGCAAGGCGGCGGACTTCACCACCGGATCCAGCTTCCACCGCGTGTTGTGGGACGATGCGGAAACCGGCGGGTCGGACACCAAGCTGGTGGCGGACGACAAGATCAAGCGGGTCGTGATGTGTTCGGGCAAGGTCTATTACGACCTGCTGGAAGCCCGCGACGCACGCGGCATCGACGACGTCTACCTTCTGCGGGTCGAACAGTTCTATCCCTTCCCGGCGATCTCGCTGGTCAAGGAACTGGAACGCTTCCCGCAGGCGGAAATGGTCTGGTGCCAGGAAGAACCGAAGAACCAGGGCGCCTGGAGCTTCATCGAACCCAATATCGAATGGGTGCTTGGCCGGACGAACGCGACGCACAAGCGGCCCGTCTATGCCGGCCGCGCCACCTCGGCCTCGCCCGCGACGGGTCTGGCCAGCCAGCACAAAGCACAGCAAGAAGCGCTCGTGAACGACGCGCTGACGATCAAAGGAAACTGAACACATGACCACTGAAGTGCGCGTGCCCACCCTGGGCGAATCGGTCACCGAGGCCACGGTCGCAACCTGGTTCAAGAAGCCCGGCGATGCGGTCGCCGTGGACGAGATGCTGTGCGAGCTGGAGACCGACAAGGTCACCGTCGAAGTGCCCAGCCCCGTGGCAGGCACGCTTGGCGAAATCGTTGCCGCCGAAGGTGAAACCGTCGGCGTCGACGCCCTGCTTGCGATGATCTCGGAAGGTGGCGAAGCCGCCGCCGCCCCGGCCAAGGCCGAGCCCGAGGCCGCGTCGGCCCCGGCGTCCGATGACAATGGCGGCGACAAGGGCGGCGACAGCGTCGACGTCATGGTCCCCACCCTGGGCGAAAGCGTGACCGAGGCGACCGTGTCGACCTGGTTCAAGGCCGTGGGCGACAGCGTCGCCCAGGACGAGATGCTGTGCGAGCTGGAAACCGACAAGGTGTCGGTCGAGGTTCCCGCACCCGCCGCCGGCGTGCTGGTGGAAATCACCGCCGCCGAAGGCACCACCGTCGATGCCGCCGCCAAGCTGGGCGTGATCTCGGCCTCGGGCGCGGCGCCTGCCGCCAAGCCCGCCGCAGCCGCCGCACCGGCCGCCGCCTCGGGCAAGGCCGATATCGAAGACGCGCCCTCGGCCAAGAAGGCCATGGCCGAAGCCGGCCTGTCCGCCGACAAGGTCACCGGCACCGGTCGTGACGGGCGCATCATGAAGGACGACGTGGCAAAGGCCGTGGCCGCCGCTGCCGCCGCCCCGGCACCGCAAGCCGCCTCCTCCGCACCGCGCGCGCCCGTGGCCGCCGAGGACGCCGCACGCGAGGAACGGGTCAAGATGACCCGCCTGCGCCAGACCATCGCCCGCCGCCTGAAGGACGCGCAGAACACTGCGGCCATGCTGACCACCTACAACGAGGTCGACATGACCGAGGTCATGGCGCTGCGCAACCAGTACAAGGACCAGTTCGAGAAGAAGCACGGCGTGCGGCTTGGCTTCATGTCCTTCTTCACCAAGGCCTGCGTGCACGCCCTGAAGGAAGTCCCGGACGTCAACGCCGAGATCGACGGCACCGACGTGGTCTACAAGAACTTCGTCCACATGGGCATCGCCGCCGGCACGCCCCAGGGCCTGGTGGTTCCGGTGATCCGCGACGTCGACCAGATGTCCTTTGCCGAGATCGAGAAAGCGATTTCCGAGAAGGGCAAGCGCGCCCGCGACGGCAAGCTGTCGATGGCGGAAATGCAGGGCGGCACCTTCACCATCTCCAACGGCGGTGTCTACGGCTCGCTGATGTCCTCGCCGATCCTGAACCCCCCGCAGTCGGGCATCCTGGGCATGCACAAGATCCAGGACCGGCCGATGGTCGTCGGAGGCGAGATCAAGATCCGCCCGATGATGTACCTGGCGCTGAGCTACGATCACCGCATCGTCGACGGCAAGGGCGCCGTGACCTTCCTGGTGCGCGTCAAGGAAGCGCTGGAAGATCCCCGTCGCCTGCTGATGGACCTGTAAACAGGGAGCGGCGGGGGAAACCCCGCCCTACACCCATGATGGGACATTCAGTCAGAACTCCGGGCCTTCGGCGGCCCGCTCCGGACGAAGGACCCCGGCGATGACCTCCGAACTCACCGCCCTGGCGTTGGCCGGCCTGTTGCAGGGCGTCCAGTTTGCCGCCTATTCGGTGGCAGCCCAACGGCAGGTCGGCAGCGCCTATGCGGCCTCCCCCCGGGACGAACCGCGGGCGCTGGTCGGCAAGACCGGCCGGCTGCAGCGCGCACTCAACAACCATTTCGAGGGGCTGATCCTCTTTACCATCGCCGTCGTGGTGGTGGTTCTGGGCGACGCCTCCTCGACCCTGACCGCGATCTGCGCCTGGGGCTACCTGCTGGCCCGGATCGCCTACGTGCCGGCCTACGTCATGGGCCTTGCCCCGGGCCGGTCGATGATCTGGTTCGTCGGCTTTCTCGCCACGATGGTGATGCTGATCGCCGGGCTGGTGTCGTGATGGACGGCGCCGGGATCCATACGCCAACACGGTTCGACCGGCTCGCCACCCACTGGGTCTATGGCGGTGCGCTGGCGGCTCCGGTTCTGTTGGCGCTGGTTCCGGTGCTGCATCTCGACCCGGTGCTGACCGGTCTCTTCCTGGCGCTGCCGGTCTACATGCTGCACCAGTACGAGGAACATGACGACGACCGTTTCCGCCGCTTCGTGAACGGCCTGCTGGCCGGACGCCGGGGGCTGAGCCGGGCGGACGTGTTCTGGATCAACATCGTCGGCGTCTGGGCTTTGCTGGTGGTGACGCTGTGGCTGGCCGCCGGGGTCGACCCCGGCTGGGGCAGCATCGCCACCTGGCTCCTGGGGTTGAACGGCCTGATCCACCTGGGCCAGGGCATCGGGCTGCAGCGCTACAATCCGGGCCTCGGCACGGCGGTGCTGGTCTTCCTGCCGCTGTCGGTCTGGCTGATCCTGCACGTCCCGGCCAGCGCCCTGCAACAGGTCGTGGGCTTTGCCCTCGTGCTGGCCCTGCACGGCGCCATCCTGCTGCGCGCCCGAAAACCCGGACCGACCGCCCCATGACCCGCCTTCTATCTTCATCTTTGCCCAAATACTCTCGGGGGTGAATGGGCCATCAGGCCCAGAGGGGGCAGCGCCCCCTCCCCCGTCGAAACAGAAAGGACACCCAAATGGCAGAATTCGACGTGATCGTCATCGGCGCCGGCCCCGGCGGCTATGTCTGCGCCATCCGCTGCGCGCAGCTGGGTCTGAAGACCGCCGTGGTCGAAGGCCGCGAGACGCTGGGCGGCACCTGCCTGAACGTCGGCTGCATCCCCTCCAAGGCGCTGCTGCATGCCACGCACGAACTGCACGAGGCCCAGCACAATTTCGCGACCATGGGCCTGAAGGTCGCCGAGCCGGAAATCGACTGGGCGCAGATGCAGAGCTACAAGCAGGATGTCGTGAACGGCAACACCGGCGGCATCGAGTTCCTGTTCAAGAAGAACAAGATCACCTGGCTGAAGGGCTGGGGGTCAATCCCCGAGGCCGGCAAGGTCAAGGTGGGTGAGGAGGTCCATTCGGCCAAGTCGATCATCGTGGCGTCGGGATCCGAGGCCGCCAGCCTGCCCGGTGTCGAGGTGGATGAGGACACCATCGTGACCTCGACCGGCGCGCTGTCGCTGAAGGAAACGCCGAAGTCGATGGTCGTCATCGGCGCGGGCGTAATCGGGCTGGAACTGGGCTCGGTCTATGCGCGGCTGGGCGCGAAAGTGACGGTGATCGAATTCCTCGACGCGGTGACCCCGGGCATGGACGGCGAAGTGCAGCGACAGGTCCAGAAGATGCTGAAGAAGCAGGGCATGGAGTTCGTCATGGGCGCCGCCGTGCAATCGGCCGTGGCGGCCGATGGCGGGGCCAAGGTGGTCTACAAGCTGCGCAAGGACGACAGCGAGCACGAGATCGAAGCGGATACCGTCCTGCTGGCGACGGGGCGCAAGCCCTTCACCGACGGTCTGGGGCTGGCGGATCTGGGCGTCAAGCTCAGCAAGCGCGGGCAGATCGAGGTGGATGGCCACTGGCAGACCTCGGTGCCGGGCATCTACGCGATCGGCGACTGCATCGCCGGGCCGATGCTGGCCCACAAGGCCGAGGACGAGGGCATGGCCGTCGCCGAAGTCTGCGCGGGCAAGCATGGGCACGTGAACTACGACGTGATCCCGGGCGTGATCTATACCCATCCGGAAGTGTCCAGCGTGGGCGCGACCGAAGAGGCGCTGAAGGAAGCGGGCCGGAAATACAAGGTCGGCAAGTTCTCGTTCATGGGGAATGCGCGGGCGAAGGCGGTGTTTGCCGCCGATGGTTTCGTGAAGATCCTGGCGGATGCCGAGACCGACCGGATCCTGGGCGCCCATATCATCGGGCCGGCGGCGGGCGATCTGATCCACGAGGTCTGCGTGGCGATGGAATTCGGCGCCTCGGCGCAGGATCTGGCGCTGACCTGCCATGCCCACCCGACCTATTCGGAAGCCGTGCGGGAAGCCGCGCTGGCCTGCGGGGACGGGGCGATCCATAGCTGATCCCGGGTATTCGGGGCATTTGAAAGGGCTGTCCGAAGGGGCGGCCCTTTTTCCTTGAGGGGGCGCCCGGTGGGGAGGGTGCGCCGGGGTATTTGAGAAGAGAAAGAAGCAGCAGGGGGAGAGGTGTCCCACGCGTGGGACATTTTCCGACCCAGGAAAATCAAAGGGTTACAGCGGCGGATTTACCGGCTGTTAAGATCTGCATCGGGGCGGGATCGCACGCGGCAAGCGGGGTGGGCCCACGCTGTGCCCGGGGCCCGCGCGACGCCGGGGCGGGTGGGAGCTTGGCGTGGGCGATCCCGGCTTTACCACATGGTCTGTGCGGCGCGTTCGGGCCATTCGGTGTCGTAGGCGGTGCCGCCTTCCTCGCCCGAGGTGGCTTCGGCCAGCATTTCGCCGACCGTGGGAAGACCGGCGCTTTCGTCATCGCCGGCCCATGTTTTCGCGCGGATCAGGGCGCGGGCGCATTGGCTGTAGATCTCGGAAATCGTGATCACGGCGACCGTGGCGGGCTGCTTGCCCTGGCGGTCGAAACGGGCGCGCAGATCCGTATCGGCGGTCAGCCGCGCCGTGCCGTTCACCCGCACCACGTTGTTGGACCCCGGCACGAAGAACATCAGCGACACGCGCGGATCACGGACGATGTTGCGCAGGGAATCCAGCCGGTTGTTGCCGCGCCAGTCCGGCAGGGCCAGCGTGTGCGCATCCAGTTCCAGAACCGCCGGGCCGTCGTCGCCGCGCGGGCTGCCGTCGGTGCCTTCGGGGCCGACCGTGGACAGAACCACGAAGCGGGAGGCCATGATCCAGCGTCGGTAGAGCGGCGTCATGCGGGTGACCACCTTGCGCAGGGCGGGCTGGCCCGGCTGGCCGTAGAGGGTTTCCAGAGTGGCGATGTCGTCGATGTAGTCCATGTGGTCCGGTCCCGGCTATTGTACGCGAAGCCCGACCCGATGGCGGGTCCGCAAGCCATGCGGGCTAGCGGAGCGACAGGCGCAGGTCCGCACGGGCGGTGTAGCGGTCGAAGTAGGGTCGTTCAAACCTTTCCTGCCGGTCCCGTGCGCGGCGCAGCGCCTCGGGGGCGCCTGCCCGCCCCGCGCGGCGGTTCGCGATGACCGCGTCGGGCGCCTGAACCAGCAGGAGACCGTCCATCCAGCCACGCACCGGGTCATGCAGCAGGTAGATGCAATCGCACAGCAGCAGGGCCGGCCCCGTGCGCGGCAGCGTGACGGACAGCGGTGCGTCCAGCTCTCCGGTCTGCCGGTTCCAGGCATGGTGCCAGCGACAGGCGCGGTCCTGCCTGAGGCCGCGGATCGCCCGGCCGATCGCCGCCCAGTCGTACCATGCCTGCGGGTTTTCCTCGGCGTGGATCGCCTGCGCATCCCCGGTGGCCCGCGCCCGGGCGATGCGGGCCTGCCGGTCCGCATGGCTGCGGGTCGAGAAGAGGTCGCATTCGAGGTGGGCCGCCCGCCCCGGCCGTTCGGCCAGCAACATCCGGCAAAGCGTGGTCTTGCCCGCGCCTGCCATGCCGCAGACCCCAAGCACCGTGATGTCGCGTTGCGCGCACAGGACGTCCACGGCCGCGCGCAGCTGCCCCATGTCCGTCAGGAGCGGTGGGGGCGCCACGGCGGGCCTCAGACGGGGCGGTCCGGGTGAAAGCCCGCCTCGGCCATCAGCGCGTCGCTGGCGGTTTCGATGCGGGTTTCCAGCGTCTTCATGAAGGCATCGGTCGGTTCGCCCGGCGGGATGGCGTCGAGGATCTGGACCACCGCCAGCCCCGGTTTCTTGGCGATCCCCTTGCGCGGCCAGAACAGCCCGACGTTGGTGGCCGTGGGCACGCAGGTATGGCCGAACTGCTTGTAGAGCGCCGCCGCGCCGGATTTGTAGCGCACATGCGCGCCGGGGGCGACGCGGGTGCCCTGGGGGTAGATGACCAGTTGGCCGGGATCGGTGCGGCCGCTTTCCACGTCCTCGATCATCCGCGAAATCGCGGCGCCGCGCTTGCCCCGGTCGACCGGCACGCAGCCCAGCCGCTTGGCATAGACGCCGATGATCGGGGTCCACATCAATTCGCGCTTCATGATGAATTTCGGGCGCGGGAGGGCGTAGAACAGGATGAGGATGTCGAGGAAGGACTGGTGTTTCGCCGCGATCAGGACTTCGCCCCGGGGGATGGGGCCGCGCAGTTCGGTGCGCAGGCCCAGCATCCAGCGGGCGGTCCAGAACACCCAGCGGCAGTAAAGGTTGCAGGCCGTCCGGGCGCCTTCGGGCGAGATGATCGCCCAGGGCGCGAAGAGGATGCCGAGGATCAGCATGACCAGGTACATCTGGACGACGAAAAGCGCGGAGATCAGCCAGCGGATCATGCGAGGGACCTTAGCGTGCGGTGGGCGGCGTAGAGCGTGGCGAAAAAGGCGACGATTGCGGCCAGCGGCGGGATGATCAGCGGCCAGAGCCAGCCGGCACCGGAAAAGCCGAGGCCGGTGAGAAAGCCGCCTTCGTCGGAGACCGACGGCAGGAAGAAGATGCCGAGCACGCCGCAGGCCATGCCGACGGCGGATCCGGTAAGCCCGCGCAGGGCAAAGCGGCGCACGAAGGCGCGGGCGATGTAGTCGTCGCGGGCGCCGACCAGGCGCAGCACCTCGATCACCTGGCGGTTGGCGGCCAGCGCGGCGTTGGCGGCCAGCGTGATCATCGCCGCCGTGGCGCCGCCGATCAGCAGGATCGATATCCAGCCCAGCAGGCGCAGACGGTCGGCCGCGACAACCAGCGGGCGGCGCCAGCGGGTGTGGTCATCCAGCACCGCGCCCGGGACTTCGGCCTGCAGGCGCAGGCGCAGGCCGGCGGGGTCGAAGCCCTGCGCGTCCTCGATCACCTCGATCAGGCGGGGGACGGGCAGGTCATCGAGCGGCAGGTCGGGGCCGAACCAGGGTTGCAGCAGGGCCTGCTGTTCTGCGTCGGTCAGCGCGCGGACGGAGGCGACGCCGGGGGTCTGGCGCAGGAGTTTCAGCGCGATGTCGGTCTGGGCCGCCATCTGGTCGGCGGGGGCCGAGATGCGCACGGTGGCGGAGCGAGCCAGTTCATCGGCCCAGCGGGTGGCCAGCCGGCCCGAGGCCATCGACAGCGCCAGAGCGAAGACCGCCAGGAAGGCCATGGCGCCCGAGGCGAACAGCGTCAGGCGCGCGGTGAAGCCGGTGGGGGGCACGACGCGGTCGGCCTGGGTGTCGCCGAGGATCATCGCCTTGAGGTCGGGGAGTTTCACAGGTCGGCCCCCGCTGTTCTGAGGCGGCGGTTGGCGATGCGCAGCACGCGGGCCTGGGTCTGGGTCTTGACCGCGCGGATCAGGGCCAGGTCGTGGGTGGCCATGACCACCGTCTTGCCCATGCGGTTGAGTTCGACCAGCAGCTGCAGCAGCCGTTGGGACATGTCCCAGTCGACGTTGCCGGTGGGTTCGTCCGCCAGGATGACATCGGGCGACATGATGATGGCGCGCGCCAGTGCGGCGCGCTGGCGTTCGCCGCCCGACAGTTCCGGCGGCAGCGCATCGGCGCGGGCCGACAGGCCGACCCAGGCCATGAGTTCGTGCAGGTTTTCCGTTTCACCGGCCACGTCGCGGCCCGAAACGGTCAGCGGCAGGGCAAGGTTTTCGATGATCGAGAGGTGGTCGAGGAACTGGCAATCCTGGTGCACCACGCCGATGCGCCGGCGCATCAGCGCCAGCCCGTCGCGGTCGAGCGCGGCCATGTCGGTGTCGAAGACGCGCACACGGCCCGAGGTGGGATGCAGGGCCCCGTAGAGCAGGCGCAGGAAGGTGGTCTTGCCGGCGCCCGAGGGGCCGGTCAGGAAGTGGAACGACCCCGGCGGCAGTTGCAGCGAGACGTCGCCGAACAATTCGGCCCCGCTGTAGGAATAGCCCACCTGCTCAAGTTCGATCACGTCTGCCTCTCTTCGCTTTGGCGGAAGTCATGCCCCAGCCACAGGTCAGTTGCAATGCCGCGACTTTGCGCGGCGGAATTGCGGCAGGGAATTGTCCGAGATTGCGAAATGATCTAGTCGCGACGCAGGATGGCGGCGACGGTATGGGGCCGCCAGCACAGCGACGGAGGCAGGATGCGGATCACATGTCCGAATTGCGGGGCTCAATACGAAGTTCCCGCCGAGGTGATCCCGCAGGACGGGCGGGACGTGCAATGTTCCAACTGCGGCGTGACCTGGTTCCAGGCCCATCCCGACAGGTCCCTGGCCGAAGCGGAGCCCCTGGCCGAGGCGGATGCACCCGAGCCCGAGGCGCCCGAGGCGGCCTTGCCAGAGGCCGAAGAGGTCGCCCCCGAATCCGAACCGGACCATGCCCCCGTGCGCCGGGAGCTGGATCCGTCGATTGCCGATATCCTGAAGGAAGAGGCGGCGCACGAGGCGCGGCTGAGGCGCACGCCGGACCCGCTGGAGAGCCAGCCGGACCTGGGGCTGGAGGCGCCGGACACCGCGGCGGCGGCGGCGCTTGCACGGGACCGGGCGGCGCGGATGCGCCAGCCCGCCGCGCCCACGATCTCGCAGCCCGACCCGGTGCCGTCGCGGCGCGACATGCTGCCCGATATCGAAGAGATCAATTCGACGCTCAGGGCCGATCATGGTCGCCCGACGATCCGCCGGCCGATGGAGCGGGGCGAGATACCGACGCGGACGCCGGCCCGGTCGGGGTTCGCACGCGGCTTCGCCGTGGTGATGCTGATCGCCGTTCTGATCGTGCTGCTGTACGCCAATGCGCCCACGCTGGCCGGCAAGGTCCCGGCGGCGGACGGGTTCCTGAACGGGCTGGTCGCCGTGGTCGACAAGGCCCGGTTCTGGCTGGACGCGCAGGTGAAGGGCTTTACCGGCTGAAACGGGGCCTTCGGGACTGTCGGCGCTGACTTCGGGTCTCAGGTTATACGAGGGGAGAGGATCGGTTTGCGGCGTGGCCAGACCGTGAACAGGCCGATCCATGTCGCGCCAGTGATGACGGGCCATGCGATGCCGTAGAGCGTCTCGCGCCCGTCCGGTGGGTATGAAATGCCCTCCAGCGCCTCGCATGCCGACACACCCTGCCAAAGAAGCGCATGGACCAGATGTGCCGAAAACACGGTCTGCCAGACCAGCGCCAGCAGCACCGGGGAAATCATCATCAGGATCAGGGGACGGCGCGGGCTGGCGGCCAGTGCCCAGAGTGCCCCGGCAAAGAGCAGCGCCGTGAGCCAGATGCCAAGCAGCCGACCGGCATCGCCGTGGGTGCATGTCCCGGCAAACCGCGCCAGAAGTACGTTGAACGCGCCGAGGTAGAACAGGCCAACCGACGTTGTCATGGCAGGCCCCATGCGTGTTCGGCGTTGAGACTGCCCCTGCGGGCGATCCCGGGCCAGACGGGTCCGGACCCGTTTCACGGATCAGAACCGTTCCAGCAACCGGCGCAGGTAGTCCAGTTCGACGTCCGGGCGGTCGCCGTCGCCCGAGCGGCGGCGGATCTCGTCCAGCAGGTCCTGGGCGCGGCGATAGACGTCTTCGCCCTGCAGCAGGGAATCGTCGGTCGACAGCGATCCGTTGCTGCCCTGGTTGCGGCCCAGCGGGTCGCGGTTCTGGGCCTGCGCGTTGCCGTCGCTGTTGCCCTGCCCCTGCTGGCCCTGTTGCTGCTGCTGGGCCAACTGGTCGCCCAGCTGGCGCATGCCCTCGCGCAGCGCATCCATCGCTTCGGCCTGGTTGTCGATCGCGCCGGCCAGGTCGTCCTGCTGCAGCGATTCCTCGGCGTCGTCCATGGCGCGGCCGGCGCGGTCCAGCGAATCCTGGATCGCGTCGCCTTCGGCCGTGCCGGCGCCGGGCAGGTTCTGCTGCTGGCGGCGCAGCTCGTCGCGCAGCGCCCGCTGGCGTTCGGCCAATGTGCCCGCATCGGGCTGCTGGTCGCCGCCCGGCTGGCCCTGTTGGCCCTGCTGCCCGTTCTCGGCGCCCTGGCCGCCGCCGGGCCCGTGCTGCTTGCCCTGCCCGTCCTGGCCGTCGCGGCCCTGGTTCTGCTGGCTCTGCCCTGAATTGGCGCCCGGGTTGAATTGTTCCTGCAGGTCGCGGAAGGCCTGGTCGGACAGGCCCTGTTGATCGCGCAGCGTATCGGCCAGCCCTTCCATGGCCTGCTGACCTTCGGATTGCTGGCCCTGCCCCTGCCCTTGCGTGACGCGCATGTTCTCCATCATCTGCTGAAGCTCGCGCATTGCCTGTTCGGCTTCGGCCATGCGGCCCTGTTCCATCAGCTCCTGGATGCGGTCCATCATCCGCTGCAGGTCGTCCTGGGACATCTGCATGGAATTTTCCGACATCTGCTGCTGGTCGCCCTGCTGGCCATCCTGCTGGGCCTGGCGCGACAGCTGGCGGATGTAATCGTCCGTCGCCTCGCGCAATTCCTGCATCAGCTCGGCGATCTCCTGGTTCGAAGCGCCGTTCTTCATCGCCTCGGTCAGCCGTTCCTGCGCCCGGCGCAGCCGTTCCAGCGCGTCCGACAGATCGCCTTCTTCCAGCAGGATCGCCAGGTCCCACATGGCCTGGGCCAGTTCGGCCTGCTGGTCGTCGGTCATGCCGTACTGGTTGAACAGTTCCAGCCGCCGCAGGATCACCCGCAGCCGCAGATACGCGGTCTGCGAGCGAAAGATGTCGTCCGGGCGATTGGACACGGCGCGCAGGATCTGCGCGGCGCGTTCGCCGTTGGCGCGCGACCACAGGATGTCGCGGCGCTGTTCGATGATCGCGGCGGCCATCGGGTCAAAGAACCGGCGGGCGGGCAAAACGTGGTGGAATTCGGCCGATGTGCCGGTCTGGCCGGTCTCGTCCTCGACCGTCAGGGTGAAGACCACGGGCAGGTTGGCAAAGGGATGTTCCGAGAAATCCTCGATCACCTTTTCGGTAAACGCGCGGCGGTCGCCCGAGATCGGCATCGGCAGCTGCACGGTGATCGGGTCGCGCGGTTCGGGATCGACGGCCAGCCCATAGCGGCGGTCGATCGCATCCATGTCCAGCGCGATGGTCGCGGTGCCGCCGACCACGCCGTAATCGTCGGCGGCGGCGAACGGCAGGCTCATCTGGCCGGTGGCCTCGGCCTCGGGCGCGCCGGTGACGTCGACGGTTGGGTTGGCGTCGTCGATGACGGCGACCTTCCAGGTGTGGCCGCCGGGACCATGAATGGAAATCTCGCCCGGCTTGTTGACGATGAAGTCCTGGCTGGGCGCGCTGGCCGACGGCAGATCGGTGGTACGCCCCGAAACGGTTTCGGCCAGCGTCAGCGCGCCAACCTCGCCGTAGAAGCGCAGGGTGATGCGGGACCCTTCGGAGATGTTGAGCGTGTCGCCATCGACATCGGCCAGGTAGATCGTCGGCAACCCGGTATAGCGCGGCGGTTCGATCCAGCCTTCCCAGGACGGGCCGGCGGCGGCCTGGGCCGTGCCGCCCGGCGTCATCCCGGTCACCGACTGGACCTTGAGGACCGAGCCGAAGATCACCGCCACGGCCAGCAACAGCGCCGCCACATAGCGCAGCGCGAACGGGTCGCGGTCGGCCAGCCGCAGGTCGGGCTGTGGGGCGCGGGCGCCGGCGGCGCGGGCGGCCATGCGGGCCTTGTGCGCTTCCCACACGGCGATGGAGGCGGGATCGGATCCGCCGATGGCCTGTTCGTCGATCAGCGCCTGGATCGGGCGGCCCGGCATGGTTTCATCCAGCCGCGCCAGCGCCTGCGCCCGGGTGGGCCAGTGGAATTTCGTCGCCCCGCGCACCAGCGCCAGGATGAAGCCCAGCACCGACAGCACGGCCGCGCCCCAGACGATTTCCACCGCCATCAGGTCCTGCAGCCCCAGCATCAGCGCCGCCAGCACCACCATCACGATCGACAGCGCCGGCCAGAAGGCCCGCCACAGCCGTTCGGCCCCCAGTCCAAGACGGGTGAGGATCAGGGGACGGCGTAGATCGCGCAGCGCATCGGCAGAGCGGTCGGGTGGGGGCATCAATGTCTCCAGCTGCTCCGCCGCCTTATCGCGTCAGAGCCATTCCGGGATGCTATCGCGATTTATCATCTCGTCAAAGCTCGGCCTTGGGCGGATAACCGCGAATTGATCACCCTTAACGAGGACCTCGGGGATCAGAAGCCGCGAATTGTATTCGCTGGACATCGCCGCGCCATAGGCGCCGGCACTGCGAAACGCCACCAGGTCGCCGGCATTCAGGGGCGCCATCATGCGGCCCCGGGCAAAGGTGTCGCCGGATTCGCACACCGGTCCGACGATGTCGTAAGGGCGCTGTTCGATGCCCGGTTCGGGTTCGGTCACGGGGACGATATCGTGATGCGCGTCGTACATGGCGGGGCGAATCAGATCGTTCATCGCCCCGTCCAGTATAAGAAAATCGCGCCCCTCGCCGGATTTCACGTAGATCACCCGGCTGACCATGATGCCCGCGTTGCCGGCGATCAGGCGGCCCGGCTCGATCTCGATCTCGCAACCCAGGTGGCCGACGGCGTCCTTGATCAGCGCGCCGTATTCCAAGGGCAGCGGCGGCGCGGTGTTGGACGTGGTGTAGGGAATGCCCAGGCCCCCGCCCAGGTCCAGCCGGCGGATGTCATGGCCATCGGCGCGCAATTGCCCGGTCAGCTCGGCGACCTTTTTATAGGCAAGCGCAAAGGGCTCCAGCTCGGTCAGCTGCGACCCGATATGCACATCGATTCCCACCACCTGCAGGCCCGGCAGGCTGGCGGCCAGGGCATAGACCTCGCGCGCACGGGCAATCGGGATGCCAAACTTGTTCTCGGACTTGCCGGTGGCGATCTTGGCATGCGTCCTGGCATCCACATCCGGGTTCACCCGGATGGTGATCGGGGCAACCTTGCCCATCTGCGTGGCGACCTTGGAAATCGCCGCCATCTCCGGTTCGCTTTCCACGTTGAACTGGCGGATCCCGCCGTCCAGCGCGCAGGCGATCTCCTCCTCGGTCTTGCCGACCCCGGAAAACACGATCTTGTCGCCCGGAACGCCCGCCGCCTTGGCCCGCAGGTATTCGCCCATCGACACCACGTCCATCCCCGCGCCCGCCTCGGCCAGCGTCTTCAGGATCGCCTGGTTCGACGCCGCCTTCATGGCATAGCACACGGTATGGTCCATCCCCTCCAGCGCCTCGTCGAACAGCCGGTAATGGCGCAAGAGCGTGGCCGTGGAATACAGGTAGAACGGCGTGCCCACCGCGGCCGCGATCTCGGCCACGGGGACGTCCTCGGCGTGAAGCGCGCCGTCGCGATAGAGAAAGTGATCCATGCGCTGGCGCTTACGCAAAGCCACGCCCCAAATCAACGGCTCACGTACACCCCGCCCCCCAAAGACCAGCCCAAAGACTACCCCGCCCTGCCGCTTCTTTCTCTTCGAAAATACCCCGGCCGAACACGGGCCACAGATCCCGCCGCACGGGCAGGCGTCCCGCCAACGCACCGCACAGGCGCCGCCCTCCGGTCGACGCCCTGCCCTGCCCCTTCTTTCCGGCAAAAAATACCCGGCCAAACGTCGGCCCAGGGACACGCCCCCGGGCAAGGGCCTACCTGACGGGGCGCGACCGCAGGAACAGGTACAGCGGCAAACCGCAGCTGACCCCGATGCAGAAGGTCGCCGGGATCGCCAGCAGCGCCACCCAGTTGCGCCGCACCGCCACTTCGGAGGTCACGAAGACGCTTAGCGCGATGGCGGAAATTGTCAGGTCCCAGACCAGCCCGGAACTGGCCGCGTTGGCGTGCCAGGCGTCGATCATGCCTACGAGGTTCCAGCCGTTGGCCCGGAACCACTGCACGAAATAGACCATCGGGTGCACTGCGCCCCAGATCGCAAGACCCAGGTAGATCAGGCGCAGCGGCGACATCTCAGAAGCCGACCCCGACCGTGACAGGCCCCCGGGTCAGGCCGACGCCGACGGACGAATTGCCGCTGGAACTGATGTTCACGCCGACATTGGTGATCGTCGTCGGCGGAGGCGCCGGGGTCTGGGGTTCGCCATCGGCGCCGCAGCCCGCAAGGGCCGGCGCGATCAGGCCCACCGCGACAAGGCGCCGCCAGTTCATCCCAGGATCTCCTTCCACCGTGCGACCTGCGCCCGCACCTGTTCGGGCGCGGTTCCCCCATAGGATGTACGGGAATTGACCGAGTTGTCCACTCCCAGGACGCCAAAGACGTCCTGCGTGATGCCGTCGTGAACCGATGTCATGTCGGCCAGCGTGAGGTCCGGCAGGTCGCAGCCCTTGGCTTCGGCCATCGCCACAAGGCTGCCCGTCACATGGTGCGCGTCGCGGAACGGCAGGCCCAGCACCCGGACCAGCCAGTCGGCCAGGTCCGTCGCGGTGGAAAAGCCCGACCCGGCGGCGGCGGCAAGGCTGTCGCGGTTGGCCGACATGTCCTTGACCATGCCTTCCATCGCCGCCAGCGCCAGCATCCAGTTGTCGGCGGCGTCAAAGACCTGTTCCTTGTCTTCCTGCATGTCCTTGGAATAGGCCAGCGGCAGCCCCTTCATCACCGTCATCAGCGCCACGTTGGCGCCAAAGATGCGGCCGATCTTGGCGCGGATCAGCTCGGCCGCGTCGGGGTTTTTCTTTTGCGGCATGATCGACGAGCCGGTCGAGAACCGGTCCGACAGGGTCACGAACCGGAACTGGGCGGACGACCAGATCACCAGTTCCTCGGCGAAACGCGACAGGTGCATGGCGGAAATCGAGGCGACCGACAGGAATTCCAGCGCGAAGTCGCGGTCCGACACGGCGTCCAGAGAATTGGCTGACGGGCGGTCGAAGCCAAGCGCCTCGGCGGTCATGTGCCGGTTGATCGGGAACGACGTGCCGGCCAGCGCGGCGGCGCCAAGGGGGCTTTCGTTCATGCGCACGCGCGCGTCGCGGATGCGCGACAGGTCGCGGCCGAACATTTCCACGTAGGCCATCATGTGATGGCCCCAGGTCACCGGCTGGGCGGTCTGAAGGTGGGTGAACCCGGGCATGACCCAGTCGGCGCCGGCCTCGGCCTGCACCAGCAGCGCGCGGATCAGCGCGCTCAGCCCGTCGGCGGCGGCGTCCATCTGGTCGCGCACCCACAGCTTGAAGTCGGTCGCGACCTGGTCGTTGCGCGACCGCCCCGTGTGCAGGCGGCCTGCGGGTTCGCCGATGACCTCTTTCAGGCGGGCCTCGACATTCATGTGGATGTCTTCGAGCGCGGTGGAAAAGACAAATTGTCCCGACTCGATTTCTGACAAGATCGTGAGCAGTCCTTCCCGGATCGCGTCCGCGTCTTTATCAGAAAGGATGCCGGTCGCCGCGAGCATCGCCGCATGGGCGCGCGACCCGGCAATGTCCTGCGCCGCAAGACGTCGGTCGAACCCGATCGAGGCATTGATCGCCTCCATGATCGCGTCCGGGCCGGCAGCAAAGCGGCCGCCCCACATCTGGTTCGATTTCGTCTCGGTCATCGCGCTTTCCTTCGGAGGAAACATGAAAAAGGTCCTTGCCGCGCTCGTCTATACCGCCGTTGCGCTTGGTGCAAATACCGCCCCCGCCATCGCGGCGGATGTCGCGACGCTGGAGGCGCTGCGCACCGGCGACATGAAGAAGCTGAACGTGCATTCCGAACCGAAACCCGTGTCGGCCAAGCCGTTCACCCGCGAGGAAGGCGGCGAAGGCCAGCTGGCGGATTACCGGGGCCAGTGGGTGGTGCTGAATTTCTGGGCGACCTGGTGTGCGCCCTGCCGCAAGGAAATGCCGACGCTGTCGGCGCTGCAGGCGGAATTCGGCGGCGATGATTTCCAGGTCGTGACCCTGGCGACGGGGCGCAATTCGCCCGCCGGGGTCAAGAAGTTCTTTGCCGATGAAGGCGTCGACAACCTGCCCCGCCACATGGACACCAAGCAGCAGGTCGCCCGCGACATGGCCGTTCTGGGCCTGCCGATCACCGTGATCCTGGATCCCGAGGGCCGCGAGATCGCGCGGCTGCAGGGCGACGCGGACTGGCATTCCGACAGCGCCAGGGCTATTGTCGAATCACTGCTTGCCGAACCGGAGGGCTGAGATCCGGAAGGGTGACGACCGGAACGTTGGCGTCCGCAAGGCTGACGGCCGGATGGGCGATCAGACGGGCAGGCAGGCGGGCAGGCGGACAGGCAGGGTTACCTTAGGTCGTGATGTTCCCGTTAAAGAAACACACAGACAACCTTAGATTTATTTGCTACCACATAACCTTGTGGCGCGCTTCTGACTGACCGTCGGAATCAAGTGGCGAGGATGCGCGAATGACGTGCAGCTATGAGTTCGATAGCAAATTGGACATATTGGAAATTGCCTTCTCCGGCTTGGTGAGCAGCGCCTGCGTGCTGAAATCGATCGACGCCGTGGATACCAACCCGCACGACCCGGGCGGGCGCAACGAAATCCGCGATTGCAGCGCGATCGAAGAGCTGCAGCTTGACGCCAGGCGGCTGGACAACCTGGCCCAGCTTTTGCGGGGCACGTACCTGAGAGCGGGACATCGAAAGCGGGTCGCCTTTCTGGCGACCAGCGGGCCGGGGCTGGAATTCTCGAAGGTCATGCGCGATGCGCTGGACAGCCTGACGGCAATCCGGGCCGAGATCTTTTCCGACCGTGACGCGGCCCTGGCCTTTCTGAGCGACAATGATCGGGGCGGCGAGCCGCTGCGGGCGCGTCAGACCGGGTAACGTCGGGCCAGCGCCGCAGTCACTGGCCCCGCAGTCACTGGCCCCCAGGCACTGGACGGCCCCGCCGGAACCGCGCGAGGGGCGTCGCGCGGAAAACCCTGCAAAATTGGCATGAAATGTCTTTTTAAACGGGCCTTTACGATTTCAATGCAGGCTTGGGCGACGCCGCTTCGAGCCTGCCATGAAAACCAGACATCCAGACACACACGATCCGTCCCCCTATGCCGAAGGGCCGTCTTCGCCGCTGGACGCCGCGGTGTCGGCGCGGGATTACAAGATCCTCGACATGGTGTCCGAAGCGATCGCGCATCGTGAAACCGCGCTGGCCTTTCAGCCGATCGTCACCCTGCGCGCCCCCCAGGCCGTCGCCTTCCACGAGGGGCTGATCCGGGTCTTCGACGCCACCGGCCGGGTCATTCCCGGCAAGGATTTCATCGCCGCGATCGAACCCACCGACCTGGGCCGGCAGATCGACTGCATCGGCCTGGAACACGGGCTGGAAACGCTGCGCCGGGTGCCGAACCTGCGATTGTCGATCAACATGTCGGCACGGTCCATCGGCTACCGGCACTGGATGCACACGCTGAACGCCGGCCTGGCGCAGGATCCCACAATCGCCGAACGCCTGATTCTCGAGATAACGGAGCGGTCGGCCATTACGATTCCCGAACTGGTCACCGATTTCATGGAGGAACTGCAAATGCGCGGGGTCGCATTTGCGCTGGACGATTTCGGGGCCGGGTACACTTCGTTTCGTCATTTTCGCGATTTCTATTTCGATATCGTCAAGATCGACGGCGAATTCATCCGCGGCATCCATGCAAATGCCGACAACCAGGTGCTGACCGCCGCGCTGGCGTCGATCGCGGGGCATTTCGACATGTTCACCGTCGCGGAAAAGGTCGAGGACGCCCGCGATGCGGCCTGGCTTGCCGAAAACGGCATAGACTGCGCGCAGGGGCATTTCTTTGGTGCCCCCACCTTGCAGCCGCCCTGGCTGGCGTCGGACAGGACGTCGGACAGGGCGCGGGACCGGGCCTGATCGGGCGCTGCGTCAGGGACCCGGTGTGCGTACGCGGTCCGACGTCGGCCCCGGGGAATGGTTGACGGCGCGGCGGAAGGGTCACGTCCATCAGGCAAGCCGGGATGCGATCCGCGCAAGGGCCGGGCCGGATTGCCGCAGCCGCGCCGAAACCCACCCTTTGAGTTGCTGTTGTGTCCGGATTTCGATATCCCGCCTAAGACGGGCGGGGGTTTGTTTACCATGAACGGTCGACCATCGGCCTCCGCCGGATCTGGTAGAGGACGGAACTCATGACCAATGTTGTAATCGCATCGGCTGCACGTACGGGTGTCGGCAGTTTCCTTGGGACGTTCGCGAACACCCCGGCCCACGATCTGGGTGCCGCGGTGATCGAGGCCGTCGTGGAACGCGCCGGCGTGGCCAAGGAAGAGGTCTCGGAAACCATCCTGGGCCAGGTGCTGACCGCCGCCCAGGGCCAGAACCCGGCCCGGCAGGCCCATATCAATGCCGGTCTTCCCAAGGAAAGCGCCGCCTGGAGCATCAACCAGGTCTGCGGGTCCGGCCTGCGCGCCGTGGCCCTTGCCGCGCAGCACATCCAGCTGGGTGACGCGGCCATCGTGATCGCCGGCGGCCAGGAAAACATGTCGATGAGCCCCCACGCGGCCGCGCTGCGCCAGGGCCACAAGATGGGCGACATGAGCTACATCGACACGATGATCAAGGACGGCCTGTGGGACGCGTTCAACGGCTATCACATGGGCCAGACTGCGGAAAACGTGGCCGAGCAATGGCAGATCAGCCGCGACATGCAGGACGAATTCGCCGTCGCCAGCCAGAACAAGGCCGAGGCCGCGCAGGCCGCCGGCAAGTTCGATGACGAGGTCATCGCCTACACGATCAAGACCCGCAAGGGCGACATCGTGATGGACAAGGACGAATACATCCGCAAGGGCGCCACGATGGACGCCATGACCAAGCTGCGCCCGGCCTTCACCAAGGACGGATCGGTCACCGCGGCCAACGCCAGCGGGATCAACGACGGCGCCGCCGCCACCCTGCTGATGTCGGCCGAGGACGCCGAGAAGCGCGGCATCGAACCGCTGGCGCGCATCGTCTCCTACGCGACCGCGGGCCTGGACCCGTCGATCATGGGCGTCGGGCCGATCTTTGCCTCGCGCAAGGCGCTGGACAAGGCCGGCTGGTCGGTCGCCGACCTGGACCTGGTGGAAGCCAACGAAGCCTTTGCCGCGCAGGCCTGTGCCGTGAACAAGGACATGGGCTGGGATCCGTCGATCGTGAACGTGAACGGCGGCGCCATCGCCATCGGCCACCCGATCGGCGCTTCGGGTTGCCGGATCCTCAACACGCTGCTGTTCGAAATGAAGCGCCGCGACGCCAAGAAGGGCCTGGCCACGCTGTGCATCGGCGGCGGCATGGGTGTCGCTATGTGCCTGGAACGCCCCTGATCTGCACGTAATCGGGGAAGGGGTGCGCAACTTTATTGCGCACCCCGTTTCATGCATGTAACAAGATTTCGCGAGTAAGTGGAGGGAGACCATAAATGTCGCGTATTGCGCTTGTCACCGGAGGATCCCGAGGGATCGGAGCCGCCATTTCGAAAGCCCTGAAGGACGCAGGCTATTCGGTCGCCGCCAGTTATGCCGGTAACGATGAAGCCGCCGCAAAATTCACGGAAGAGACCGGCATCAAGACCTACAAGTGGGACGTCGGGAGCTACGAGGCCTCGAAAGCCGGCATCGCCCAGATCGAAGCCGACCTGGGGCCCATCGACGTGGTGGTGGCCAATGCGGGCATCACCCGCGACGCGCCGTTCCACAAGATGACGCCGGAGCAATGGCAGCAGGTCATCGACACCAACCTGACCGGCGTGTTCAACACCGTTCACCCGGTCTGGCCGGGCATGCGCGAACGTGGCTTTGGCCGGGTGGTGGTGATTTCGTCCATCAACGGTCAGAAGGGGCAGTTCGGCCAGGTGAACTATGCCGCGACCAAGGCCGGTGACCTGGGGATCATCAAGTCGCTGGCGCAGGAAGGCGCGGCCAAGGGCATCACCGCCAACGCGATCTGCCCGGGCTACATCGCCACCGACATGGTCATGGCCGTGCCCGAGAAGGTGCGCGAGAAGATCATCGCGCAGATCCCCGTCGGCCGCCTGGGCGAGCCCGAGGAAATCGCGCGCTGCGTCGTGTTCCTGGCCTCGGACGACGCCGGCTTCGTGAACGGGTCGACCCTCACGGCCAATGGCGGGCAGTTCTTCGTCTGAACCACCCGCCAGTCGCGAGGGTACGCGGGGAACGTACGCGAGATATCAAAAGGGCGCCGTTGCGCCCCACCAGTCTCAGGAGGGCCGGTTCACCAGAGCCGGCCCTTTGTGTGCCCAGTTGGCCGGGTTGAGCGCACGGAAGAAATTGCGGACGGCGCCGGTCATGGCGCGGCTGCGGTCTGCATGGGCTGCGTCGATATAGGCGCGCACTTTCGGGTCGTTCGAATAGTTCAGCATGTCGATGCTCCTGTTCGGGTCAGCCTCCCTTGACTGAGCCCACTATGCGACGCACGCTTTACGGGTACAAACGAGACTTCGGCAACCTTCGGACAAGCTGAGCTTAACTGACATGCCCGACCGCCTGCCCCCGTTGACCGCCTTGCGCGCCTTTGATGCCGCGGCGCGGCACATGTCCTTTGCCAAGGCCGCCGAAGAAATCGGGGTCACGCCCGCCGCCCTGTCGTTCCAGATCAAGGCGCTTGAGGACCACCTGGGCCAGCCGCTGTTTCGCCGGCTGAACCGGGCAGTGGAACTGACGGAGGCAGGTCGCGCCCTGGCGCCGGGGGCCGAGGAAGGGTTTCGCGCGCTGCAGGTGGCCTGGCGCGCGGCGCGGCGGGTGCACAACGACCGGACGCTGAACGTGACCGCCGGGCCCGGGTTCACCGCCAAGTGGATGGCGCCCCGGTTCTACGAATTCGCCAAGGCCCATCCCGAGATCGAGCTGCGGTTTTCGGCGTCTTTACGGGTGATGGATTTCAAGCGGGACGAGATCGACGTGGCGATCCGGTTCGGCCACGGGTCGGACCCGGACCTGTACGCGCTGCCGCTGGCCTTCGAATGGGTGACGCCGGTGATGCTGCCCGACATGGCCGAAAGGTTCCCGACGCCCGAAAGCCTGGTCCACGCGCCGCTGCTGATGGACGATTCGCTGGATTTCCTGGATCCGCCCTGTGACTGGGCAGCCTGGTTCCGGGCGGTAGGCGTGCATCACGTGCCCACCGGCGGCACCCATTTCAGCCAGGCCGACCATGCGGTCGATGCGGCGCTGGCGGGGGGCGGCGTGGCGCTGGGGCGGCGGGCGCTGGTGATCAAGGACCTGCACGAAGGCCGGCTGGTGGCGCCGTTCAAGGTGGCGCTGAAACCGCAGGCGCAGTTCCGGTTCCTGTGCCCCAAGGGGACCGAGCATCGCCCGGCGATCGCCGCCTTTCGCGATTGGATGCTGTCCGAGATTGACAAGACGGCCAAGGTGTCGGACGCCCTGACCATCATTCCGACCGAAGACGTGGCCCCCTGATGACATCCTCCCTTGCGCGCCGGCAGGCCACCCTGATCGGCTTTGTGGCCGTTTTGCTTTGGGCGCTGCTGGCGGTGCTGACCGTGGCGTCGGCGCCGACGCCGCCGCTGCTGCTGAACGCGATCTGCTTTGCCATCGGGGGCGTTCTGGGGTTGATCTGGACGGCGGCGACAGGCGGGTTGCAGCAATTGGCGCGGGTGCCGCTGCGGGTCTATATCTTTGGCACGATTGGGCTTTTCGGATATCACGCGCTGTACTTTTCGGCCCTGCGCCTGGCGCCCGCGGCCGAAGCGGGGCTGATCGCCTATCTTTGGCCGCTGCTGATCATCCTGTTTTCCGGGCTGCTGCCGGGGGAATCGCTGCGCAAGGGGCACATCATCGGCGGCCTGCTGGGGTTTGCCGGCGCGGCGCTGCTGATCTCGGGCGGGTCCAGGGGGTTCGATGCCGCCTATCTGCCGGGTTATGGCCTGGCGTTGCTGTGCGCGCTGACCTGGTCCGGCTATTCGGTCCTGTCGAGGCGGATCGGCACCGCGCCGACAGCGTCGGTCGCCGTGTTCTGCCTGGCCACGGCCGTGTTGTCGGCGGGGCTGCACCTGGTGCTGGAAGACACCGTCTGGCCGGGTACGACGGGCGCCTGGGCGGCGACCATCGGCCTTGGGCTGGGTCCCGTGGGGCTGGCGTTCTACGTGTGGGATATCGGTGTGAAGCGGGGGGATATCCAGCTTCTGGGGACGTCGTCCTATGCCGCGCCGTTGCTGTCGACCCTGATCCTGGTCCTTGCCGGCGTGGCGGACCCGGGCTGGTCCCTGGTCATCGCAACCCTCCTCATCACCGGAGGCGCGTTGACCGCAGCCCGAGCCAGCTTTCGTCGTTAACTCGACAGTCGCTCTATCTCTTCCTTCAACCGGAGCTTCTGTTTCTTCAGATGGGCTACATGAAGCGCATCAATACCGGGCGCGCGCTGCGCTTCCTCCACCTTGTCGCTCAAGCTCTGATGCTTGCGTTTCAGTTCAGAAATATGCGTGCTGAGAGTCATACAGTATCTCCTTTTCTGGCCTGGACAGGTTCATCGGAGCATAAAAAAAATCGCCTGTCACGCGTCAGACGCAACAAAATTATGACAGACACCAGACAAAGCAGGTTTCAGACCGGCCACGTCAACATGTTGCCCCTACGTAAAATGCCATCGATTTCGGCGCTGTAATCTTCAGCATCCGACAGGTGTTTCATGCCTTCGTGAAGAATCATCGGGGCGTGCAGACGGAACGGCGCGCGGCCGTCCTTGCGCGCGCGAAATATGACGTGTTCGGGCGTCCGGCCCAAGCGCGCGGCCAGCGGCAGCACCTCGATCGAGCCCAGTTTTCCCTGTGACGCGACCAGCAGATCGGGCAGCCGCGCGGTGCGTTGGATGACATGCAGCCAGCCCCGCGGATGCAGCCGGCGGGCGGCGAAATCGACCCAGGCGGACAGCGGCGCGACCTCGGCCAATCCCCGCTCGCGCCCCGGGTCAGCGGCAGGAATGCGCGCGGTCGGGTCGAAATAGGGCGGGTTCGCAAGGATGTGATGGAAGGTCATCTTGCGAAGCTCGGGCGGTGGGGCGGTCAGATCGGCATCGATCACGTCGATGTGCAGTCCGGCTTCCGCGGCATTTCGTCGGGCAAGCGCGGCATAGCCCGGCTGAACCTCGATCCCGTGCAGGTGCAGACCCGGCACCCGCGTGCCCAGACACAGCACCGCCGCCCCTGCCCCGCACCCGAGGTCAAGCACCCGGTCGCCGGGTTTCGCCGCGACGGACGCGGCCAGAAGAACCGGGTCGACACCGGCCCTGTATCCGGATTTTGGCTGATAAAGGAACAGCTTGCCGCCCAGAAAGGCGTCACGGCTGAGATCCTCGTCGGGGAACTGCGTCACTGCCCGGTGTCGATTCCATTGTCGGTGATCACCGTCAGGGCGGCGTCGTAATCTTGCTCACGCACCATCAGGCGGCGCGGAAATACGCCGATACCGCCTTCGAGGATGCTCATGTTTACGTCCATCTGAAAGCACTCTATATCCTCCCCATCAAGAAGGGCGGTTGCAAAGGCCATGATCGTCGGGTCGGTGCTGCGCAGAAGCTCTTTCATGGGATGGATGTAAGGGCACGGATCGGGGTTTGTCGAGCCGTGTACAAGGGCGCGATGGACCAGGTCACAATTTCCAAGCCGCATGATCGTCTGGCCGAGACGCTGCGCGAGGACATGAAAGCAGTGGACGCGCTGATCCGCACCCGGATGGTGTCGGACCACGCCCCCCGTATCCCCGAGATCACCGCGCACCTGGTCGAGGCCGGCGGCAAGCGGCTGCGGCCGATGCTGACGCTCGCCGCGGCGAAGCTGTGCGGCCATGACGGCGACAACGCGGTCAAGCTGGCGGCGACGGTGGAGTTCATCCATACCGCCACCCTGCTGCATGACGACGTGGTCGACGAAAGCGCCCAGCGGCGCGGGCGGCCGACGGCGAACCTTCTGTGGGACAACAAGTCTTCGGTGCTGGTGGGGGATTACCTGCTGGCGCGGTCCTTTCAGCTGATGACCGAAACCGGGTCGATGCGGGTGCTGAACATCCTGTCCAACGCCTCGGCCACGATTTCCGAGGGCGAGGTGCTGCAGCTGACCGCGGCGCAGGATCTGAAGACGAACGAGGACATCTACCTGCAGGTGGTGCGCGGCAAGACCGCGGCGCTGTTCGCGGCGGCCTGCGAGGTGGGCGGCGTGATCGCCGGAGCGCCGGAAGAACAGGTGGATGCGCTGCGCGACTATGGCGATGCGCTGGGGATCGCGTTCCAGATCGCCGACGACCTGCTGGATTACCAGGGCGACAGTTCCGCCACCGGCAAGAACGTCGGCGACGATTTCCGCGAGCGCAAGCTGACCCTGCCGGTGATCCGCGCCGTTGCGGCCGGAAGCGAGCAGGAACGGGCGTTCTGGGTGCGCTGCATCGAGCGGGGCAAGCAGGAAGAGGGCGACCTGGCCACGGCACTGGAGCTGATGCGGGCGCACGGCACGTTGGAAAGCACCAAGGTCACGGCCCATGACTGGGCAGCCAGGGCGCGCCGGTCGCTTGAGGTGCTGCCGGATCAGCCGCTGCGCGGGATGCTTTCGGATCTGGCCGATTACGTGGTGTCGCGGCTGAACTGACCGGGTTTTGGGGGCGCTGCCCCCGTCCTCCGCTGGAGGACTCCCCCGAGGTATTTTCACCAAGAAGAAGATGTGGGTCGTCAGAGGACGGCGGCGTGCGCGCTCCACCAATGCGGGTGGCTGGCGCGGATTGCGTCCTGTGCGGCGGCGGCGGAGCCGTCGCGCGGGAAGAGCGCAAAGCAGGTGGCGCCGGAGCCGGACATGGCGCTGTGCAGCGGTGCGAGCGTTTCCAGCGTGGCCAGGAGATCGGCTATTTCGAACGTGGCGGCCATGGCCGCTGGCGCCAGGTCGTTGCGCTGGTGCTTCAGCCAGGCGGCGAGGCCCGGAAGGTCGGACGGGGGCATGTCGGTCATGGGCGGGTTGATGCAGGAGCCCATGCCGCGAAAGACCGCGCCGGTTGAGGTGGCGATGCGCGGGTTGACCAGCAGGATGTCGAGCGGGGGCAAGGGGGGCAGCGGCGTGAGATGCGCGCCGATGCCCTGCATGCGGACGGGCCCGCCGCGCAGGCAGACGGGGACGTCGGCGCCCAGGGGCGCCGTGGCCTCGGGCGCAGGCAGGGGGACATCCCAGAGGGTCGACAGGGCGCGCAGCGTGGCCGCGGCATCGGCCGAGCCGCCGCCGATGCCGGAGGCCACCGGCAGGCGCTTGGTCAGGGTGATGGCCGCGCCGCGCCCGGGGTCCAGGAACCGGGCGGCGCGCAGGACGAGGTTGTCGTCCCGCGCCACCACGTCGGCGGCCAGGGAACCGGCCTCGGGGCCGTCGATGGCGAGGCTGAGCGCATCGGCCGGGGTCACGGTGATCGTGTCGCCGACATCGGCGAAGACCACCAGGGAATCAAGCAGGTGATAGCCGTCGTCGCGACGGCCGGTCACATGCAGCGTCAGGTTGACCTTGGCCGGGGCGAAGACCTGGACCTCAGCCTTCGTCATTCGCGAATTTGATCGGCGGGGCGCCTTCCTCGGACAGGACCTGGTCAAGCCCGACGTCCAGCTTGCGGCGGATCCGGTCGGGGTCGGCTTCGCTGTCGGGATCGGAGGGGTCGATGAAGGAGAGTGCCCGGCGCCATTGGAATTCGGCTTCGAGCTTGCGGCCCACTGCCCAGTAGACATCGCCCAGGTGATCGTTGACGACGGCATCGACCGGCATCAGTTCGACGGCGGTTTCCATGTTGCCGACGGCTTCCTTGTAGCGGCCGAGGCGGTAGAGCACCCAGCCGAGACTGTCGACGATATAGCCGCTGTCGGGGCGCGCGGCGACGGCGCGGCGGATCATGTCCAGCGCCTCGTCCAGGTTTTCCTGCTTCTCGACCATGGAATAGCCGAGATAGTTCAGCACCTGCGGCTGTTCCGGGTTCAGGTCCAGCGCGGTGCGGAAATCGGCCTCGGCCTCGGGCCAGTTGCCCAGGCGTTCGTGGCTGATGCCCCGGGCATACAGCAGGAACCACAGGTTGCGGCCGGTTTCCGGTGTCAGGTCGATCGCGCGGTCATAAGCCTTGGCGGCGGAGGCGTAATCTTCCTGCTCGCGGAACAGCCCGCCGAGGGCGGATTGCACCGACGCCTGGTCGGGATAGGCGAGTGCCAGCTGTTCCAGCACCTCGATCGCGGCGTCGGGCTTGCCGGCGCGGCGCAGCGCCTCGGCCCGGCCCAGTTCGGCGGCGTGGAAATCGGGGCTGTCCTTGGGGACCTGCTTGTAGGCGGCGACGGCCAGGTCGTTCTGGCCGGCCTCGTCCAGCAGTTCGGCGCCCAGCAGCATCGCGTCGATGTGGTCGGGGCGCAGGTAGCTGGCCATGCGGGCATAGATCAGCGCGTATTCCGACGCGGTTTCGCCGTTCAGCACCACGGCGATGGAAAAGAAGATTTCGGCCATGCCGTCGCGGGCGGACCGGACATGGGTGAAGGGCAGCGTTTCGCCGGCATCCAGGCGCTGGATCAGGGCGGTGACGGCCGGGTCGGCGCCGGGGCCGAAGGCGTCGCGCAGCATGTCGGCCGCATCGCCATCGCGTTCGAGCTGCGACAGGACCTCGGCATAGGCGAGCGCGGCGCGGCGCGACAGGATGGCGGTGCCGCCGGAGGTGTCCGAAAAGATCGCCTCGGCCCCTTCGAAATCCCCGACCGAGGCCAGCGCGAGGGCCTTGTGATACATGGCAAAGCCGCGCAGACCGTCGTCCTGGGCCAGCTTGTCGAATTGCTCCAGCGCCTTGGCGACGGATCCGGTGCCCATGTAGGCCCAGCCCAGCATCAGGCCGTCGACCAGCGGGCTGACGCCCTGGTCTTCGGTGGCGCGGGACAGCAAGGCCTCGTAATCGCCCTGGCCGATCTTGTCGGCGATGATGACCATGTTGGCCATCTGGCTGACGAGACCAAGTTCTTCCATGCGGCGGGCGACGGGCAGTGCTTCGGCGACGTGGCCCATGGCCAGCTGGGCGGTGACCACGCGTTCCATCAGCGTGGCATTGCCGGGATCGCGGGCCAGGGCCTGGGTGTAGTAGCTGGCCGCCTGGGCGAAGTCGCTGTTGAACAGCGCGACGCGGGCCGCGAGATAGGCGCCTGCGGATGTTTCGGCGGGGGCGATCCGGGGCGCCATGGCACCGATCATAAGGCCCGCGATCGCCGCGCGGGACAGGGTCAACACACTCACGATAGACTGCCTCTTATTTTGATGGCTGTGAGGCTAAAGAATCGGCGCGGTGCGCGCAATGGGCACCGTGGCCGCGGCGCATCACTTCCGCGCTTTCCCGCCGCGTTTCGGCGTTTCTGCCCCTTGCAGGGCGGGCGCACGGCCGGCGCGGGGCCGGGTCACCCCGCTGCTGCCCGCGTCCGGCCGGTGGCGCGGGGCACACCTGCCCCGCCCGGTTTCACATGTTGGGATAATTCGGCCCGTCGCCGCCCTGGGGCACCGTCCAGTTGATGTTCTGGCTGGGGTCCTTGATGTCGCAGGTCTTGCAGTGGACGCAGTTCTGGAAGTTGATCACGAAGCGTGGCTCCTTGCCGTCTTCCTTGACCACCTCGTAGACGCCGGCGGGGCAGTAGCGCTGCGCCGGTTCCGCGTAGGCCGGCAGGTTCACGACGATCGGCACATGCGGGTCCTTCAGCTGCAGGTGGCAGGGCTGGCTTTCCTCGTGGTTCGTCATCGCGAAGCTCACGTTGGTCAGCCGGTCGAAGCTGAGCACGCCGTCCGGTTTCGGGTAATCGATCGGTTCGAAACTGGTCGCCTGGCGGGTGGCCGCCGCGTCCGTCTCGCCATGTTTCAGCGTGCCGAAGATCGACGCGCCGAACAATTCGTTCGTCCACATGTCGAACCCGCCCAGCGTCAGCGAGGCCGGCAGGCCGTAATGCGACCACAGCGGCTTGACGTTGCGCACCTTCTTGAGGTCCTGGCCGATGGCGCCGGTCCGCACGTCCGTTTCATAGGCCGTCAGCTCGTCACCCGACCGGCCGGCCTGGATCGCCGCATGGGCGGCCTCGGCAGCCGCCTTGCCCGACAGCATCGCGTTGTGGTTGCCCTTGATGCGCGGCACGTTGACCATGCCGACCGAACAGCCCAGCAGCGCCACGCCCGGCGCGACCATCTTGGGCATAGACTGGTACCCGCCTTCGGAAATCGCGCGCGCGCCGTAGGCGATGCGCTTGCCGCCCTTCAGCAGCTCGGCCACCATCGGGTGATGCTTGAACCGCTGGAATTCCATGTAGGGGTACAGGTACGGGTTCTTGTAGTTCAGGTGGACGACGAAGCCGATGAAGACCTGATTGTTTTCAGCGTGGTAGATGAACGACCCACCACCCGCGTTGGACCCCAGCGGCCAGCCCATCGTGTGGGTGACGGACCCTTCCTTGTGCTTGGCGGGGTCGATTTCCCAGATTTCCTTCATGCCAAGGCCGAATTTCTGCGGCTCGTGGCCATCGGAGAGGTCGTATTTCGCGATCACTTCCTTGGACAGCGACCCGCGCACGCCTTCGGACAGGAACACGTACTTGCCGTGCAGTTCCATCCCCGGTTCGTAATTCGGCCCCGGCGTGCCGTCGGGATTCTTGCCGAATTCGCCGGCGACCACGCCCTTCACGCCGCCGTTTTCGTCATAGACCAGTTCCGAACAGGCCATGCCGGGAAAGATCTCGACGCCCAGGGCCTCGGCCTGTTCGGCCATCCAGCGGCAGACATTGCCCATCGAAACGATGTAATTGCCGTGGTTGTTCATCAGCTTGGGCATCGGCCAGTTGGGAATGCGGATGCCGCCCGCCTCGCCCAGCATGTAGAAGTTGTCGTCCTTCACCGGCACGTTCAGCGGCGCGCCCTTTTCCTTCCAGTCGGGGATCAGCGCGTCCAGGCCGCAGGGGTCCAGAACGGCACCCGACAGGATATGCGCGCCGACTTCGGACCCTTTTTCAAGCACGACAACGGCCAGATCCTCGTCCAGCTGTTTCAATCGGATCGCGGCGGACAGGCCCGCGGGCCCCGCCCCTACGATGACGACATCCACTTCCATCGCTTCGCGTTCAATCTCGGCCATGCTGGCTGGTCCCCCGTGGCTGCTGGGCGAGTGCCGGACCGCACCCGCGACATATTATTTCTCAGGCCTCGTTCTGGCAGGGCCTACCCTCAAAGGCAACACGGCGCGTGGCGTCGAACCTTGCGTTTCACGGGGTTATGTCACCGGTGCGCAAAGGATGGCTGTCATCGGATCGTGGCCGCCGGACCGCCGGGGCGACGCCCCGGGCCCGCAGCACGGCGCCCGATCCCCGGCCCTTCGCCGGGTGGCGCCAATCTGCCGACCCGGACCCGGGCGAACCGGTGCAGCGAACCGGTGCCGGGCCGCGAAACATCCCCCCGGACCCTGCGGAACACGGGCCCGCATGGCCCGAAACGCCTGGCGAACCGGACGATAGTTTTCCGCACCGTGCTTTCCCACAGGTGGATTGATCGCCCCTTGCGTTTCCGTTATCCCGTGGCAATGCTAATCAGCATTGGCCCGCAGCGGCAGGGACCATGGCTGAAGACGACGCTATCCAGGACAAGACAATATGGACAAGATCCCGATGACGCCCGCGGGCCACACCGCGCTCGAAGCCGAACTGAAACAGCTGAAGGCCGTCGAACGCCCCGCGATCATTGCCGCCATCGCGGAGGCCCGCGAACATGGCGATCTCAGCGAAAACGCGGAATATCATTCGGCCCGCGAAAAGCAGTCCTTCATCGAGGGCCGCATCAAGGAACTCGAAGGCGTGCTGAGCCTGGCCGAGGTCATCAACCCCAGCAAGTTGTCGGGCGCCATCAAGTTCGGCGCCACGGTCACGCTGGTGGACGAGAACACCGAAGAGGAGAAGACCTGGAAGATCGTTGGCGAACACGAAGCCAACATCGAAAAGGGCCTGCTGAACATCAAGTCGCCCATCGCGCGCGCCCTGATCGGCAAGGAAGAAGGCGACAGCGTCGAAGTGCGCACGCCGGGCGGCGAGAAAACCTACGAGGTCCTGACCATCGCCTATGTCTGAGCGCGCGTTCAGTCGGGCGCCCCGGGGCGCCCGGCCCGTACGAACGGTAGTGAGTGACGGAGAGCGTCCATGACCGGACCCAGGCCGAACGAGCCCGAAACCGCGCGGTCCACACCGCTGGGACTGTACGACAAGCCCCGTCCGCCCCAGGTCACCGGGATCGAGATCACGGCCGTGGTGCTGAGCGTCCTGTGGCTGGGCGGCGCGCTGGCGTTCTTCCTGCTGGGCTCCTCCGGCGCGGAAGAAGGCGACGTCGACAGCCTGCGATTCCTGATGACCATGCTGGCGATCTTCCTGCCGGTGGGCATGATCTGGGTCGCCGCCACGGCGGCCCGGGCCAGCCGGGTCATGCGCGAGGAAAGCCAGCGCCTGCAGACAGCCATCGACGCGATCCGGACGGCCTACATGGCCCAGACCCAGCGCGGCGCGATGGTCAGCGACACTTCGGTGCAAAAAAAGCTGGACGAGATCGCCGAAACCACGCGCCGGGCGGAAACCGCGCTGGCGGTCTTTACCACGATGCACGACCGCGAGACCGCCCCCCGCCCGGTGATCCCCGCGGCGCCCGAGATCGCAGCCGGCGATGACGGGCAGACCTCGCTTGAACTGGGCACCCCGGCCGAGGCGCTGCAACCGCCGCCGCCGGTGTCGGATTTCATCCGGGCGCTGAACTTCCCGGAAACCGCCGAGGATACCGAAGGATTTGCCGCCCTGCGCCGGGCGCTGAAGGACCGCAAGTCGGCGCAGCTGATCCAGGCCAGCCAGGACGTGCTGACGCTGCTCAGCCAGGAAGGCATCTACATGGACGACCTGCGCCCCGACATGGCGCGGCCCGACGTCTGGCGCCAGTTCGCCCACGGCGTGCGCGGCCGGGCGGTGGCGCCGCTGGGCGGCGTGCGCGACCGGTCCTCGCTGGCGCTGGCGGCGGCCCGGATGAAACAGGACCCGATCTTTCGCGACGCGGCGCACCATTTCCTGCGCCGGTTCGACCACATGTTCTCGGAATTCGAGGCCGAGGCATCGGATGCCGAGATCTCGGCGCTTGGCGACACACGCACGGCGCGGGCCTTCATGCTGCTGGGCCGCGTGGCCGGGACCTTCGACTGACGGATCCGCCCGGACCCGGGACATTCGAAACTTCCGGGCCCTACAGTCCGAACGCCGCGAACGGCAGGAATCGCACCGGGTCGCCCGGCCGCACATGCCGGGCGCCGTCTTCCAGTTCCACCAGCCCTTCGGCCCAGCTGAGCCCGCTGATCCGCCCCGATCCTTCGGATTTGAAGACCTCGGCCTTTCCGTCCCTCAGCCGCGCCCGCAGGTATTCCCGCCGCCCCGGCTTCTTGTTCTTCTCGAACGCCGCCGGCACGTCGACCGCCCAGGGATCTTCCCAGCCCCGCCCGGCCAGCAGCCCCAGCGCGGGGCGCGCGAAGATCAGCGTGCAGACCATCGCCGCCACCGGGTTGCCCGGCAGGCCAAAGACCGGCATCCCCTGCCACATCCCCAGCGCCAGAGGCCGCCCGGGTTTCAGCGCGATCCGCCATTCCTGCAGCGCCCCGGTCTCGCGCAGCAGGGCCGAAACATGGTCTTCGTCCCCCGCCGATGCCCCGCCGCTGGTCAGCACCGCCTGCACATCCCCCGCCGCCCGGTCGAGCCTTGCGCGCAAAACCTCCCGGTCGTCGGGCACCTTGCCCAGGTCCACCGGGTCGAACCCGAAACGGGCCAGCATGGCCAAAAGCATCGGCCGGTTGGCGTCGTATATCTGCCCCGGCGCAGCCGGTGTGCCGGGGTCGACGATCTCGTCCCCGGTCGACAGAACGCCCACCTTCAGCGGCACGCGCACCGTCACCTCGGCCACGCCCACCGCCGCGATCAGCGCCAGGTCGGCCGGGGTCAGCACCCGTCCCGGGGCCAGGATCCGGTCGCCGGCCATCACGTCCTCACCGGCTTTGCGCGTATTGGCGCCCTTCTTCAGCGGCCCATGGAACGCCACCTGCCCGCGCCCCAGCGCGACATCTTCATCCAGCACCACCGTATCGACGCCTTCCGGCAGCGCCGCGCCCGTCAGCACACGCAGCGCCCCACCGGCCGGCACCGTGCCGTCGAACGGCGCCCCGGCGGCTGAACGTCCCTTGATCAGCGGCAGCGAAAAAGGCCCCTCCGGCGCCGGTCCGGCAAAGCCGTAGCCATCGACGGCGGTATTGGGTTCGGGCGGATTGGACCGGTTGGCCACCACCGGGGCGGCCAGCACCCGGCCAAGGGCCGATGCCCCGGGCAGCACCTCGGCCCCGGTGACCGGGGTCAGCCGGTCGCGCAGCAGGGCCAGCGCGTCGTCGACCGGGGTCCAGTCGACCCCGTGCGGCAGGGCGAAACAATCGTTCTTCAGGGGCGGCGGGGCCAGCGGATCGGCCCCGGCGCGCAACGTCTCTTCGTGTCCCAGACCCAGGATCCAACCCTCCTCGGGCGCTTCCACGTCCAGCATCGTGGCCAGCGCATCAGGGGCCAGGCGCGCCAGCGCCTCGGCCACCACCCGAACCTGCACCGCGTCACGGATGTCGTCCGGCCCGGTGCGTGCCTTCACGACGGGGTCCAGCAAGGACGGCCAGATCTCGACAAACGCCACCGGGCGGTCGAGCGGTTCAAAGGGCCAGACGGCGATCTGCCCGGCGAACCGCCGGCGCAGGCGTTCCAGCACGGCAAGCCCTGTCATCACCTGCCCGCCGACGGCCCCGGCGCCGCCCATCTGCCAGCAGGTAAAGGCGCCCTTGGCGATCTCCTCGGCGGCGCGGCGTTCGGGAAAAGGTGTTTCGTACCCGGCACGGGTCCTGGCCAGCCCCTCGATCTCGCGGGCCAGGCCGTTGAACCAGAACGGCCCCCGCCCCGCGCCGACCTGCCGGTTGATCTCTCCGGCCAGATCGAAACGGTTGTTGCCCTCGGGGCTGTCCTCGACCCGCGCGGCGAACCAGGCCCATAGCCCCAGCGGATCGTCGCCCCCCGTCACCGCCCGCGCAAAGCCCGCCGGGTAGCCGAAGGGAAAGTCGACCCCCAGGCACAGGCGCCGCCCGGCCTCCGTCTCCGCCTCGATCAGCCCGGTCAGCCAGGCCTCGGCCGCGACCCGGTTGCGCAGATAGACAGGGTCCTGCGCCACGCCGAACCGGGCGATGCAGGCCCAGATCGCATCCTTGCGCGGACGCGGGCCGGTATCGTTGCCCCCGGACCAGTCGAGCATGGCGAAGGTGTCGAATGTCACGACCGCACCTTGACCAGGCCCACCTCGGCCAGGATGAAATCGGCGATGGCGCGGGTGTCGTCCAGGTCGAAAACCGGCCGGTCCAACTCCAGCGCCACGTTGCTGGCCACCGCCTTTACCGAAGGATCGTCCAGTGCGATCAACGGGTTGCCGGTTTCGGCCCGATGCGCTTCGACCTTGGGGTGGGTGTCGCGCTTGTAGCCTTCGATCAGGATCAGGTCGACCGGGTTCAACCGCGCCAGAAGCTCCGACAGGGGCGGTTCGGGCGCATCGCGCAGCTCTTGCATGATGGCGACGCGGTTGCGCGACGACAGCAGAACCTCGGACGCGCCCGCCGTGCGGTGGCGGTGGCTGTCCTTGCCCGGGTGGTCCACGTCGAACGTGTGATGCGCGTGCTTGACGGTGGACACGGTAATGCCGCGCCCGGTGATCTCGGTCACCAGCCGTTCCATCAGCCCGGTCTTGCCGGCGTTCTTCCAGCCGGTCACCCCGAAGACCCTCATGTTGCTGCCTCCAGAAGGACCCGGGCCTGTTCCAGGTCCTCGGGCGTATTGACGTTGAAGAAGGGATCGGGCGGGCCGTCGGCAAAGACGGTTTCCCGCCCGCCATGCGCCTCGGTCCACAGGACGACCTTGCGCAGACCGCCCTCCAGCGCCGTGCGCAGGTCGTCGCGCAGCGCGACGGGCCAAAGGCCGAAGGTCGGGTGGCGGATCGTGCCGCGCTGCGGATCCGGTGTGGCGGCCAGCACCAAAGGGTGGGTCTGGCCCGAGGCGGACGCGGTCAGGCGGGCGACGAGGTCGCGCGGAAAGAAGGGCGTGTCGGCGGCGGCGGTCACGATGGTATCGGCCCCCTGCCCCGCCGCCCAGTCGAGCCCGGCAAGGACCCCGGCCAGCGGACCGGCAAAGCCGTCGATCGTATCGGCGATCACCGGCAGACCGTAACCTGCGAACCGTCCGGCATCGCCGTTGGCGTTCAGCGCCAGGGCATCGACCTGCGGCGCAAGCCGGTCGATCACGTGGCCCAGGATCGGGCGGCCGCCCAGGTCCAGCTGGCCCTTGTCGCCGCCGCCCATCCGGCGGGCCAGACCGCCGGCAAGGATCACGCCCAAAGGTGTCGTCATGCGTCGGCCACCTGCTGTCCCGGCCAAAGCCGCCAGCGCCACAGCAGCGCGACATGCAGCAGCGCCCAGGCCAGCAGCACGCCAAGGAACACCTGCCCCACGATCAGGAACGCCGGTTCCAGCCAGACCACCAACACGCAGATCCCGCACATCAGCGCCGTCAGCGCCAGCACGCAGCGGCGGAACTGGCGGGCGTAGGCCCTGGCGTCATCGGGGCAGTCCCCGGGCAGGTCAAAGACGAACACCCGCGCCTGCAGCGCCATGACCCGGGTGCGGGGAATGTCGTCGGTCGCGTCCTCGTCAAAGGGCGACACCACCGGCCACCCCAGCCGGCGCAGGATCGCGGCGGGGCAGCGGCTCATGGCGTCCATCACCCATTGCCAGCTGCGGAACACCATCCAGAACAGCCCCAGCGTGCCCACCCAAAGCAGGAACGCCCCGCCGAACAGCAACGCGAAGATCAGGCCGTCGGTCATGCGCGGGCGCTCTTGCGGCGGTGCTTGCCGTCCTCTTCGGGAACCGAGGACGGATCGACGTCGCGCACCAGGCGTTCGTCGCCGGCCAGGCAGACGAACCGCTGTCCGCGCATCCGGCCGATCACGGTCAGGCCGACGTCGCGGGCAATCTCCACCCCCCAGGCGGTGAAACCGGACCGCGAGGCAAGGACGGGAATGCCCATCATCGCCGTCTTGATCACCATCTCGGAGGTCAGCCGCCCGGTGGTGTAAAGGATCTTGTCGCCCGGATCGACGTCATGCTTCAGCATCCAGCCGGCGATCTTGTCGACGGCGTTGTGGCGGCCGACGTCTTCCATGTAGACCAGCGGCCGATCCTCGCAGCACAGCACCGTGCCGTGGATCGCCCCGGCTTCCAGGTACAGCGACGGCGTCCGGTTGATGCGCGAGGCCAGCGCGTACAGCCACGAGGTCCTGACCCGGGTGGCGGGCAGCGTGACGCCCTCCAGCCCCTCCATCATGTCGCCAAAGACGGTGCCCACGGCGCAGCCGCTGGTGCGCGTCTTCTTCTTCAGCTTCTCTTCATACCCGGTCTGGCGTTCGGTGCGCACGACCACGGTTTCGATCTCTTCGTCGTAATCGACGCCGGTGATCCGGTCGTCAGCGCGCAACATGCCCTGGTTCTTCAGGAACCCAAGCGCCAGGTATTCGGGGTAATCCCCGATGGTCATCGCGGTGACGATTTCCTGTGAATTCAGGTAGATGGTCAGCGGCCGTTCCTCGACCACCGACAGGTCGACGGGCTGGCCCGCCTGGTCCGTCCCACGCACCGCGCGGGTCAGACCCGCCGCGCCCGGGTCCGGTGCGATCAGAAATTCCGAAACGTCGTCCTGCCTGGCCAATTGCGTCCTCCCGTGATCGCCGTTAACCCTGTCTGGCGCAGTCTAGAGTTTCAGCATGACATCCTCCACCACCAATCGCGCGCCCGGCCAAGCCTTGTGGCGGGGTGCGCGCGACAGCCTGCCGTTCATCTTCGTGGCGGGGCCTTTCGGGTTGCTGTTCGGCGTGGTCGCGGGCGAAGCCGGGCTGCACGTGATCGAAACCTTCGTGTTCTCGTTCTCGGTCTTCGCGGGCGCCGCCCAGTTCACCGCGCTGCAGCTGATGCGCGAACATACACCCACGGTGATCGTGCTGATCTCGGCCCTGGCGGTGAACCTGCGCTGCGCGATGTATTCCGCCGCGCTGACGCCTTACCTGGGCGCGGCGCCGATGTGGAAACGCGCCATCGGGGCGTTCTTCATCGTCGATCAGTCCTATGCGCTGTCGATCGTGGAATTCGAAAAGAAACCCGACATGCCCCTGGCCGAGAAATGGGCCTATTTCTTCGGCACCAGCGCGATCATCGCGCCGCTGTGGTGCGCGATGACGCTGACCGGGGCGATCGTGGGCGCGGCGATTCCCGAAAGCTGGTCGCTGGATTTCGCGGTGCCCATCGCCTTCACCGCCATCGTCGCGCCGATGCTGCGCACGCCGGCGCATATCACGGCGGCGCTGGTGTCGGTGACCATGTCGATCCTCACCGCCTGGGTGCCGCATAACCTGGGCCTTATCATCGCGGGGATCTGCGGCATGGTAGCGGGCGCCCAGGTCGAAACCATCATCGAACGGCGCACGGGGCGGCTGATATGACAGGCACTACCATGGGCGCGCAGGAATTCAGCGATGCCGTCCTGTGGACGGTGATCGTGGCGCTGGCCATCGGCAGCTTCGGGCTGCGCTTCCTGTTCCTGGGTTTCGTGGGCGACCGGCCCCTGCCCCGCTGGCTGCTGCGCGTCCTGCGCTACACGGCGGTGTCGATCCTGCCGGCGCTGGTGACGCCGCTGGTGCTGTGGCCCAAGGCCAGCGGCGGGCAGACCGATCCGGTCAAGCTGGCCGCCGCTGGCGTCACGCTGGCCGTGGGCTACCTGACGAAATCGGTGCTGCCGGCGGTCATCGCCGGCGCCCTCACGCTGATCCTGCCGGCGCTGATGTTCTAGCGCCCCGGCCTCAGCCCTTTTTCCAGCGCTGCTTTTTCAGGTCTTCGTTCAGCTCGTCCACCGCTTCCTTCAGCGACTCGCTGTCGCCTTCGGAATAGACGCTCTGCTTGACGCCGGGGATGTGGGACACCTGTTCGGCCAGCTTGCGTGGATACCAGGTGGTCTGAATGCTTTGCAGGCCGGGGATCGACTTCAGCACGCCCGAGGTCGAGGTCGTGCAATGCGCCGCCGGCGACGCGCCCCAGTTCAGCGCGGTCTGATAGGCCACGGCGGCCTGTTCTTCGGTCAGGGGGATCGTCTGGATCTGGATATAGCGCTTTTCGCTGGCATGGGCGCTTTTGTAGATCTGTTCGTTGCGCGGTGTGATCCCGAACAGCACGTCGTTGCGTTCGGGGATCAGGTCGTATTCGAAAGTGCCCGCCGGATCGAAGATGATCCGTTCCGGCCCGTCGATCAGCAGCGCGGAATGCGCGCCGGACCCCGAACTGGTGTTGATCACGGTCATCAGGCTGACCGATTTCGGCCCGTCGTCGCGGAACGAGACCGCCGCGATTTCCTGATCGCTGGCATTGGGAGAAATGGCGGAGCAGCCGGCCAGCAGTGCAAGGCCGGCGGCGCACAGAAGAGGAAATCGCACGATTGAGGCAGCCGTCAGATAATGAAGATGGCCATCAGGACCAACAGGACAAGGATGGATATCATCGCCTTGGCGACAAAGGATGTGAATCCTTCGAAGGTCTTTTCCTGCGCAGTGATGTCCATGGTACCCAGCTTGTGTTCGGCCATGACGGGCTCTCCTCGCTTCAGTTTATCCAGCGATTACCGGATCCGCGCGTTTCTGTCACGCTGCCAATTAGGCGCAAGGCGCGATGTGTCAACTTTGCGCCTCGCTCTGCTCAAGATCTGCCGCCAGGCGAAAGCCGATCCGCGAAGGTGGCTTTTCCTCGCTGCGCCTGGGCATGGCGCGCAAAAGGACGTTCAGCTGGCTGACATGCTGGATCAGCTGGGTCTTGGCGCCAGTGGCATCGGCCCCGTAGAAGGTCACGATGCCGGGGTCGAAATAACCCATCCCCTCGATCCGCAGCACGCCCGCGTCGCTTCCGGCGAAGCCCATGGCGACCTCGTGTTCTCCGTCCAGCTGGTCTTCGAAGTTCTTCACGTAAAGCACCAGCCGTTCATAGGCCCACCGCGCCGGGCTTTTTGCGCTGACCGGTTGCCTCAGACTGTCGGGCACTTCGGCGGGCGGCTTCACGCCCTCGCCGCAATAGACCTCGTGATGGCGCGGAATCGCCCCGTTGCCGGTTTCACGGGTTTCGTCCTTGTCGGTCATGGGGTTCCCCCCTTTTCAGCCCTTGCTCTGGTACAGCCAGGCGCCGTCCTCGCCACGGGTCCGGGTCGCCCGGCCCACCTGGTAAAGGTGGCTTACATGGGCGATCGCTTCAACCAGGGCCAGGCCATATTCGCCATCGCCGATGGACCGCTTGAACAGCGGCGCAAAGCAGTCTGCGGCGGATCTGGGCGTGTCGAGGTGCCCCAGCAGGCGGCGCAGGGCGCCGTGGTGGTTCTCGATCAACTGGCGCATGCGCGTCGGCAGGCCGGTAAAGGGCAGCTTGTGACCGCCCAGCACCAGGTGATCGGGGCGCGCCAGCTGCGACAGCCGTTCGCAGGCCTCAAGCCAGTCGCCCACCGGGTCGGCCATGGGTTCGGTCGCGTGCACCCCTATGTTCGGGCTGATCGAGCTGAGGATCTGGTCGCCGGCGATCACCAGGTTGTCGTCCCGGCTCCAGAACGTGGCGTGTTCGGGGGCGTGGCCATTGCCGATATGGATGTCCCAGCTGCGCCCGCCCATGGTGATCACGTCGTCCTGGCGGATCCGGGTGTAGCCCAGCGGCAGCGGGTCGACCACGTCGGCAAAGTTGAACGGCCGCTCGGCCTTGCGCTTTTCCAGCAGGTCGTCGGGCATCCCGGCGCTGCGGTAGAAGGCCAGCGTTTCCTCGGGCAGCGTCTGCTGTTCATCCAGGATCAGCATCCGCGCCATCAGGTAGGCGGTGCGCGTGGTGACGATGTCCGCTCCGTGCTGCGCCTTGAACCAGCCGGCCAGGCCCAGGTGGTCGGGGTGATGATGCGTCAGGATCAGCCGATGCACCGGCCGCCCGCCCAGCGGGCCGGCCATCAGCTCGCCCCAGATCTCGCGCGTCAGGCGCGAGGAAAAGCCGGTATCAACCACGGTCCAGCCCGCCGCCCCGTCATCCAGCGCATAGACGTTGACGTGGTCCAGCCGCATCGGCAGCGGCAGGCGCATCCACAGCACGCCGGGCGCGACCTCGGTGGCGTCGCCCCGGGCGGGCGGGTTTTCCCAGGGATAGTTCAGCAGGGCGGCTTGGGCGTGGCGGCTCATGGGATCTCCGGGTGCGGGGTCAGGCGGTCATGTCTCAGGCCGCCATATCATCGACACCCAGCGCGAACAGCCCCTCGGCCCCGGCCCTGGTCTGGGCGAACAGGCCGATATGTTCGGGCAGCAGCCGCAGGATGTAATAGCGCGCCAGCGCGGCGCGCGGCCCTTCCGGCGCGGCCAGCGCGGCGGTCAGGTGGTAATACCCCCCCAGCACCCGGGCGAATCCGCGCAGATAGGCCACCGCGCCGGCGAACCGGTCGTCCATGTCGGTCTGTTCGACCAGCCATTCGGTGGTCTCGCGCAATGTCTCGGTGGCTTCCCAGACGGGTTCGGCCAGTTCGGGCAGGGTTGCCCGCGCCTTTTCGGCCAGGGCCTGCATCTCGTCCACCAGCCGCATCGCGGCCTCGCCCCCGTCCATCATCTTGCGCGCCACAAGGTCCATGGCCTGGATCCCGTTGGTGCCTTCGTAGATCGCCGTCACCCGCACATCGCGCGCATATTGCGCGGCGCCGGTTTCCTCGATCACGCCCATGCCGCCATGGACCTGCAGGCCCATCTGGCTGACTTCATTGCCGATATCCGTGCCAAAGGCCTTGGCGATCGGCGTCAGAAGCGCCGCCCGCGCCTTCCATTCGGGTTCGCCCGTGGCACTGGCCATGTCGATGGCCACGGCGCAGGACAGCGCGATCGCCCGGGCGGTAAAGATATCGGCCTTCATGGTCATCAGCATCCGCCGCACGTCGGCATGTTCGATGATCGTGCCGGTCTCGCCGCGCCGGGTCTTGCCCTGCTTGCGGTCCAGCGCGAAGGCCAGCGCGTGCTGATACGCCCCTTCGGCCGATCCGATTCCCTGGCACCCGACGCCCAGGCGGGCATTGTTCATCATGGTGAACATCGCCGCCATGCCGCCGTGTTCCGGCCCCACCAGCCAACCGGTCGCGCCGTCGTACTGCATCACGCAGGTGGGCGACCCGTGCAGGCCCAGCTTGTGTTCCAGGCTGACCACCTTGAGCGTGTTGGCCTTGCCCGGGTTGCCATCGGCATCGGGAATGTATTTCGGCACCAGGAACAGCGAGATCCCCTTGGTCCCCGGCACGCCGTCCGGCAGGCGCGCCAGCACCAGGTGGCAGACATTGCCGGTGAAATCGTTGTCGCCCCAGGAGATGTAGATCTTCTGCCCCGTGATCGCGAAAGTCCCGTCGCCATTGGGTTCGGCTTTCGACGACAGCGCGCCCACGTCGGACCCGGCCTGCGGTTCGGTCAGGTTCATCGTGCCGGTCCATTCGCCCGAAATCAGCTTGGGCAGGTACAGGTCCTTCAGCGCGTCCGAGGCATGGTGTTCCAGCGCCTCGATCTGGCCCTGGGTCATCAGCGGCGCCAGCTGCAGCGACAGGCAGGCGCCCGACATCATGTCGTTGACCGCCGTGGTCAGCGCCATCGGCAGGCCCATGCCGCCATGTTCCTGCGGCCCGGCCATCCCGACCCAGCCGCCTTCGGCGATGGCGGCCCAGCCCTCGGCAAAGCCGGGGGACGTGCGCACGACGCCGTTTTCCAGCCGGGCCGGAGTCAGGTCGCCGTTGCGTTGCAGCGGGGCCATCACGTCATCGCAGATCTTGCCGGCTTCGGTCAGGATCGCGGCGGCGACATCGGCATCGGCTTCGGCGAACTTGTCGGTCGCCGCCACCTGGTCGTAGCCGACCACGTTGTCTAGCAGGAACCGGATGTCGGATATGGGGGCGCGGTAGGTCATGGTCTCCTCCATCTGGCTTGCCCTTCCCCGGGCTTGGCACCTTCAATTTCAAATTGTATGGAACGAAAGCTCTCGCAATCCAAGTAGGGCCGGGTCCCGGAATCCGGCGAACGCGGCGTCATGGACATCTATGTAACGGAACGTCTTTCGGCGGATGACGCCGGGATAAGCCGCGCGGCGTCTCTGCTGCGCGCCGGCCAAAGCGTCGCCTTCCCCACCGAGACGGTCTACGGGCTGGGCGCCGACGCCCGTTCGGGCGCGGCGGTGGCGCGAATCTATGCCGCCAAGGGGCGGCCGTCGTTCAACCCCCTGATCGCCCATGTGGCCAGCGTGGAAGAGGCCCGCAAGCTGGTGATCTGGTCCGAACAGGCCGAACGCCTGGCGGCCGCGTTCTGGCCCGGGCCGCTGACCATGGTGCTGCCGCTGGCGCCGGGCCACGGCATCGCCTCGCTGGTGACGGCGGGCCTGACGACGCTGGGCATACGGGTGCCATCGGGCAAGACGGCGCAGCGGCTGCTGACGGCGTTCGGCGGCCCGGTGGCGGCCCCGTCGGCCAATCCGTCGGGGCGGATCAGCCCGACAACGGCGGCGCATGTGCTGTCGGGGCTGGATGGGCGGATCGCGGCGGTGCTGGATGGCGGACCCTGCGGCGTCGGCGTCGAATCGACGATCGTCGGCGAAGACCCGGACGGATCGCCCGTGCTTCTGCGCCCCGGAGGCGTGGCGAGCGAGGCCATCGAGGCCACGCTCGCCACGCCGCTGGCGCGGCCCATCGCGGGGCCCAAACCGTCCTCGCCCGGACAACTTCTGTCGCATTACGCGCCGCGCGGGGCGGTCAGGCTGAACGCCACGCAACCGGTGGGGGACGAGGTGCTGCTGGGCTTCGGGGCGGTGACGGGGGACCTGTCGCTGTCACCCTCGGGCGATCCGGTCGAGGCGGCGGCGCGGCTTTTCGACTGTCTTCACCGGCTCGACATCACCGGCCGGCCCATCGCGGTCGCGCCGATTCCCGAGACCGGGCTGGGGGCTGCGCTCAACGACCGCCTGCGCCGCGCAGCCGCCCCGCGCGACAGCTAATCCCGAAACGGTGTCACCGGCACAGCGCCGAACAGGCCGCGCGGGCGCAACGTCATCCCGCAGGAAAAGGCCGACGCGCGGCCTTTCGGCCCTGAGGCGTCACGCCCGTCCGGCAGCCGCGGACAGGCTCAGGGGATCGACGCCCAGCTCCTTCAGCGCCGCGCTCCATTTCTCGCCATCGGGCAAATCGAACACCAGTTCCGGGGTCGCCCCGGCCGTCAGCCAGCCGTTCATGGCGATTTCGCCCTCGAGCTGCCCCGGCCCCCAGCCGGCATAGCCCAGCATCATCAGGGATTTCACCGGACCCGTGCCCTTGGCGATATCCTCCAGCACGTCCAGCGTCGCCGTCATGGCGAACCCGTCCGGCACATCCATGGTATACAGCTTCGAGGTGTAATCCGTGGAATGCAGCACAAAGCCCCGCGCGCCCTCGACCGGGCCGCCGTAAAAGACCGGCCCGTCCACGCCGATGGACGCCGGTTCGATCTCCAGCTGGTTGAACAGATCGCGCAGCCGCACGTCGCGCGCGGGCTTGTTGATGATCAGCCCCATCGCGCCGTCGTCTCCGTGACTGCACAGGAACACGACGGAATGCTCGAAACGCGGATCACCCATGCCGGGCATGGCGATCAGAAGTTGGCCTGTAAGGTCCATGTCCTCCTTGCGGCCGTCTACCTCCGGCCGATGTCGCGCGCCGCGCTTGCCTGCCCGGCGCCCCGTCAGTTTGGCGACCCGGCAGCCATCGCGCAACCCCGTGCGACCCCGTGCGACCCGCCCCGTGACCGTTGATCGCGGGGACCTGACTGACTGCTTCGTGACTTGGCAATCGCGCCGCGACAGGCCACCTATGGCGCCATGATCCATTTGCGCCTTCTTTCCCTGGCCCTGACCGCCGCCCTGACCGTCTCTGCCCTGCCCGCCCGGCTGCTGGCCGGCACGCCCGATCACATGATCCGGCTCGAGGTTCTCGACGGCGGAGCGACGCCGAAAGGCACCCACCTGGCAGGTCTTCGCCTGACGCTGGCGCCGGGATGGAAGACCTATTGGCGCAGCCCGGGCGAAGCCGGCATTCCGCCGCAGTTCGACTGGAAGGGGTCGCGCAACCTCAAGGCCGTGGCCATCACCTGGCCCGCCCCGCATGCGTTCGAACAATCCGGTTACCGAACCATCGGCTACAAGGACGGCGTCGTCCTGCCGGTGGAACTGACCCTGGATCAGCCCGGCGCCCCGATTCGCCTGAAAGGGTCGATCGACCTGGGCGTCTGCAAGGATGTCTGCGTTCCCGAACGCCTGGACTTCGACGTCCAGCTGGACCCGGCCGCCCCCCGCAACACCGCCATCGCCGCCGCCATGGCCGAACGCCCCTATTCGGCGTCCGAGGCCGGGGTGACCACGGTCTCCTGCGCGCTGAAACCCACGGCCGAGGGGCTGCACATCACCGCCCGCATCGCCATGCCCACCGCCGGCGGTCGCGAAGTCGCGGTGATCGAGCCGGGCAATCCGCTGATCTGGGCCACGGAAACGCAGGCCAGCCGCAGCGGCAACACCCTGACCGCCTCGGCCGACCTGATCCATTCCGAAGGTGGCACCATCGCGCTGGACCGGTCCAAGGTGCGGCTGACCGTGCTGGGCGACAGCCACGCCGTCGACATCCTTGGCTGCGATCCGGGCTGATCCCATGATCCCACGCCCCCTTCTTGGCGCCATCGCGGTGGTCGTCCATGACGGCCACGTCCTGCTGGCCCGGCGCCGGAACGACCCCGATGCCGGGCTGTGGGGCTTTCCGGGCGGGCACGTGGAACTGGGCGAAACCGCCCTGGACGCCGCCGCGCGCGAATTGCTGGAAGAAACCGGCGTCACCGCGCGCCCGATCGACTACCTGACCAATATCGACGTGATCGTCCCCGCGCCCGACGGCGGCACGGCGGTGCATTTCCTGCTGGCCGCCGTGCTCTGCCGCTACGAGGCGGGTGCGCCAGCGCCCGACGACGATGTCTCCGACGCCGCGTGGATCCCCGTGGACACCGTCCTGGCCCAAGCCCTTCCGATGAGCGACAAGGTCGACCTGGTGGTCCGCCTGGCGCAGGCTCACCCGGGCTGACGCCTACCGCCTAAACCTGCCGCTCCTGCCGGGACGCGTAGACCTGCGACACCACCGTTACCGCCAGCACGATCAGCCCGGTGCCGATGACGAACAGCACCAGCGCCGCCGACAGCGGCCGCATGCCGCCCAGGCGCGGCATCCAGTCGGCCAGCGGCCCGGGCAACCCGCCCGTCACCGCCACCATGCCGATGGTCACCGCCAGCCACGCGCCCACCGCCGCGATGGTGCCCATCATCACCCCGGCGATGGGCTGCGGCGCCTTCAGCACCCGGCGCAGCGCGGCAAAGGGCCGGGCCACGTCGCGCTGGATCGCGATCAGCGCCGGCACCACCAGCAGCACCAGCACCATGCCGAAGCCCAGCCCGTAACACAGCGTGATCACCGTGGGTTTCAGGAACTGCGCCTGGACCGAACTTTCGTACAACAGCGGCGCCAGCCCCAGCACCGTTGTCGCCGTGGTCAGCAGCACGGGCCGCAGCCGGTCGGCGGTGCCGTCGATGATCGACGGCAACAGCCCCCTGTCCTCGGTATATTCGTCGATCGTCGTCACCAGCACGATGGAATCGTTGATGATGATCCCGGTCATCCCCAGCAGGCCGACAATGGTGAACATCGACATCGGCACGCCCCAGATGTAATGCCCCCAGATCGTGCCGACCAGCCCGAAGGGGATGATCGCCATCACCACGATGGGCCGGGTCCAGCTGGAGAACACCCAGGCCAGCGACAGGTAGATCCCGGTCAGCGACAGGATGAACCCGGTGCGCGCGTTGGCCAGGAATTCATCCTCCTGCTCGGACAGGCCCGAGATCCGCCATTCCACCTGGTTCTCCTCGGCGATGCGCGGCAGGATGTCTTCCTCGATGGCTTTCGATATCTCCTCGGCCCGGGCCGGGTCGTCTTCGGATATGTCCCCGGTGACCGAAATCAGGCGCAGCCCGTTCTCGCGCCGGACGGTGGAAAATCCGGTCTTGGCCTCGACGCTGACGATATCGGCCAGCGGCACGTAATTGCCCGCCGGCGTGCGCATCTGGTTGCGTTCCAGGAAATCCGCGGTCAGCTCGCCTTCGGGCAGCTCCACCCGGATCGCGGCGGACCTGGGCCCGTCGGGATAGGTCGCGGCTTCGATCCCGTTCAGCTTGGCGCGCAGCGCGTTGCCGAGGCTTTCGATGGTGAACCCCAGCGCCTGACCCTGCGCGGTCAGGTCCAGGATCAGCTCTTCCTTGTCGTAGGCCAGGTTGTCCTGCACCGCCGACACCTCGGGGTAGCGGCTGATCGCGGCCTTGAAATCCTCGGCCGCGGCCTTGAGCGTTTCGATATTGGCGCCGAAAATCTGCACGTCGATGGAATCGCCCCCCGGCCCCGACCGCCAGCCGCGAAAGCTGACGGTTTCGGCCTTGGGATGGTTGACCACCGCGTCCTGCAGATCGGCCACGAAGGCAAAGCTGGAATAGGGCCGGCTGTCGGGATCGATCAGCTCGATCGAAATCGCGCCCAGCTGGTCGGGGTCCTTGGTGTCGGCGCCCGCCAGCCCCCGCCCGGCATTGCCGCCGATCTCGGCGATCACGTAGTCCAGCGGGTTGGTGCCGTATTCGTCCTCGTAGCGCTTCGCCACCTCATCCGTGGCGCGCTGCATCTCGCGCATCATCTCCAGCGTGTCTTCGCGCGTCGCCCCTTCGAGCATCGAGAAGTTGCCGGTGATCGAGCCCTGTTCAGGCGCGTTGAAGAACCGCCATTGCACATCGCCCGACAGGAACAGCGCCGCCTGGCTGGCCAGCAGCGCGACGGTCCCGGCCAGCACCACGTAGCGCGCCCAGATCACCCAGCCCATGAAAGGACGGAACAGGCGCGTCTGGACCCAGGTAAATCCCTTGTTCACCACGCGGCTCGGCCAGTCGTACCAATGGTCCTTGGCCGAATGGGCCAGCGCGTGGGACATGTGGTGCGGCAGGATAAAGAAACATTCCACCAGCGATGCGGTCAGCACCACGATCACGGTAAAGGGGATATCGCGGATCATGTCGCCGAAGCGCCCGCCGATGGCGGTCAGGCTGAAGAAGGCGATCACCGTGGTCATCGTGGCCGAAAAGACCGGCATCGCCATCTTTTGCGCCGCGCGTTCGGCAGCCACCACGGGGTGTTCGCCCAGCACCCTGGCGCGATAATCCGAATGTTCCCCGATCACGATGGCATCGTCGACCACGATCCCCAGCGTGATGATCAGCCCGAACAGCGATATCATGTTGATCGTCAGCCCGAAGCCGTACATCAGCGCGATCGCCGCGAACATCGACGCCGGGATCCCCGCCGCCACCCACAGCGCCGTGCGCGCGTTCAGGAACAGGAACAGCAGGATCACCACCAGCGCCAGCCCGACGACCCCGTTGTCCACCAGGATGTCCAGCCGTTCGATGATCGCCTTGGCCTGGGTGCGGATCAGGTCCATCGTCACGCCCCTGGGCAGAGACGCCTGCATCTGCGCGACGACGTTCTCGACCGTGTGCTGGATGTCGATGGCATCGCCGTTGTCCGACCGGTCCACCCGGATCGACACCGCCGGATCGGGGCCGACGAAATAGGTGCGTTCGCGGTCCGCGCCCTCGACCCGGATCGTCGCCACGTCGCCGATGGTCAGGTTCGACCCGTCGACATTGGACCGCAGCACGATGGATTCGATTTCCTCGGCCGTGCGCTTTTCCGTGCCTGTCCGCACCCGGGCATTGGCCCCGGTGATGTCGCCCGCCGGATTGGCGGTGACCTCGCCGGCGATGGCCGCCGCGATCTGTTCCATCGTGACGTCATGGGCGATCAGCTTGGACGACGGCACCTCGACGATGGTCTCCGGCGCCGCCACGCCCCGGATCGTCGTGCGCGTGACGCCTTCGGCGAACAGCCGCGTGACCAGTTCATCGGCAAACAACCCCAGCTGCCGGGGCGCCACCGGCCCGGTGATCACCACGTCGGTCACCCGGTCGCGCCAGGCGCCCCGTCGCACCACCGGATCGTCGGCATCCTCGGGCAGGTCGGTCACCGCCTCGACCGCCGCCTGCACCTCGTCCGAGGCGCGCGACATGTCCCAGTCGGGCTCGAACTCCATGACGATGGACGCCGCGCCTTCCTTGGAGGTCGAGGTCGTGCTTTCCACCCCTTCGACCGCCAGCAGCGAAGGTTCCAGCAGCTGCACGATGGCGCCGTCCACGTCTTCGGGCCCGGCGCCGTCCCATTTGACGGTGACCGTCACGGTATCCAGGATCACGTCGGGAAAGAATTGCGCCCGCATCGCCGGGATCGACGCGGTGCCCAGCACCAGAAGCACCATCAGCAGCAGGTTCGCCGCCGTCCGGTGACGGGTGAAATACGAAAGGATGCCGCCCGCCGCCGGGGGAAGATGGCGCGCCACGGCTCAGCCCCCCATCCGGGATTCGATCCTCTGCACCACCGGCGCGGGCACCTCGTCCTGTTCCAGCGCGCCCAGCAGCCGGGCCTTCACATCCTCGGGCATCCGCTTGTTCCCGGTGACAAAGGCCACCAGCCGCGCCCGGTGTTCATCGCTGAGCTTCAGCATCGAGGGATCCGGAACCGCCTCTGCCGCCTCGTCGGGCCGATCCGGCCGGATCGGCCGCACCCGGATGCCCGGGCCCAGCAGCGGCGTGCGCCCGATGACGACCTCGCGGCCTTCCAGCCCCTCGCCGCGCAGCAGGACCTCGTCGCCCTGCCGGCGCACCAGTGTCACGGGCAGCACCTCAAGCCGGTCCTCGTCCCCCAGCACCAGCACCGTCTGCGCCGCGTCCAGCACCGAAGACGGCAGCCGCGCGACATGTTCCAGCGGCGGTTCCTCGACCCGGACGGTCACGAAATCGCCGGGCTTGAAGCCGTGCGCATCCTCGAGCCGGGCGAACAGCTGGCGGCCCGACTGGCCTTCGCCGACGGCGGCGCCGTCGCGGTTGACCTTGCCCCGCGCCATCAGGTCGATGCCGGCAATGTTCAGCGACACGCTGACCGGCGCGTCGATCAGCCCGCCGTCGCCGTCCAGCAGCCGCACGTATTGCGCGGTGGAAATGCGAAACGCGACTTCCAGCAGGTCCGGATCCACCAGGCTCGCCACCCGTTCGTTGACCTGCACCAGCCGCCCTTCGACCAGGGTCACGTCGCTGAGCGTGCCGTCGAAAGGCGCCGTGACCCGCGTGTCGTCCAGGTCGCGTTCGGCCGTGCGCAGGGCGATCCGGCTTCGGTTCAGCGTGGTCTTGGCCTGGTCCACCCGCGCCTCGGCCTGGGCCACCGACATGCGCGACGTCAGCACCGCCTGGCGCGCCTGCGCGGCCGACAATTCCGCCGCTTCCACCGCCGACGTTGTCCCTGCCCCGCGTTCGTTCAGGCTGACCTGCCGCTGATAGGCCTTTTCCCGCAGGTCCGATTGTTCGCGCGCCGCGACCAGCTCGTCCTGCGCCAGCTCCAGCCCCCGGTCCGCATCGCGCACCTCGGCCTCGGCATCCAGCATGTCGCTTTTCGCCCGGTCCAGCGCGCCCTCGGCATCCGCCGGGTCGACCTCGAACAGCACGTCACCTGCCGAAACCGTTCCGCCTTCGACGAAATCCTCCGACAGGGCGATGACCCGCCCGGGCGCGGCCGCGCGCACTTCCAGCGTGCGCAGGCTCTTGACCTCGCCAAAGGCTTCCAGAACCGGGATAACCGTATCGAAATGCGCCGGTTCCACGTTCACGGCAAAGATCCGTTCCCGTTGCTGAGGCGGCTTCACCTCGGCATTCATCCGTTCCCGGATCGCGCCGACGATCATTTCCCCGGCGAAAATCAGCAGGGCAAGCGTCAGCGCGGCAAGAAAGACGCCGACCAGGCTCTGGCGCAAGAACTTCATCGTAAAGACCCTTCGGCATGACCCGCCAGGACGGAAACAAGGAACCAAAAGGGGCCCCCGGGACCCCGGCAATCAATTACATAACGCGACGGAAAGTCATTTCCGTCGCAAATGCTCATTCAATCTGGGGAGAATCTCTACAAAATTGCAAGGCCGGTGTCGGAAATCCAGCTGCCGCACCAGAATCTCGTCCCAGGCGTCCTTGCAGGCGCCGGGGCTTCCGGGCAACGCGAACAGGTAGGTGCCGCCCGCCACGCCCCCCGTCGCGCGCGATTGCACGGCGCTGGTGCCGATCTTCTGCATGGACACGATGGTAAAGACCGTCCCGAAGGCGTCGATCTCTTTTTCATAGACATCGCGATGCGCCTCGACCGTCACGTCGCGCCCCGTCAGCCCGGTGCCGCCGGTGGAAATCACCACGTCGATCGCCGGGTCGGCCACCCAGGCGCGCAGCTGATCGGCGATCCGGGGGCGTTCATCGGGCAGGATGGTCCGCGCGGCCAGCTCGTGGCCCGCGGCGGCGATGCGGTCGACCAGCACCTGGCCGGATCGGTCGTCTTCCAGTTGTCGCGTGTCCGACACGGTCAGCACGGCGATGCGCACGGGGATGAATTCGAGGCTTTCGTCGATACGGGACATCAGGCGCGCTCCTGCAGGATCAGTCGGATGGCCAGGGCCGAAAACACCACCGCCGAAATCCGCCCCGGCCACCGCGACAGCCGCCCGCCGACCCGGCCCTTCGCGACCCCGGCCACGGCCCCGGCCAGTCCGTTCACCAACAGACCCCCGGTGCACAGGATCGCGGCAAAGGTCAGGAACTGCGGCAGGATCGGCTGCGCGGGGTCGGTGAATTGCGGCACGAAGGCCAGGTTGAACAGGATCACCTTGGGGTTGGACAGGTTCACCAGCAGCGCGGCGCGGAACGGATGCGCGGCGCGGGCCTGTGCCTGGGGGCCGGCGGCCCCGGTTTGCCGCAACGCGCCCCAGGCCAGCCGCAGCAGGTAGGCCACGCCGACCCAGCGGATGATCTCGAACAGGGCGGGATGCGCCGCGATCAGCGCGGCCAGCCCCAGCCCGGCCAGCAGACCGTGGGTCATGCCGCCCACGGCCACCCCGGCCGACGCCAGCCACCCGGCCCGCGCCCCGCCCTTCAGCCCCTGTGCCGCACAGAACATCATGTCCGCGCCCGGCGTCAGGTTCAGCGCAAGCGCGGCGGGAACGAAGGCGATCAGCGTGACGGTGTCGATCATGGATCCATCTCAAAGACATGGCCTGCGGGTCCCAGGTTCAGGATCCGGGACGTGCCGATCTGCCCGGTCTCGCCCCAGCTGTCGTGGATGTGACCACAGACCGCCAGCCGTGGCCGGATCCGGGCGATGGCGTCGCGGATGGCGGTGGACCCCACCGATTGCCCGGCCGAGGTGCGGTCGGCGATCCCCTTGGGCGGCGAATGCAGGATCAGGATGTCGGCCGCCGCGCAGGCGGCCAGCGCGGTCTCGGCCTGCGCTTCCGACAGATCGCAGGACCAGGCGCCGAAGGGCGTCGGCGGCACCGCGTAGCCCAGTCCGAACAGGCTCAGCCCGCCGATCTCGCAGCCATCGCCATGCAGCACGGTGGTGCCCGCGCCCGCCGCCGCGCGCAACTCGTCGGCGCTTTCGGCATTGCCCGGCACGATGACAAAGGGCGCCTTCAGCCCCTGAAACAGCGCCATCGCCTCGTCCAGCCCCTGGCGCATGTTGCAGAAATCCCCGGCCCCGATGACCAGGTCGACCCCGTCGCTGGCCTCGACCAGCGCCCGTGCGGCGCGGGCCGAGCCATGGACGTCGGAAAAGGCGAGGATCTTCATGGCCGGTCCAGTCGTGCGCGAAGCTCAAGCATGTCGGCCCAGGCCTCGCGCTTGGCCTGGGGATTGCGCAGCAGGTAGGCGGGGTGGAACATCGGCAGCGCGGGCGTGCCCAGGGCCTGGTCCCAGCGGCCGCGCAGCCGCGTGATGCCCCGTTTGCCCAGCAGCGCCGTGCACGAGATATTGCCCATGATCACCAGCACATCGGGCTTTGCCAGCCGGATATGCGCCTCCAGGAACGGTTTCATCACCGCGATCTCGTCGGGCCTGGGGTCCCGGTTCTGCGGCGGCCGCCAGGGCAGGACGTTGGTGATATAGACGTTTTCCGCACGGCTCAGCCCCACGGCGGCCAGCATCCGGTCCAGCAATTGCCCGGCGCGGCCGACAAAGGGCTTGCCCTCGCGGTCCTCGTCCCGGCCCGGCGCCTCGCCCACGATCATCACCCTTGCCCCCGGCACCCCGTCGCAGAACACGGTGCTGCGCGCGCCCTTCTTCAGGTCGCAGCCTTCAAAGGCCGTCAGCGCGGCGCGCAACCCCTCAAGGTCGCGCGCGCCCCGTGCCGCATCCACCGCCTCGTCCACCGGGTCGGGGTCGGCGATGGCGGGCTGGGCAGGGGGCGGCGGGGCCCCCGGCACCGCCGCCCCCTGCCCAGCCCGCCCGTTCCCCTGTCCGGCCCGCCCGTTCCCCTGTCCGGCCTGCCCGCTTCCCTGTCCGGCCTGCCGGGGCGCCAGGCCATAGCGGTCGACCGGCGCGTCGCAGATCGCCTCCGTCGCGCCCAGCTCCACCTGCCAGGCCAGCAGCGCCCGCGCCGCGTATATGTCCAGATCCGGCTCCATGCGGCGAAGCTATGCCGCCCGGGGCACAAGGTAAATACGCGGTAATCGTCCGCATCCCCCGCATGGGCTTGTCGCCTCCCGCGGTGCTTCCTATAACCGGCCCGAACCGGCGAGGGTCCCCATGAGCTTCAACGACAGACACCTTCTGGGCATCGAGCCGCTGCGGCCCGAGGCGATCACCTCCATTCTCGACCTGGCCGAAACCCATGTCGAGGCGAACCGCGGCAACGAACCGGGGTCGAAATCCCTGTCCGGGCTGACCCAGATCAACATGTTCTTCGAAAATTCCACCCGCACCCAGTCCAGTTTCGAACTGGCGGGCAAGCGGCTGGGCGCGGTCGTGATGAACATGTCGATGTCGACCTCTTCGGTGAAGAAGGGCGAGACGCTGATCGACACGGCGCTGACGCTGAACGCGATGCACCCCGACCTGCTGGTCGTGCGCCATCCGCAATCGGGCGCCGTCGACCTGCTGGCGCAAAAGGTGAACTGCGCGGTGCTGAACGCGGGTGACGGGCGCCACGAACACCCCACCCAGGCGCTGCTGGACGCGCTGACGATTCGCCGCGCCAAGGGGCGGCTGCACCGGCTCAGCGTCGCCATCTGCGGCGACATCGCCCATTCGCGCGTCGCCCGGTCCAACATCATGCTGCTGGGCAAGATGGAAAACCGCGTCCGCCTGATCGGCCCGCCGACGCTGATGCCCGAAGGCATCGGCGAATTCGGCGTCGAGGTCTTCCAGGACATGGAAGAAGGCCTTCGCGACGTCGACGTCGTCATGATGCTGCGCCTCCAGAAGGAGCGCATGGACGGCGGGTTCATCCCGTCCGAACGCGAATACTACCACCGCTACGGGCTGGACGCGGCCAAGCTGGCGCTGGCCAAGGACGACGCCATCGTCATGCACCCGGGGCCCATGAACCGCGGCGTCGAGATCGACGGCGAGATCGCCGACGACATCAACCGGTCGGTCATCCAGGACCAGGTGGAAATGGGCGTCGCCGTGCGCATGGCCGCGATGGAACTGCTGGCCCGCAACCTCAAGGCCCAAAACGAAGCCCGCAAGGGAACCCATCCGGCGTGAGCGCAAAGGCCATCCCCCTGCCCGCGGGCGAACACGGCCGCATCCGCGTCTTCTCGCTGTCGATGTCCGCAGAGGCGGCCGAATCGCTCGACCTCGCCCAGGCCCTGGGCATCGCGCCTGACGATCCCACCCGGGTCGAGATCTTTCCGGTCTCCAACCTCGAAGGCGTCGGTCTGGCGGGCTACCTTGTCGAAGGCTGCGGCATCCCCGAAGCCCAGGTCGCCCCCGACCGCGCCCGGCTGGATGCGCTGGACGGCCATGTCATGCTGCTGTTCAGCCGGGCTTTCGACGGCCCCGTCACGCTGACCCCGGCGCCCGAGCTCACGCTTATCGGCACCTATGACGAACACCGCCCCGAAACCACCGCCCCGCCCATCGAGACCGAAAGCGCCCGGCCCTACACCGGCGCGCCGCGCAAATCTCCGCGCGCGGTCCGGGCGGCGTCGCGCAAGGCAGGGGCGATCTTTTTCGGCCTCGTCATGCTTTTCCTGCTCATCGTCCTGATCCTGGTATTCTGATGTCGGCCACGCTTTTCACCAACGCCCGCCTGATCGACCCCGACGCATTGACCGATGCGCCCGGGGGCCTGCTGGTCGAGGATGGCCGGATCAAGGCCCGTCTCGCGCCCGGGGAAACGCCCGCCGCCGAAACGGTGATCGACTGCGCCGGCGCCTGCCTGGCACCCGGCATCATCGACCTGGGCGTCAAGGTCGGCGAACCCGGCGAACGCCACAAGGAAAGCTTTCGCACCGCCGGGCGCGCCGCCGCCCATGGCGGGGTGACCACGATGATCACCCGCCCCGACACGGTGCCCACGATCGACAACCCCGAAACGCTGGAATTCGTCCTGCGCCGCGCCCAGGCCGACACGCCGGTCACCGTCCTGCCCATGGGCGCCCTGACCAAGGGCCGCGCGGGCCGCGAGATGACCGAAATCGGCTTTCTGATGGATGCCGGCGCCGTGGCCTTTTCCGATGGCAACCACGTGGTCAGCGACACCCGCGTCTTTTCCCGCGCGCTGACCTATGCGCGCAGCCTCGGCGCGCTGGTCATCGGCCATCCGCAGGATCCGGGCCTGTCGCGGGGCGCCTCGGCGACCTCGGGCAAGTTCGCCTCGCTGCGCGGTCTGGCCGACGTGTCGCCGATGGCCGAACGCATGGGGCTGGACCGCGACATCGCCATGGTCGAGATGACCGGCGCGCGCTACCACGCCGACCAGATCACCACCGCCCGCGCGCTGCCCGCGCTGGAACGCGCCAAGGCCAACGGCTTCGACGTGACGGCGGGCGTGTCGATCCACCACCTCACGCTGAACGAACTGGACGTCGCCGACTACCGCACCTTCTTCAAGCTGAAGCCGCCGCTTCGCTCCGAAGACGACCGCCAGGCGGTGATCGAGGCGGTGCGATCGGGGCTGATCGACATCATCTGTTCGATGCACACGCCCCAGGACGAGGAATCCAAGCGCCTGCCCTTCGAGGAAGCCGCCGAAGGCGCCATCGGCCTGGAAACCCTGCTGCCCGCCGCGATGCGGCTGTATCACGCCGGCGCGCTGAGCCTGCCGCAGCTGTTCCGCGCCATGTCGCTGAACCCGGCGAAACGGCTGGGCCTGGCCTCGGGCCGGCTGACCGACGGCGCACCGGCCGACCTGGTGCTGTTCGATCCCGACAAGCCCTTCGTGATGGACCGCTGGTCGCTGGAATCCAAATCCAAGAACACTCCCTTCGACCTTCAGCGCATGCAGGGCCGCGTGGCCGGCACCTGGGTCGCGGGCAAAGAAGTCTACCGGAGCGCATGATGCCCGATTTCGCCACCCCCGACGCCTGGCTGATCCTGTGGATCGCCATCGGCTACCTGCTGGGCTCGATCCCCTTCGGCCTGGTCTCGGCGTGGATCTTCGGGCTGGGCGACGTGCGCAAGATCGGGTCGGGCAATATCGGCGCCACCAACGTGCTGCGCACCGGCCACAAGCCGGCCGCCGCGCTGACGCTGCTGCTGGACGCCGGCAAGGGGGCCGCCGCGGTGCTGATCACCCGCGCCTTCGCCGGTGAAGACGCCGTGCAACTGGCGGCGCTGGCGGCGTTCCTGGGCCATTGCTTCCCGGTCTGGCTGAAGTTCAAGGGCGGCAAGGGCGTGGCGACGTTCCTGGGCATCTGGCTGGCGCTTGCACCCGCCGTGGGCCTGGCCTGTTGCGCCACCTGGCTGGTGGCGGTCGCGCTGTCGCGGATCTCGTCCGTCGGCGCTCTGGCCGCAGGGCTTGTGTCGCCGATCTGGGCGCTGCTCTTCTGGGCGCAGCCGGCAGTCGACCTGGCCGTGGTGCTGGCGCTGCTGATCATCGCCCGCCACTGGCAGAACATCCAGCGCCTGCGCACCGGGTCCGAACCCCGCATCGGCGCGCGGCGGAAGTAACGGGCGCCGCGCAGATTTTTCTGCGGAAAAATCTGGACCACGCCGCCTCATACCCCGACCGGGACCAAGATTTTTCGTCGAAAAATCTCCGCCCCAGGTCAGGTCACGATCAGTAGCTGTAGGCCTCGTAGATCCGGCTCAGATCGCCGTTCCAGTCGCCGTTGTAATGATCCAGCAACTCGTCCGCCGGGGCCTTGCCGGTCTCGACGCTGTCTTCCAGCGCATGCAGGAAATGGCGTTCATCGGCGACCATGCCGCCCAGCCCCTCCTGCGCGCGCGCCTTCAACCCCGCGCGCGAGATGTCCAGCGCCTGACCCGCCAGCTTCAGCATGTCGATGCCCCCGACCTTGGCCTGCAGACCCTGCTCTCCGGCCGCCACGCGCAGCTCTTCGCGGGTTTCCGCATCCCAGCATTTCACCAGGTCCCAGGCCGCGTCCAGCGCCCCCTGGTCATACATCAGCCCCACCCAGAACGCCGGCAGCGCGCACAGACGCCGCCACGGGCCGCCGTCGGCGCCGCGCATCTCGATGAACTTCTTGATCCGCGCCTCGGGGAACAGCGTCGTCAGGTGATCCGCCCAATCCGACAGCGTCGGCTTTTCGCCCGGCAGCGCCGGCAATTCGCCCTTCAGGAAATCCCGGAACGACATGCCCAGCGCGTCAATATATTTCCCGTCGCGGTAGACGAAATACATCGGAACATCCAACGCATATTCCGTCCAGGCCTCGAACCCGAAGCCGTCTTCGAATACAAACGGCAGCATCCCCGTCCGCGCCGGATCCAGGTTGCGCCACACCTTGGCGCGCAGGCTCTTGCCGCCGAACGGCTTGCCCTCGAAGAACGGCGAATTGCCGAACAGCGCATTCGCCACCGGCTGCAGCGCCAGCGCCACGCGCAGCTTCTGCACCATGTCGGCTTCGGATCCGAAATCCAGGTTCACCTGCACCGTGCAGGTCCGCCGCATCATCACACGCCCCATCGTGCCGACCTTGCCCATGTAGGCATCCATCAGCTTGTAGCGCCCCTTGGGCATCAACGGCATCTGCTCATGCGTCCATTCGGGCGCCGCCCCCAGCCCGATGAAGCCCACGCCGACCTTGTCGGCCACGTCCTTCACCTCGCGCAGGTGGTCGTTCACCTCGTCGCAGGTCTCGTGGATCGTCTGCAGCGGCGCGCCCGACAATTCCAGCTGCCCGCCGGGTTCCAGCGAGATGTTCGCGCCCCCCTTGGTCAGCCCGATCAGGTTGCCACCTTCTTCCACCGGCGCCCAGCCGTGGACATCGCGCAGGCCTTCCAGCACGGCCTTGACCGACCGCTTTCCCTCGTAGGGGATCGGCAGCAGCGTATCCTTGCAATAGCCGAACTTCTCGTGCTCGGTGCCGATCCGCCAGTCTTCCTTGGGCTTGCAGCCGTCGGCCAGGTAGCCTGCGAGCTGGTCGTGACTTTCGATCGGCCCGCCGCCGCTCTGGGGAATGGACATCTGAAGCTCTCCGATCCGTTAGGTCTGCTTACCTGCGTCCCTGACCTGTCCCAAAAACGGAAGCAGTGTCAATGTAGGCGATAGTTGTGCGGCCGAGCGGTGCGCCGTTCCCACACGACGACCGGCATCGGCGCCTTGCGGTTCAAATGCGACAGCAAACGCCGTGTATCCAGCCCCGGCAGCGCCCCGAAGGCATCGAACAGGGCGTCCGACCCAGAGGCGTTCACGGGAATGTGTAACGGTGGCCAGCCGGGCTGTTCCAGCACCCAGCAGGGTGGAAAATTGGTCGGATCCAGGATCACGCGTTCCAGTTCCGACGCCGACACCGCGCCGCCTTCCAGCGGACCAAAGTAGGAAATCCTGCCCTCGTCCACCTGCACGACGCCCGGCCCCAGCCCGTCGCGCCGGAACCGCATCCGCCGGACACCCGTCACCACCAGCGCGGCCCCCGCCGCCACCAGAACCCAGCCCAGCCAGCCCAGCAACCCGCCCGGCCCCATCGCCCAGCTCAGCCCCACCAGCGCCATCGCGCCGCCGATCAGCACCTCGCGCCAGCGCATCAGATGCGCGCGCGCCTCGGGACGGATAAAGCTCATGCCGGTTCTCCGACGAACATCGGCGTTTTCAGCACCGCCAGGCGATAGGCCCCGATCCGTTCGAACCCGATCGCCTCGTAGGCGCGCGATGCGGCATCGTTGTTGGAAAACAGGATCGCCATGCGCGCGCCGTCGCGCCGGGCCTCCCGCAAACGTGCGGCCGTCACCGTCCGGCCCAGCCCGCGGTTGCGTTCGGCCACCGGCACAAAGACCCCGCCCACCTGCACGATCCCGTCCACCTGCGCGTTCAGCGACGCGGTCGCCACCGGACGGCCGTCCTCGATCAGCAACCGTTCGGCCCCCGACCGGCCGGCGGCCAGCGCCCGCGCGCCGGCCTCCTCCCGGGCCTGCGCGACATCATCGGTCAGGCCGGTCTCCATCAGGTAGGTCGTGAACCACTCGGTCAGGATCTCGCGATCCTCCGCCGTCGCAGGCCGCATCTCGGCCCCCGCCCCATCCAGCCGCGCCCCATCCAGCCGCGCCAGCTCCATCCGGTACAGCGGCTCCGCCTGGTTGACCGAAAACAGGTCGATCCGCAGGCCCAGCGCCGCCAGCGCCTTGCGCACCTGGACGTCATCCCCGGTGATCCCGCGCATCAGCCGCCCCTGCAACAGCCGCACCCAGTCCTGCCAGACCTGCGCGTCGGCATCGGGCGCCTGCACCATCAGGTAGCCGCCGTTGGACGCGCCGAACACTCCGGCAATGCCCGCCGCCCCGTCCTGCAGCCAGAAGGTGGTGCCATGGGGGTGGGTGCGTTCACCGATCCCGTGCGCGGCCAGGTTCGACCGCAGGAACATCGACGTTTCGGCATGCCCGGCCAGGAACGCCTCGATCGCGCCGGCATCTTCCGGCGCCGCCATCCGCAAGGTCATCACCAGTCCCCCAACTGCATCTGCCACAACGTCATCGCCGCCACCGCCGCCGTATCGGCCCGCAGGATCCGCGGCCCCAGGCTGACCCGGTGGGCGAAATCCATCCCCCGCAACCGGTCACGCTCGCGCTCGGAAAACCCGCCCTCGGGCCCGATCAGGATCGCCCAGCCCCCCGCGAGGCCGCCTGCAAGGGCGGACGAGCCTCCCTTCGGCTCACCGACCAAAGCCTCGTCACAGAACATCAACCGCCGCCCCTCGGGCCAGGCGTCCAGCACCCGGTCCAGCCGCTCCAGCTCGGCCACCTCCGGCACGAAGGTCCCGCCGCATTGCTCGGCCGCCTCCACCGCGTGGGCCTGCAGCCGGTCCTGCCGGATGCGTTCGGAATTGGTGAAATCCGTCTGCACGGGGCAGATCCTTGCCGCCCCCATCTCCGCCGCCTTCTCGACGATGAAGTCGGTGCGCGCCTTCTTGATCGGCGCGAACAGCAGCCACAGGTCGGGCGGCATCCGCAGCGGTTTCGTCCGGTCCTCGCACACCAGCGCCCCGCCACGTTTGCCCGCGACATCCACGCGGGCGGCGAATTCGCCGTCGCGCCCGTTGAACAGCAGGACCCGGTCGCCCAACGCCAACCGCATCACGCCAAAGAGATAATGCGCCTGATCCCGTGACAGAGGAACCGATTGCCCCTGCCCCAGATCCTGCTCTACATGAAGTCGCACCGTGCCGCTCATGGGAGGCTACATATGCAAGCTGAAAGCCCGACGCCAGACACACGCGTGTCCGATGCGGTCGATGACAACTGGGTCGACACCCTCGCCCCGGCCTGGACGCGCCCCTACCTGCGCCTGTCGCGCGCGGACCGGCCCATCGGAACATGGCTTCTGCTGATCCCCTGCTGGTGGGGCCTGGCGCTTTCGATGCTTTATACCCAGACCGCCTCGTGGGGCGATGCCTGGATCGCCATCGGCTGCGCCTTGGGCGCCTGGCTGATGCGCGGCGCGGGCTGCACCTGGAACGACATCACCGACCGCGATTTCGACGGCCGCGTCGAACGCACCCGGTCGCGCCCGATTCCCTCGGGCCAGGTCACGACCAGACAGGCGCTGGCCTGGGCGGTGATCCAGTCGTTGCTGGCCTTCGCCATCCTGCTGACCTTCCACCCTCTGGCCATCGCGCTGGGGATCGGATCGCTGCTGCTGGTCGCGATCTATCCCTTTGCCAAACGCTTCACCTGGTGGCCGCAGGTCTTCCTGGGCCTGGCGTTCAACTGGGGCGCGCTGCTGGCCTGGGCCGCCCATTCCGGCACGCTGAACTGGCCGCCGGTCCTCCTTTATGTCGCCGGCATCTCCTGGACGCTGTTCTACGACACGATCTATGCCCACCAGGACACCGAGGACGACGAGTTGATCGGCGTGAAATCCACCGCCCGCCTGTTCGGCCAGAACACCGCGCAATACCTCAAGTACTTCCTGGTCATCACCGTCGGGCTGATGGCGCTGTCCGTCATCGGCTCCGCCCTGCCCCAGGCCTCCGTTCTCGCCCTTGTGATCGCGCTCTGCGGGCCCTGGGCGATGGGCTGGCACATGGCCTGGCAGCTGCGCGGCCTCGACATCCACGACAACGCCAAGCTGTTGCAGCTTTTCCGCGCCAATCGTGACACCGGCCTCATTCCGCTCATCTTCCTCGTCGCCGCCCTCTTCGCCTGATTGAACCACGCGCCCGGCCATCGTAAGAGACCGCCCATGACGAACGAAGAGCACACATGCGCAGATCGACAAGTCTGATCACCGGCCTGTCCCTCCTGGTCGCAGCCGGCCTGTCGCTGGTCGCCGCAAGCTTCGCGGTGACCGCCATCGAAAACGGAAGCGAAATCGGCATCCGCCGCGCTTTGGACGCCGAAACCTACGACTGGGCCGAAGTCCAGGCCGACGGGCTCAAGGTCATCCTGACCGGCACCGCCCCCGACGAAGCCGCCCGCTTCGAGGCGCTCAGCGCCGCGGGCCGCGTGGTCGACAGCGCCCGGGTCATCGACCAGATGGACGTCAAGGCCACAGCCGATATCGCCCCGCCCCGCTTCTCGGCCGAAATCCTGCGCTCGGAAAGCGGTGTCTCGTTGATCGGGCTGGTGCCGGCCTCCACCGACCGCGAGGCGCTCAGCAAGCGGCTGGCACGTGTGGCCGGGCCCGACAATGTCGCCGAATTCCTCGAAACCGCCAACTATCCCGCGCCCGACGGCTGGGCGGAATCGCTGAACTACGCGGTCACCGCGCTGGAACGTCTGCCGCGCGCCAAGATCTCGGTCTCGGCCGGGCAGGTCCACGTGACCGCCATGACCCAAAGCGCCGACGAACGCACCGAACTGGAACGCGACCTGCGCCGGGCCAAGCCGCGCCGCGTCGACGTGGCGCTTGACCTTTCCGCGCCCCGGCCCGTCATCACGCCGTTCACGCTGCGCTACATCCTCGGCCCAGACGGCGGCCATTTCGATGCCTGCTCGGCACCCGACGACGACAGCGCCGCCACCATCCTGAACGCCGCCCGCGCCGCCGGCCTGACCGGGCCCGACCGCTGCACCATCGGCCTCGGCGTGCCCTCGCCCCGCTGGGACGAGGCCGCCGCGCTCAGCCTCAACGCCCTCGCCCGGCTGCAGGGCGGCACGCTGACGATGACCGACGCCGACATCGCGCTGGTCGCCACCCAAGGGCTCGACCCGCACCTCTTCGACCAGATCGTGGGCGAACTGGAAACCGCGCTGCCCGACGTCTTCGCCCTGCACGCCACCCTGCCCCAGCCCGAAGCCGCCACCGACGCCGGCCCCACCGAATTCGTCGCCACGCTCAGCCCCGAAGGGCTGGTCCAGCTGCGCGGCCGGATGCCCAGCGAAGGCTTCCGCACCCTCGCCGACAGTTTCGCCAAGGCGCGCTTTGGCACGGATTCGGTCCACACGGCCGCCCGCGTCGTCGACGACCTGCCCGCCGACTGGTCCGCCCGCGTCCTGGCCGGGCTGGACGCGCTGGGGATGCTGGTCAACGGCGTGGTCGACGTGACCCCCGACATGATCACCGTCAGCGGCGTCAGCCAGCTGGAAGACGCCAGCGCGCAGATGTCGCGGCTGTTCACCTCCAAGCTGGGCGAGACGTCCAAGTTCGAACTGAACGTCACCTACCGCGAACCGCCCCCGCCGGAAAACCAACCGCTGTCGGCCGAGGAATGCGAAGTCGCGATCGGCGACATCCTCGCCCAGGGCAAGATCACCTTTGAACCGGGGTCGTCCCGCATCGACCGGGATTCGCGCGACATCATCGACGCCATCGCCAAGGTGCTGGACAATTGCGGGCCGATCCCGCTGGAAATCCAGGGCTATACCGACAGCCAGGGCCGCGAGACGATGAACCAGGAACTCAGCCAGCAGCGGGCCAACGCCGTGCTGACCGAACTCAGCGCGCGGCGCGTGCGCACCGCCAGCTTCAAGGCCGTCGGCTACGGCGAGGAACGTCCGATCGCCGACAACGACACCGAAGAAGGCCGCGAAGCCAACCGCCGCATCGAATTCCGCCTGGTCCGCACCGATACCTCGCCCGACGACGAAACCACGCTGGACAGCCTCAGCGGCGATGCCGATGCTGACGCGACCACCGTGCCCGATGGCGACACCCCCGATGATCAGGCGACTGACGATCAGACGACTGACGATCAGGCCACCGGCGACGGGACGATGGAAGACCTGCCGGATGACGCCGGCGATGATGCGGCCGATGACACGACCCAGGGGTCGGGCGACTAGGCCGCCGAGGAGACTGACCCATGAACAGAACAGAGTTCATTTTCGCCACCGCCTGCGTGCTGTTCGTGGCCTTCGTGCTGGGCTGGTTCGCCAACTGGCTGGTGCACCGCTTCACCCGGGTCAGCGCCCAGGACGTCGATCAGCTCGACCGGATGAGCCAGGAACTGCACGAGGCCGAAGAGACGCGCGACAAGGCGATCACCTACCTCCAGCAGCGCGAGGCCGAGCTGACCAACCAGCTCACCCAGACCGAAGCCGAACTGCGCGCCGCCATGGAAGGCCTGCGCGAGGCCCGTCACGAGGCCGAGGAAATGCGCAGCTACGTCGAACGCATCCAGGGCACCGCCTGACAAACGGGGTGCCCGCGCGCCTTCGCGGACCTTTTGGATCGGGCGGCAGGCAGGCATGCGACCAGGGTGCGCCGCACCCTGGTCATCGCTTCGGTCTTCGGACCGCGGATGGGGACCGGCCATAAAGCTTCAGGAACGCCGCGTTGAACCGCCGAACGCTGCCAAAGCCCGCCTTGAACGCAATTTCCGTGATTGGCAGCGTGGTTTCATCCAGCAGGCGTTTGGCCCGCCCGATGCGCAGGGTCTGGGCGGTCTGAAGGGGCGATGCCCCGACATGATCGGTAAAAAGGCGCGACAGGTGCCGTGCGCCGACACCAAGACGGTCGGCCAGTTCCTCGACCGTGCCGGTATCCAGGGCCCCCGCCTCGATCAGGTTCAACGCCCGCTCTACGGTGGTGCGGGTGCCATTCCATGCGGCACAGAACGGCGCGGTTTCCGGGCGGCATCGCAGGCAGGGGCGATAGCCTGCGCGCTCGGCCGCTGCGGCGCTCGGGTAATAGCTGACGTTCTTCGTCAAGGGATGTTTCACCGGACAGACCGGGCGACAGTAAATTCTTGTCGTGCGGACAGCCGTGAAGAACTTTCCGTCAAAGGCGGGATCGCGCCTCAGCCGCGCCGCGTTGCATGTCTCAAAATCGAACATGGAAAAAGTCTACCTGCCAACCCCGCGCGGTGCGAGGCCGCGCGGGTGATGACGTCCGAAAGCGGCCAGATTTTGGGAACGCCAACCTGTACATATCTGACAAATCGCTGATTCACGGACACCCGCCATGCGCATGACATTGCAGGATTGGGCGCTGCTCCTTCTTCTATCCCTCCTGTGGGGCGGATCCTTCTTTTTCGCCGCCGTTGCCGTGCGCGAGCTACCTCCCCTGACGGTCGTGGCGCTGCGCACCGGTATTGCCGCACTGACACTGACCCTGATCCTCAGGCTGCGAAGCGAAGCCTGGCCGTTCTCGAAGGGGGCCGTCGTGGCATTCCTGGTCATGGGGTTTCTGAACAACATGCTCCCCTTCAGCCTCCTGTTCTGGGCGCAGACCAGGATCCCCAGCGGCCTGGCTTCGATCATCAACGCCACCACGCCGATCTTTTCCATCATCATTGCGCATTTCCTGCTGTCCGATGAACGCATGGCGGCCAACAAGGCCATCGGCATCCTGTTCGGCTTTCTGGGCGTGGTCGTTCTGCTGGCGGGCGGCGTTCTCGACGGGGCGGGCATCGCGTCTGTGGGGATGCTCGCGTGTTTGGGGGCGGCCCTGTCCTATGGCTTCGCCGGGGTCTATGGCCGCAGGTTCAAGGCGATGAGCCTGAGCGCGACACAGGTCGCGTTCGGGCAGCTCGTTGCGACGACCTTCATGATGGTGCCGATCGTATCCGCCTTTGACCGGCCCTGGGCCTTGGCAATGCCAAGCCCGCCCGTGATCGCATCGGTTCTGGCGCTGGCCATCGTGTCGACGGCTGTGGCCTACGTGATCTTCTTTCGGATCCTCGCGTCGGCCGGGGCGGTGAATGTGGCGCTTGTGACGCTGCTGGTCCCGGTCAGCGCCATTTTGCTGGGCACGCTCATCCTCAAGGAACAACTGGCGCTGCGGCACTATGCCGGAATGGGTCTGATTTGCATCGGGTTGCTGGCGATCGACGGCCGTATCGTTGATCGGCTGCGCAGAAGAAGCGAGACCGGCAAACCGACCTGACCGGCCATTCAATGTCTGGCGGTGAAAGGCCGCCCGACATTGAATGACCGGTCCGCACGCCAGTGACTTGCGCCAGTGACTTGCGCCATCCCGTGCCTGAACTTCTGCGTGCCGGGCCGAATAGCCGCCAGGGGGCAATTCGTGGCGCCCCTCGGTGCAAGGGGCATTTCAGATCGGGCCGTCTCCTGCGGACCTTTGCCGCGCCAGGCGACAAGGTCCGTTCGCCCATCGATCCGGCTTCAATTGTCGGCTCACCCCTGTCGCAAGCGATCCGGTTCGCGCCCCGACAAGCCCCCGAACCCGGCAAGCGACGGACAAAACAGCCTTGCGCCCGGCCCCCCAAACCCTAACGTTTGGTAAATCCGCCTCTGGAACCCATTGATTTCATTAAGTCTGAAAATGTCCCACGCGTGGGACAGCTTCCCCCGCGGACCATCCAGGCGCCTTACCAGCGGTCCAGTGCCGCCTCGTCCTGATCGGTCGCCGCGACCCATCCTTCGCCCTCGCCGGTGACCTCCTTCTTCCAGAAGGGGGCGCGGGATTTCAGGTAATCCATGAGGAATTCCGCCGCCTCGAAGGCCGCCACCCGATGCCGCGCCGCCGTCGCCACCATCATGATCGCCTCCCCCACGCCCAGCGCCCCATGCCGGTGAATGACCAGCACGTCGCCCAGATCCCAGCGCCGCACCGCCTCCTCGGCCATGGACCGGATCGCCTTCTCGGTCATGCCGGGATAATGTTCGATCTCCATCGCCCGCAGCGACCCGTCCCCGTTCTGCCGGACGATCCCCGAAAAGCTTACCACCGCGCCCATCGCCGACACCCCGGCGGTGAAGCGGTTCAGCTCCTCCCCCGCATCGAACGGCGCGGCATCGACGACGATCTTCATCTCAGCCACCCGATTCAGCCACCCGTCATGGGCGGAAAGAACGCCACCTCGCGCACGCCGGCCAGCGGCGCATCGAAATCCGAAAGCTCCTGGTCCAGCGCGACCCGCAGCGCCGACACGTCCGAAAACGCCAGCGCATAGCGTTCCTCCCGCGCCGACAGCTCGGCGACCAGGTCCGCCACGGTGGCGGCGCCGGTTTCGACCTTTTCCTTCGGCAGCCCGATCCGTTCCCGGACCCAGGCGAAGTACAGCACGTCCATCACTTCGTCTCCCTCAGATGCGGAATGGCCTTGCGGAAGTATTCGACACCCGTCCAGACGGTCAGCACCGCCGCCAGCCACAACAGCGTCAAGCCCATCCACCCCAGCGCCCAGGCCATGTCGGCCCACCAGCGCAGGTCCTGCTGGTCCACCATCCGCCGGTCAAGGATGGCCTTCACCACGCGCGGGTCAAGCCCCTGCGCGGCCAGGCCCGCGTGATGTTCGGCAATGCCTTCGGCCAGCAGCACGGCGATGGCCACCATCTGCGCCGTCGTCTTCCACTTGGCCAACCGGGTGACGGCCAGCGTGCCCGACACGTCGCCCAGGAATTCCCTGAGCCCCGACACGAAGACCTCGCGGAACAGGATCACCACGCCCGGCAGCATCAGCCACCAGCCCAACGACGAGGTCACGCACATCACCAGAAGCGCCGCGGACACCATCGCCTTGTCGGCGATCGGGTCCAGCATGGTGCCCAGGCGCGATACCTGTCCCCAGCCCCGCGCGATGTAGCCGTCGATCCAGTCGGTGACCGAGGCGGCGACGAACAGCGCCAGCGCGCACCAGTCGGCCGTGGGCCGGTCGAATACCAGGAAAACCAGCGCCATGGCAGGCGCCGCGACCAGCCGCAACAGCGTCAGGATGGTGGGGATCGTAACAGTCATGGCGCTTACCTACCTCAGTTGCACGCCGGCGGAAACCGCATCCGGCGGGCGTTGGGCAGGTCGCGCGGGCGGGAATCTGCCCGCCGCGCGACGTCCCTGCGCCCGCCCCGTGCCCGCCGTGTCAGCACGCCGCCCTCAATTGATCCACCACGGCCTGGCGTTGGGGGTAATAACCCGAAGTCGCCGCATCGGTTTCCGAGGCGAACCAGGCGACGGCCAGGTCCCGGGCCGGATCGACAAAGACGTATTGGCCGTGGATCCCGACACCCCGCAGCAGCGGCTCGGCGCCCAGGTGGACATACCACTTGGTGCGGTAATGGGTCTTCACACCGGGATAGTAGGCGGCGAAATCGCCCTTGTCCCAGGCCTCGGCGCTGCCGTTTTCGAAGATGTCCGACACCCAGGCTTCGGGCACCACCGCGCGCCCGTCGCCGCGCCGCCCGCCATTGGCCATCAGCGCCCCGATCCGCGCCAGGTCCCGCGCGACAAGACAGACACCGCCCGCCGCCCGCGCCCCGCCGATCCGGTCGACGGTGATGTAGCCCGGCCGTTCCGCACCCATCGACCGCAGCAGGTAATCCGACAGCAGGTCCGCGTACCGCGTGCCCGTCGCCCGTTCCATCACCCAGGCCATCAGGTCGGTCACCGGCGAGGCATAGCGGAACACCGCGCCATGGGGACCGGCGCCTTCGGTCAGGGTCAGCTGGAAGCTGCGCAGGTCCAACGGCTGTTCTCCCGGTTCCAGCGGGTTCCAGTTGGCGGCCTTGCGGTAGGCGATGATCGGGCCGCCTTTGGCAGTGTAATCCTCGGAAAAGACCAGGGCGACCTGCATGTCCAGCGCCTGGCGCACGGTGGCGCCTTCATAGGCGGTGCCGTGCAGTTCGGGGATGTAGTCGGTCAGGGGCGCCGACACATCCAGCAACCCCTTGCCCTGCAGGATCCCCGCCAGCAGGCCCAGCACCGATTTCGACACCGACATCAGGATATGCGGATCCTCGGCCGTCATGCCGTTGCGGTACAATTCATGCACCACGCGACCCTTGTGCAGCACCACCAGCGCATCGGTGTTGGTTTTGGCCACCGCGGCGTCCAGCGCGGCGGGATCGATCAGCGGCGCGCCGTTGTCCAGCGCCCAGACATCGGAGGGATCATTGCGGATCTCGGCCGAGGGCACGATCTCGCGCACGTGGTGGAACCCCCAGGACGAATAGGGCTGCGTGCGCCAGTTGGCGAGCGTCACGCGGGTTTCGGGATCGGGGGGAAAGCCTTGCATCAACGGCATGGGGAGTCTCCGGTTCTTTGCGCCACCCAATCCCAGCCCCGGGGGAGGTGCAAGTCACCGATCCTGAAAGAAATCGTAAATCTTCTCGGCCAGCGCGTCCGAGATGCCATCGACCGCCTTCAGGTCCACCAGGTTGGCCCGGCTGACCGCCTTGGCCGACCCGAAATGCTTCAGCAGCGCCCGCTTGCGGGTCGATCCCACGCCATCGATTTCGTCCAGCGGATTGGCGGCCACGGCCTTGGATCGTTTCGCCCGGTGGGTGCCGATGGCAAAGCGGTGCGCCTCGTCCCGCAGGCGCTGGATAAAGTACAGAACCGGGTCGTTGTGGCGCAGCGCCATCGGCATCTTGCCCACCCGGTGGAATTCCTCCTTGCCGTGGTCGCGGTCGATGCCCTTGGCGACGCCGACCATCGGGATGTCCTCGACCCCGTATTGCGCCATGATCTCGGCCACGGCGCTCACCTGCCCTGCCCCGCCGTCGATCAGCAGAAGGTCCGGCCATTGGCCCTGTTCGCGGTCCGGGTCTTCCTTTTGCAGCCGGGCGAAGCGGCGCGACAGGACTTCCTTCATCATGCCGAAGTCATCGCCGGGCGTCAGGTCGTCGCCCTTGATGTTGAACTTGCGGTAGTGGTTCTTCATGAACCCTTCGGGCCCGGCCACGATCATGCCGCCCACCGCATGGGCGCCCTGGATGTGCGAGTTGTCGTAGACCTCGATCCGCTGCGGCGGGCTGTCCAGGTTGAAGGCCTCGGCGATGCCGGCCAGCAGTTTCGTCTGGGTCGCGCTTTCTGCCATCTTCCGGCCCAGGGATTCCCGCGCGTTGCGCAAGGCGCCCGACACCAGTTCCTTTTTCTCGCCGCGCTGGGGCACCAGGATGTCGACCTTGCGCCCGGCCTTCTGGCTCAGCGCGTCGCACATCAGGTCGGCGTCCTCGATCGCATCCGACAGGATCACCTGCTTCGGCGGCTCCTTGTTGTCGTAGAACTGGCCAAGGAACGCTTCCATCGTTTCGGCGGCACTGACGTCCGCCCCGACGCGCGGATAGAAGTCCTTGTTGCCCCAGTTCTGGCCCGACCGGATGAAGAACACCTGAACACAGGCCTGCCCGTTGTCCATGTGCAGCGCGATCACGTCGGCCTCGTCCACGCCGCGCGGGTTGATGCCCTGCGACGATTGCACCGTGGTCAGCGCCCGGATCCGGTCGCGCAAGGCGGCGGCGCGTTCGAATTCCATCGCCTCCGAGGCTTCCATCATCTGTTCGGCCAGGTCTTCCTGCACCTTGGTCGACCGGCCGGACAGGAACCGTTCGGCATCGCGCACCGCCTCGGCATAGCCTTCGTCCGAGATCAGGCCGGTGCAGGGGGCCGAACAGCGCTTGATCTGGTACAGAAGACAGGGCCGTGTGCGGCTTTCGAACATGGAATCCGAACAATTGCGCAAAAGGAACGCCTTTTGCAGCTGGTTCAGCGTCCGGTTCACGGCGCCGGCGCTGGCGAAGGGGCCGAAATAGGCGCCCTTTTCCGTCTTGGCGCCGCGATGCTTCTTGATCTGCGGATAGGCGTGATCCTTGGCCACCAGGATGTTGGGGAAGGATTTGTCGTCGCGCAGCAGGACGTTGTACTTGGGCTTGAGCTGCTTGATCAGGTTCTGTTCCAACAGCAGCGCTTCGGTTTCCGTGCGCGTGGTCAGGAACATCATCGACGCAGTGTCGCGGATCATCCGGTCGATGCGCCCCGAATGGCCCGCCGGGCGGGCATAGCTGGACACCCGCGCCTTGAGGTTGCGCGCCTTGCCCACGTACAGCACCCGCGCCTGCGCATCGAGCATGCGGTACACGCCGGGCGAGCTGTCCAGCGTCTTCAGGTAGGCCTGGATGCAGGCATGGCCCGTCAGGGGCGTTTCAGTGGCGGGGTCGGCGTCAGCTGTCATGGTACCGAGATATGATTCTGCCCCCCTCGCTGCAATCTAGAAGCGGCGGGATCAAGCCGAAACAAATCCACCATTCGTGTGGATAAGTCTGAGCATATGTTTGGGGCGAGTTGGATTTTTCGTTGTATTCCGGGGCATTCGTTACTTTGCTACATTTTTAGGCGCGACCATAACCCGCTGAAATTTCCCAAGAAATATCTGGACATGGCCCAAGTGTATGAAAGCAAAGACAGAAGTGTAACGAATAGGTAACGAAGATGAGCGCAGTGCAAAACTTGCGTCAGCCGTCGCGATCCAGCGTCATTCCGGCCCCAGAACGTCCGGGGTCCGCCAGGCCAGGTGCTGACCGCCGTCAACGCAGATCAGCTGGCCGGTCACGCCGGGCGAATCGAGGAAATAGCCAAGCGTCCGGGTAATGTCCGCAGGATCCGCACCCCGTTCAAGGATCGTCGCTTCGCGCTGCGCCCTGAAGTGCGATTCCGTCTGGCGTGCCCCTTTTAGCGTCGGTCCGGGCCCGATCGCGTTCACGCGGATGACGGGCGCAAGACCCTGGGCGGCGGTCTGCGTCAGGGTCCACAGGCCCATCTTGGCAATCGTGTAGGTCATGAATTCGGGCGTCAGCTTGCGCACGCGCTGGTCGATCATGTTCACCACCAGCCCCGTCGCCACCGGTTCGCCCATCGCGTCGCGGCCGGGTTCCAGCCCCTGGGCGGCCAGCGCCTGGGTCAGCAGGAAGGGCGCGCGCAGGTTCGACCCGATGTGGCGGTCCCAGCTGTCGCGCGTGGCGGTGTGGATGTTGTCGTATTCGAAGATCGACGCGTTGTTGACCAGGCAGGTGATCGGCCCGCCAAGCGCCTGTGCGGCGCGCGGCAGCAGGTTGGCGGCGGCGTCCTCGTCCAGCAGGTCGGCCTGCAGCGCGACCGCGTCGCAGCCGTCCTGGCGGATCGCATCCACGGTCTCTCGCGCGCCCTCTTCCGAGCCCGCGTAATGCACCGCCACGTCAAAGTCCCGCTCGCCCAGATAGATCGCCATCTCGCGGCCCAGCCGGGTGCCGGCGCCGGTCACCAGTGCGCGTCCCTTCATCTTGTCTCCGATCGCGGGGTGTCAGTACAGAATTGCGGCTACATAAGCCCCATAGAGCGTGACCAGGGCAAGCCCCCAGGGCCAGGTGATGTCGCGTTTGAAGAAGACGAAGGGGATCATGAGCAAGGCCGAGGCCAGCATCACCCAGACGTCGAAATCCAGGAATTCCGGATCCACCCGGATCGGCCCGAAGAAGGATGCGACGCCGATGATGGCCAGCAGGTTGAAGACGTTGGACCCGATCACGTTGCCCAGGGCCACGTCCGCCTGGCGGCGCAGCGCGGCCATCACCGTCGTGGCCAGTTCGGGCAGCGACGTCCCCACGGCCACCAGCGTCAGCCCGATCACCGACTGGCTGACCCCGTAGGCCAGCGCGATCTCGGTCGCGCTGTCGACCAGCAGGCTGGCGCCCATCGGCAGGCCTACCAGGCCCAGCACCAGGTAAAGCGCGATGCGCCAGTACGGCATGTCGGGATCGGCCTCGTCGAGGCCTTCAAGCTCGTCGTCCTGGTCCTCGCCCGCCTTGCGGTGGCACCGGGCGTCCCAGATGTTGTCGCCCAGCACCAGCGCCAGCGCGGCCAGCAGGATCAGGCCAGCCCCCACGCCCAGGGTTCCGCGAAAGACCAGCGCGATGAACAGCACCGAAGCGGCGATCATCATGACGAATGATTTGCGGGTGTCGCATTCGCTGGTGTGCAGTCGGGCCAGCAACGCCGGGATGCCCAGGACCAGCAGGATATTGGCGATGTTGGATCCCACGACATTGCCCAGGGCAATGCCGGGCGCGTCGTTCAACGTGGCCTTGATGGCCACCAGAAGTTCCGGTGCCGAGGTTCCGAAGGCCACGATCGTCAGCGACACGATCAGCGCCGGCACACCCAGGCGGAGGCTCAGGTTGACGGCGCCCTTCACAAGAAGGTCCCCGGCCAGGACAAGCATCAGCAGCCCCAGCCCGCAATAGAACCAAGCCAGTATCACTTCTTTCGTCCTCCTTCGCAGGGACAAGGGCCCTTGCCGATCCGATACCGGCCGCAATGGGGACATTTCTTGTTAAGGGCCCGGGGCTGTCCCGGAAGGCGCAGTTTGAAACGCCCGAACATGGCCAGAACCGCAATCGCGATGAGAAACAGTGTGACGATCTTTACGACCACGTCAGAGGCCAAAACGCGCGAAGGCCGCACGTTCCTCGACCAGGCCCGCGGCGTCGGACATCACGCTGGCCCCCAGACGAGAGACCAGCGATTTCTTCTGTCCGTAGCGGCGCAGCTTGACCTTGTCTCCGAACCGGTCTTCCAGCACCGGGCGCAGATGGCCGATGCCGTCGATCAGCCCCTTGCCGACCGCCTGGTCGCCCAGCCAGATTTCGCCGGTGAACAGTTCTTCGCCCTGGGGCAGCTTGTCGCCCCGGCGTGCCTTCACGTGGTCGATGAAATGGCCATGGATGCCGCCCAGCAGCTGTTCCAGCCGCGCGACGTCATCGGGGTTCTCGGGACGGAACGGGTCCAGCATGGATTTCGACTGTCCCGCCGTATGCACCCGCCGTTCGATGCCGTGGCGGGCCATGAACAGGTGCGCGCCGAAGCCCGACGAAATCACCCCAATGGAGCCCACGATAGAGCTGGGATCGGCATAGATCTCGTCCGCGGCGGCGGCCAGCCAGTAGCCGCCCGAAGCCGCGACATCCTCGACAAAGGCGATGACGGGGATCTTGTTCCTGTCAGCCAGGCGGCGAATGCGGGCGCCGATCAGCGCCGATTGCACCGGCGATCCGCCGGGCGAATTGATTTCCAGCGCCACTGCCTTGGGTTTGCCACGAGAGAATGCTTTTTCCAGTACCGGCCCGATACTTGCATCGTTCAGGCCCGACCGGGCGGACACACCTATGGCCCCGTTCAGCCGGACAACGGCCACGGTCGGCCGGGAACGAAGGAAGGGCATCCAGTCTCTCATGAGGCCCGATGTAGAGACGGCAGGGGGCACAAACAAGGCACCGGCCGCAAGGTTCCGCACAGCCGTTTACATTTCGTTACGGCCATTGGCAGGAATGCCACGCCCCGCGCCAAGGCTGCGCGACCGCTCAGAGCCGTTCGATCGAACGGTCCAGCTTCAGGTCCACCGGTACCGGGCCAAAGGACAGCCCCGTCGCCGGGGTCGCGAAGACCTCGCTGCATTGGCCCGAGGCCAGCGCCCTGGCCTTGTGCGCCGCGATCCGGTCGATCTGTCGGGGCGTCAGGCCGGTGTCGACCCGCATGTCCTCGCCCTCGGGCGTTGCCGACAGAACGCGCATCCTGTGGTCCAGGACCTTGTCCGCGCGAAGCAGCGGACAAAGGATATCGGTCTGCCGGTCGATCCCGGACAGATCGGCCGCGTCGCTGTCCGCGGCATGCTCCGCCGCCCGGTCGAAACGGTCGAAACGGTCCAGCTGATCCAGCTTGGACGCGACGAACTGCCTGAGCCACACCGGTTTCTGCCGCGAATAGGCGATCGCGTTGATCGCGTATGGGTCGGGGGCGAGCAAACCGGCAATCCCCGTATCCTGCCCCGTATCCTGCCCCGTATCCTGCCCCGCATCGCGTTCGGCCGCGACGATCCGGGCCATCTTGGCCCAGTAGGTGGCATTGAAGGGCGAGGCGACGATCTCGCGCCGCGCGGCCTCGCGCCGGGTGGGCAGGCTGACCGGGTCGACCAGATGCACCGAAACGCCACCCTCGGCATTGCGGACCACTTCCGAGATTTCGGTGGTGACGATATCCAGCAGGGCAGAGTTGAACGGATCGTCGGCCAGCCGGTCCCGCGCGGCGGCCTTGGCCCGCGCGCCGACCCGGGCCTGGACAAAACCATGATTGCGGGGAAAGGCCACCTTTCGGTCATATTCGACGGCAAGCCCCGGATCCGCGTCGGCGGCCCGGTCGAAATACGATCTGAGGAAGGCGCTGTCCTCGGCCGGCCCCGGCCAGGTCCACAGCGCGACTTCGGCGCGGATGTCATCCAGACTCGGCCCCGGTTCCTGCGACAGCAGATCCTGCAGCAGCGTCGTGTTGCCTTCGCGGAAATAGCTGTGGATGGCGCGGATCAGGCAATAGCGGGTGGTGTCCTCTCCGGGCGCCTCCAGCATGGATCCGTACAACCCGCACATGAAGGTCACGTCGCCGATCCGGCCGCCGTAATCGGGATCGGACAGCACCAGCGCGCGTTCCAGCGTGCCCCAGTTGGGGTGCCGCCGCATCGTCGCATCCAGCACCTCGAAGGCGCGCCGCTTGCTGCCGGCGGCCAGGCCCAGTTCCAGGATCGCATCCGAGGCGGGCAGGAAATCGGGGTCGTCGCGATAGGCTTCCTCGGCCAGGGCAAAGGCTTCGACGTTGAGGTCGAGGAACTGGCGCATCGCGGTCGGATAGATTTCACGCAACGGCCCCTGCCCGCGCAGCGCCCAGGCGGCGTTGCCCAGCGACTTGGCGCGCGCGATCTGCGCATGGGCGGATCCCGGGGACCGCTCGAGCCAGGCCTGCGTAAAGCCCGAGGTTCGGGGATCCGAGGTGTCGAAGACGTCGAAAAGCCGGCGCGTGTCCGCATCTGCCTCCGCGCTGCGCCGACGTCCGGCGGCGGCTTTCAGCATGGCGGCGACGGCGCCGAAATCGTCGGCATAGATCGCCTGGCGCAGCTCGGCCTGGGGGCTGACCTGCGGCATGGCCTGGGACATGGATTGCGCGCCCGCGATCGGGGAACTGGTACAATAAAGGATCATCCCGGCCAGGATGGATATCAAATTGGACCGCATTTCCTACCGATCAAAGTGCGTCAGATACTTGAAAAAGTGTCATGGCAGTATGTCGAAACTTTGTCGTTGGGGTCCGGTCTGACACGCCTAGGACCTGAGGCGCCAACCGGTCCTGAAGATCCATCCTATGACGCCAAGGCAGGCCGTCGTAAAGATCCCGATGGCCAGAAGGCTTAGCCCCACGGGCACGTCGGCCACCGCGTAAAACGACCAGCGAAAGCCCGAGATCAGGTAGACCACCGGGTTGAACAGCGTCACCGTCTGCCACAGCGGCGGCAGCATGGATGTCGAATAGAAAGCCCCGCCCAGGAAGACCAGCGGCGTGATCACCATCAGCGGCACGATCTGCAGCTGTTCAAAGTTCTTCGCCCAGATCCCGATGATGAACCCCAGCAGTGCGAAGCTGACGCAGGTCAGCAGCAGGAAGGCCACCATCGCCAGCGGATGGGCGATCTGCAGATCCACGAAGAAGGACGCGGTCACAAGGATCACCACCCCGATGAACAGCGCCTTGGTCGCCGCCGCGCCGACAAAGCCCAGCACGATTTCCAGGAAGGACATCGGCGCCGACAGCGGTTCGTAGATCGTGCCGATGAACTTGGGGAAATAGATCCCGAAGGACGCGTTCGATATCGCCTGCGTGATCACCGACAACATCACCAGCCCCGGCACGATGAAGGCGCCATAGCTCACGCCCTCGACCTGGTCGATGCGCGACCCGATCGCCGCGCCGAAGACCACGAAGTAAAGCGATGTCGAGATCACCGGCGACAGGAAGCTTTGCATGAAGGTGCGAAAGAACCGGCTCATCTCGCGGTGGTAGATGGCCCAGATGGCTGTCGGGTTCATGTGGCCTCTCCCGCGACAAGGTCGACAAAGATGTCTTCCAGCGTGCTCTGCCGGGTCTCGACATCGCGCAGGGTCAGACCGGCGGCGGCAACCGCGTTCAAAAGCCCGGTGATCCCGGTGCGCGCGCCGCTGCGGGTGTCGTAGGCATAGGTCAGACGATTGCCCTCGGCGCCCAGTTCCAGGTCCCAGGCGGCCAGGCCGTCGGGGATGGCCGTGATCGGCGCGGCCAGGTGAACGATGATCTCCTTCCGGCCCATCTGGCGCATCAGAGCCTCCTTGTCCTCGACCAGCAGGATGCGGCCGCCGTTGATCACGCCCACCCGGTCGGCGATGGCTTCTGCTTCCTCGATGTAATGGGTCGTCAGGATGATGGTCACGCCGTCGGCCTTCATCTCGGCCACGATCCGCCACATGTCGCGGCGCAGTTCCACGTCGACCCCGGCGGTGGGTTCGTCCAGGAACAGCACCCGGGGTTCATGGGCCAGCGCCTTGGCGATCAGCACGCGCCGGCGCATGCCGCCCGACAGCGCCTTCACCTCGGCATCGCGCTTGTCCCACAGCGACAGCCGCGTCAGCACCCGTTCGATCAGCGCATCGTCGCGCCGCTTGCCGAACAGCCCGCGCGAAAACCGCACCGTGCGTTCCACCGTCTCGAACGGTTCAAGCGAGATTTCCTGCGGGACCAGCCCGATCAGCCCCCGCGCCGCGCGAAAGTCGGTCAGGGTGTCATGGCCGGCCACGGTGACCGAACCCGACGTCGGCGTGGTAATCCCGCAGATGGTCGAGATCAGCGTCGTCTTGCCCGCCCCGTTGGGCCCCAGCAGCGCCAGGATCTCGCCTTCACGAATGCTCAGCGAGACACCTTTCAGCGCCTCGAACCCGCCCGCGTAGACCTTTTTCAGGTCGCGGATCGTCACGATGTCCGGCATCGTCTCCTCCCGATGTGTTCGATTGCCGGTGGCTCAGCTCTTGCCGACGAGACGGCCCAGCCAGCCCTTCTTCTTGGCGACTTCCTCGGCCTCGGCGGCCTCGCCCGCGTCCGCGCCTTCGGGCGGGCCTTCCAGCGCCAGTTGCAGGCGCGCGAAATAGGCTTCGGCCATCTTCTTGGCAAACCCGTCGACAACGCGGCTGCCCAGCTGGGCCAGCTTGCCGCCGACCTTGGCGTCCACGTCATAGGACAGCGTCGTGCCCCCCGCGCCATTGGGCGTCAGGGTCACGGTCGCGCCGCCCTTGGCAAAGCCCGCGGCGCCGCCCTTGCCTTCGCCGGTGATCGTCAGGCTCTTGTTCTCGACCAGGTCGGACATGGTCACGGTGCCCTTGAAGGTCGCCTTCACCGGGCCGACCTTCTGGGTGACGGTCGCGGTATAGCCCTCTTCCGGAGAGCCCTCGACCTCCTGCGCGCCGGGCACGCAGGCCTTCAGCATCTCGGGGTCGAGAAGCGCGGCATAGACGGTGGCCGGATCGGCCTTGATCTCGCGTGTGTCGCTCATCTGCATGGGGGCGGTCCTCCTGAAATCCTTGGCGTAGGTGTAGCGCGCCTGAACCCCTGCGCCAATCGGTCTTTGGAAGGGTCAGGCCACGAACCGCGCGCGCCAGAACGGCGCGCGGGCGGCGTCGCGCGCATCGACCGACGCCAGCGCGGCATCGGCATCCGGCGGCGGCGACGGTCGGTTATCCGCGATGGCCGCGATAGTTTGCGTGTACCAGGCGGTGACGCCGCCGGGCGGGCGCGTGGCAAACCGGGGAAAGGCCGGATCGGGCCCGCCGTCGCGCCAGTGACGTGGCAGGTCCGGGTCCAGCACAACGGCGCGGGCCAGCCCCGCCATGTCGGCCACCCCGTCCGAAACGATGCGCAGCGCCTCGGCCCGGGTCTTGATCCCGCCGGTCAGCATCAGCGGCACGCCGGTGCGGCCGCGCGCCGCCCGCGCGAAGGTCTCGAAATAGGCGCCATCGCCCCCGGCATCCGATGCCGCCCCGGCGCCGGGAAAATAGGTGCCGCCGCTGATGTCGATCAGGTCGACCGAGGCGCGTCCCATGGCGTCGATCACCTCCAGCGCCTCGTCCCCGGTCAGCCCGCCTTCAAGCTGGTCGGTGGCGTTGATCTTGACCCCGATGGCGAATCCCGGGCCGACGGCGGCGCGCACCGCGTCGATGGTGCGCAACAGGATCTCCATCCGCCGGGTGATCGACCCGCCCCAGCGGTCGGTGCGCCGGTTGAACAGGGGCGACAGGAACTGGCTGAACAGGAACCCGTGCGCCGCGTGCAGTTCGACCCCCGGAAACCCCAGGTCGCGGGCCAGGCGCGCGCTGCGGGCGAAAAGGTCGGGCAGCGCCTCGATCTCGTCCTCGCTCAGCGCGTCGCAGGTCAGCCCCGGCAGGTCCAGGGCCGATGGCCCCGCCACCCGGCCCAGCCCTGTGCGCGCCAGCGCCCCGGCATGGCCCAGCTGTGGCCACAGGTGCGTGCCCCCTGCCCCGCCCGCCTGCGCCAGCCGGGCGAACGCGGCTGCGTCGGCGTCGGAATTCAGGACAAGGTTGCCGGGCGCCTCCGGATACAGCGGGTCGACCTGCACCTCGCCGATGATCTGCAGCGCCAGCCCGCCGGTCGCCCACCGCCCGTAAAGCCGGGCCTGGGCGTCCGTCGGCGCGCCCGCCCCGTCGCCCAGCCCGTCGGACATCGCCGCCTTGGCCAGCCGGTTGGTCAGAATGGCCCCGCAGGGCAAGGCAAGCGGGCGAAACAGCGGATCCGAGGAAATGTTCATTCGACGCACTATTGGCCCGCGCCGGGCAAAGGGCAAGAGCGTCGGATCCAGTCGCAAACCGTTCTTGCCCACCCGCCCCGGTATGATAGCGGTGTCGGGCAACACGCGGAGGGGACGATGGAAAATCGGGCAGGCATGGGGATTGCCTTCATCACGGCGGCGATGATCTGCATCTCGCTCAACGACGTGCTGATCAAGCAATTGTCCGGCGGCTATCCCCTGCACCAGATGGTCTTTGTCCGCTCGGCCATCGGCATCGTCTTCAGCCTGATCATGGTCCAGGTCGAAGGCGGCTTTTCGATCCTGCGCACCCGCCAGCCCTGGCTGCACGCCTTTCGCGGGTTGCTGATCGTGGCCGCCAACATGACCTATTTCGCCGCGTTGGCCGCCCTGCCGCTGGCCGATGCCACGGCGCTGTTCTTCGTGGCGCCGCTGTTCATCACGCTGCTGTCGATCCCGATCCTGGGTGAAAAGGTCGGGCCGCTGCGGATGGGCGCGGTGATCGTGGGCTTTGTCGGCGTGGTCCTCATGCAAAGGCCCTGGGCGGGCAGCGGCGATCTGAACGTCAGCCGCGCGATCCTGCTGCTGCCGGTGATCTCGGCCCTGCTTTATGCCGCCAACCAGATCCTGACCCGCAAGCTGGGGGCGACCACCAAGGCGTCGGCGCTGGCGGTCTATATCCAGGGGACCTTCCTTGTGGTGGCCGGTCTGTTCTGGATCTTTGCCGGCGACGGACGCTACGCCGACGGGGCGGAAAACGCATCGGTCATCTTCCTGCTGCGCGCCTGGGTCTGGCCCGAAGGATCGGACTGGTGGTATTTCATCGGGCTTGGCCTGAACGCGGCAGTGGTGGGCTATTGCCTCAGCGCCGCCTACAGCGCCGCCGACGCCGCCACCATCGCGCCCTTCGAATACATCGGCCTGCCTCTGGCGGTGTTCTGGGGCTGGACGATCTTCAGCACGATACCGGGATGGGAAGTCTGGATCGGCATGGCGCTGATCATGGGGTCGGGCCTGTTCGTCTTCCTGCGCGAACGGCAAAAGGCCCGGCGGATCGCCACGGGCAAGATCAAGCTTCGCTGAGGACAGGATTGCCGCATGTGGCCTTTGCCGGTTCCCGGCGGTAAAGCAAAGGTTCAACCTGCCGTTCTAATCTCGTGCGATGCACTGCCCGAGGAGCCGCCACATGTCACGTCCCGCCTTCGCCCGCTGGCTGAGCCAGACCAATGACGTCACCCAGACCTTCCTGTCCGCCGGCCGGATCCCCGACCTGGTGAACCTGGCGGGCGGCCTGCCCGATCCGTCGATCTGGCCGGTGCAGGCGCTGGCCGCCCATGCGCAAAGCGCCGTGGCCGATCACCCCGAGGAAACGCTGGCCTATTCGCCCATCGACGGCCTGCCCGGCCTGCGCGACATCATCGCGGCACGGTTTTCGCGGGGCGACCTGCGGTTGACGCGCGACAACGTCATGGTGACCACCGGGGGCATGCAGGCGCTGGACCTGGTGGGCAAGGTGCTGCTGGATCCGGGCGATGCCATCGCCGCCCAGTCGCCCGCCTACCTGGGCGCCATCGACGCCTGGCTGCCGCGCGCGCCCGTCTACCGGCCCATGCGGCTTGAAGCGAACGACGTCGACATCGCGGGACAGATGTCGGATGCCAAGTTCGCCTACACGGTGCCCAATTTCTCGAACCCCACCGGGCGGCTGGTCGGCACGGATCAACGGCACGACCTGGTCGCCGCCGCGCGCGACACCGGCTGCTGGCTGGTCGAAGACGACCCCTACGGCGCGCTTTACTATGACGGCGATCCCCTGCCCCGGTTGCTGGACCTCGCGGCAACAGGCATTCCTGCGGGCGATCCTTATGACGGGCCGGTGATCTACCTGGGCACGCTGTCCAAGGAACTGGCCCCCGGCCTGCGCATCGGCTGGATCATCGCCGCGCCCGAGATGATCGCGGCGCTGACCACGGCCAAGCAGGGATCGGACATGTTCACTTCGGGCGTCTGCCAGCGCATCGCGCAAAGCGCCCTGGAAGACGGTCTGCCCGAACGGATCCTGCCCGATATCCTGTCGCTTTACGGGGCGCGGCGCGATGCGCTTTGCGACGCGATGACGGCTTATCTGTCCGACCTCTACGACTGGGAAAAACCGTCTGGGGGGATGTTCGTCTGGGCCACCGCCAGGGATCCCCGGATCGACACCGACAAGCTGATGAAGCGCGGGCTGGCCCATGGGGTCTGCATCTCGCCCAGTTCGGTGTTCGATCCCGAGGGGCTGGATCACCGGTCCACCCGGCTGAACTTTACGCTGAACCCGCCGGACAAGCTGGCCGAGGGCGTGCGCCGCCTGGCCGAGGCGACGCGGGCCGAACTCGCCGACCTCTGAAGGTCAGCGCCCGGCCCAGCCCGCGCAGGTCCATCCCCCGGCCTCAAGCGCGTGCCGCAGGTGGCGGGCCATGGCGATGGCGCCGGGGGTGTCGGAATGCAGGCAGATGGACTGGATCGGGGTCTTCAGCGTCTTGCCGCCCAGCGTCTCGATCCGCCCGTCGCCCAGCATCCGCAGGGCGCGGGCGGCGGCCTCGGCCGGATCGGTGATGACCGATCCAGGCGTCGAACGGGGCGCAAGGTTGAACCCCTCGCCATAGGTGCGGTCGGCATAGATCTCGGGGATCGCGCGCAGCCCGTGCCGGTCGGCCGCACGTTCCGTCGCGGTACCCGGCAGGACGATGAAGGCCAGCGCCGGGTCCACCGCCCTGATCCCGCGCGCCACCGCATCGGCCAGCGCATCATCGTCGGCGCAGGCATTGCCCAGTGCGCCATGGGTCTTCACATGCGCCATCGGCACGCCCACCGACGCGCAGATCCCGGCCAGTGCCCCGGCCTGGTAGGCGACCAGCGTCTCGATCTCTGACGCCGTCACGCCGGGCAGCGCGCGGCGTCCGAAACCGGCCAGGTCCGCGTAGCCCGGATGTGCCCCCACCGCCACGCCACGGGCATGGGCCATTTCCACCGTGCGGCGCATGATCATCGGGTCGCCCGCGTGCAGACCGCAGGCGATATTGGCCGTGGTGACGATGTCCAGCATCGCCGCGTCGTCGCCCATCTGCCAGGGGCCGAACCCCTCGCCCATGTCCGAATTCAGGTCGATGAACATGCGGCTCTCCCATATTTCAGGCACGGTTCCGGGCCTGTCGCGGCCGCGTTCCGGTGACGTCTTCACAAGTGTAAGCCATTGGAATACGTTTGGCATACAAACGCAATACAAAGGACTGCCCGATGCCGCCACGCCTTATGTTCCTTGGCAACGGACGCACGATGGACGGTGTCGCGAAGATCCCCGAACGGTTCGCAGCGCTGGGGCTGCACGTCGAACGCCGCCACGCCTTTGCCGGGGATTTCCCCGATACGCTGGACGGTTACGACGGCATATTCCTGTCCGGCAGCGCCCATGGCGCCTACGAGGACATCCCCTTCATCCACCGCGAACACGACCTGATCCGCGACGCCGCCGACCGCGGTATCCCTATGCTGGGCGTCTGTTTCGGCAGCCAGATCCTGGCCTCGGCCCTGTGCGGCAACGACCAGGTGTTCCGCCGTGAAAGGTGCGAGATCGGATACAAGGACCTGCCCTTTACCAAGGCCGCGGCGGACGACCTGCTGGCCCGCGGCCTGGGCGCGGTGATCCACATGTTCGTCTGGCACAATGACGAGGTCCGCGCGGACCATCCCGACATGACGATCCTGGCCAGTTCGGACCTGTGCCCCAACCAGATCTGGCGCTATCGCGACGCGCCCGTCTGGGGCATCCAGGGCCACCCCGAGATCACGCAGGCCGCCGCGCCGGTCTGGTTCGAACAATGCCGGACGGTGATGGAACACGACGGCGCCGATATCGACAAGCTCAAGGCCGCCGCCCACGAGGCGCCCGGGGCCAAGACCATGCTGGCCCGCTTTGCCGGGCACCTGCTTGGCGCCTGAGTCACGAAAGGACTGAAGATGGACGCGACCCGCCCCTGGTTCGAGCGGCCCGAATACCAAGGCCGCCTGGCCCGCGTGCAGCAGGCGCTGCGCGATGGCGGCCATGATGCGTTGCTGGCGTTCCTGCCGGAAACGGTGACCTGGGTGACCGGGTTCTACACGCGCGGCAACTGGACCTTCCAGATGGCCGTGATCCCGGAAAGCGGTGCGCCCATCGTGATCTGCCGGGATGTCGAACTGTTCTACCTCGACCGCACCTGCGTCTTCCCCGACCGCGAACTCTGGAGCGATACGGATGCGCCGCTGGAGGTCGCCGTACGCGCGATCCGGGCGCGGCTGGGCGACAAGGCGAAGGTGGCGGTCGAGATGTCCGGCGGTTCGCTGTCCCTGCGCGGGTTCGAAGCACTGAAGGCGGGGCTGCCCGATTACGAGATGACCGACGAAAGCACGCTGGTCTCGCGGATGCGGATCATCAAGACCCCGGCCGAGATCGACTTTCAACGCCGCGCCGGCAAGGCGGCCGAGGCCGGGATGCAGGCGGCCATCGACAGCGCGCAGCCCGGCAATACCGAACGCGAGATGGCGGCGCAGATCTGCGCGGCGATGATCCGCGCGGGGTCCGATCTGCCCGGCCCCGGCGTGATGTCGTCGGGCGAACGCGCCTACCACCTGCACGGCGGCTACACCGACCGGGTGCTGGAACGCGGCGACATGGTCCAGATCGAAACCACGCCCAACGTCCACCATTACCACGCCCGATTCATGCGCCCGATCCGCGTGGCCGAAGCCGGCGACGCGGATCACGCCACCGTCGAAACCCTGATCCGCCTGCAGGACGCCGCCCTGGCCGAGGTCCGCCCCGGCGTGGCCGCAAGTGTCCCCGACGCGATCCTGCGCGACGGCGTGCTGGTGGCCGGGTTGCGGGAGACCTTCACCAACAAGACCTTTTACGCCGTGGGCCTGCAACTGGGCGGCGGCGGCGAACCGCTGGAGGCCGTCCGGGGCAGCGCCTGGACCTTCGAGACGGGCATGACCTTTCACACCTATGTCCTGGCGCGCGGTTTCGGCATGTCGGAAACCATCGCCATCACCGAAACCGGTTTTGAGCGGTTGACGAATTTCCCGCGCCGCCTCTTCATCTCCTGACACGGCACTTTCGAAGGACCTGCGCCCCATGAGCTTCAAGACCATCAACACCGCCCGCGGGGTCTTTGTGATCGCGGTGACGCCCTTTACGCAGGACGGCGCGCTGGACCTGGACAGCACCGACCGCATGGTCGATTTCTACCGCGCGCGCGGCGCGACGGGGCTGACCATCCTGGGCATGATGGGCGAAGCGCCCAAGATGACCCAGGCCGAGGCGCAGACGTTCACGGCGCGCGTGCTGAAGGCCGCCGGGGACATGCCGGTGATCGTCGGCGTCTCGGCCCCCGGCTTCGCGGCCATGCGCGAGCTGGGCCATGCCTCGATGGAGCTGGGCGCGGCGGGCGTCATGATCGCGCCAACGCCGGGATTGCGCACCGATGACCAGGTGTTCGGCTATTACCGCAACGCCGCCGACGAGCTGGGCCGGGACATTCCCATCGTGGTGCAGGATTACCCGCTGGCGCTGGGGGTGACCTTCAGCACTCCGGTTCTGGGCCGCATCATCGAGGAAATCCCCCAGGTCGCCATGCTGAAGCACGAGGACTGGCCGGGGCTGGCCAAGATCACCGCGCTTCGCAAGGCCGAGGCGGCGGGGCGGCGGCGGATCGCGATCCTGACGGGCAACGGCGCCATGTTCCTGCCCGAGGAGATGGCGCGCGGCGCCGATGGGGCGATGACCGGGTTCGCCTATCCCGAGATGATGGTGGAGGTCTGTGACCTGATGAACGCCGGCAAGCCGGACGACGCGCGCGATCTGTTCGATGCCTACCTGCCGTATGCCCGGTTCGAACAGCAGCCCGGGCTGGGGCTGGCGGCGCGCAAATACGTGCTGGCGAAACGCGGGGCGATCGCTTCGGCCACGGCGCGGCGTCCGGCGCCGGCCCTGTCGAAAGAGGATATCGCCGAGATCGAGCTGTTGCTGACCCGCCAGTCCCGAGCGCTTGAGCGGATCGGCGCGGCGGTCGACTGACCGCCGCCGCACCGCCTGATCAGCACCGCCTGATCAGCAGCGGTGCAATTGCAACGGAATTTCGCTGAGAACCTCCGGCGCGCCGTCGGTGATGACAAAGCTCTGGCCGACGCCGGCGGTCAGGCCGGTGCGGCGGTCGGGCAGCATGATGTGGACGAAGAACACCATGCCCGGCTCAAGGATCAGCGGATTGCCCGAATAGATCATCGGCGGCACATCCATCCAGCTGGGCCCGAACTTGCCGCCCATGGCATAGCCGCAGGCGGCATAACGTTCGTCTTCGAAACCCGCGGCATCCAGCACGCGGCGGTGGATGTCGTCCAGCGTGCCCAGTTGCGCGCCCGGGCGGGCGGCGTCCTTGACCTGTTCCAGCGCGTCGATGGTGACATCCATCATCGACAGCTGGCGCGGATCCGGTTCGCCCACGGCCAGCGTGTGTTCGATGACCACCGTGTAGCGCTTGCAGGACCCGGCCAGTTCCACAAGGATCTGGTCGGTCTCGCCCAGGCCCTGCGGCCCGTTCATCCCGCGCCCGAACAGCGCCCTGGACCCGGTGTTGATCATCACGCCCGAAGCATCCCCGCCCCCCTTCAGCATCGCGGTCAGCGCGGCGGCGTTCAGTTCACTCGACAGTTTCCCCGGCGCGGCAGTGTCGATCACCGCCTGCACCGCCATGTCGGCCAACTGCCCCGACCGGCGCATGATCGCCAGTTCCGCCGGCGATTTCACCAGCCGGTGGCAGCGCACCACGTCCGAGGCGTCGGCCAGCGTGCAGAACCCGTCCAGCGCCGCCTCGACCCGCTTGGCGTTGTAGCCGGTCAGCCCGTGGGTGTCGTATTCGACCCCGATCCGCCCGCCCTTCAGGCCCATCTCGTCCATGATCGCGCGCATCTGGTCGGCGGGGTTCACGTCCTCGGCGTTCAGCCAGGTGCGGATGTCGTCGTAAAGCGAGGCGACGGTGGCCTGCAGCTTGTCGGGGATCCGGGTCAGCAGGACCGTCTTGCTGTTGTCGGCGGTGACGATGCCGACCTGAAAGAAACAGAAGCCGCCGGTGAAATATCCGGTCAGGTAATAATGGCTTTCCTGCGCGAAGACGAGCAGCGCGTCGAGCCCGCGGCGGCACAGTTCGGCCCGGGCGGCGGCAAGGCGACCGGCGTATTCGTCGGGCTGGAACAGAAGCGACACGGGCCGCCCATCGGCGGCCGTGGCGGATACGGACGACAGGTCGTTCATTGGAAAGTCCTCCAGGGGTCTTGGGCCGCGTCGTCAGGACGCGCGTTCGATGGGCACCGGGAAGGCGTCAAGCAGGTCCCGGGTATAGGGATGGCGGTCCGTCGCGCCGGCCTGGGCGGTGTCGAACAGGTCGACAAGATCGCCGCGCTTCATCACCGCGATGCGGTGAGCCAATTGGCGAACCAGGTTCAGGTCATGGGTGATGAAGACGCAGGTGGTTCCGGTTTCGGCCTGCAGTTTCACCAGCAGATCGACCACAGAAGCCTGGACCGAGACGTCGAGCGAGGCGGTGATCTCGTCGCAGATGACAAGGCTGGGCTGCGCCGCGAAGGCGCGGGCGATGGCGACGCGTTGCTTTTCACCGCCCGACAGCTGATGCGGGAACCGCAGGGCATGATCCTCGGGCAGCAGCACCATGCGCAAAAGGTCGGCGACCCGCACCGTGACCTGCGGCCGGGGGCACAGGTCATAGAGCCTCAGCGGCCGCGACAGGATCTCGCCGATCCGCTGGCGCGGGTTCAGCGAGGCGTCGGGATGCTGGAAGACCATCTGCACCGACCGGCGGTAGCTTTTCGAGATCGCCTTGCGCGATCCGACCTCGTGGCCGTCGTATTGCAGCGTTCCGTCGAAATCCTGCAGCCCCGACAGCACCTTGGCGATGGTCGACTTGCCCGATCCGCTTTCACCGACAACCCCCAGCAGTTCGCCCTTGCGGACATCGAAACTGATATCCCGGCAGCCGTAGCTGGGCGGGGCGACGTTGCCAAAAAGACGGTCGAGCCAGTTGGTCTGCGTGTATTGCACGCTGACATGTTCGACGCTCAGCAGCGGTTCGGGTTTCACGGGCGCCGGGACGCCGATGAAGGTGCCGGGGCGCGGGGCGGCCGCCAGCAGGCGGCGGGTATACGGATCCTGCGGGGAGGTGAAGACGCGGGTCATGGGGCCGGTTTCGACGATCCTGCCCCGGTGGATCACGGCCACGTCGCGCGCGATCTCCGACACCAGTCCCAGGTCATGGGAGATGTACAGCGCGGCCACGCCGGTTTCCTCGCGCAGGCGCATGAAGGTGTCCAGCATCTGGCGCGAGGTGATGATATCGAGCGCGGTGGTCGGTTCATCGAAGATGATCAGTTCGGGATTGCAGGCAAAGGCGGTGGCGATGACCACCCGCTGCTTTTCCCCGCCCGAGGCCTGGTGCGGGAAGCGTTCCATGATCTCGGCGGGGCGGGCGATGCCGGTGCGGGTCAGCGCCTCGCGGGCCGCGTCGCGGGCATCCGACAGGGACAGCTTGCGGTGGCGCAACAGCACCTCGATCACCTGGTCGCCCAGGGTCATCGTCGGGTTCAGCGCGGCGCCGGGATCCTGGAAGACCATGGCGATGCGCCGTCCGCGCCAGTCCTGAAGCTGGCTTTGCGCGGCCTCGCGCAGGTCGTAGCCCGACAGGTAGATCCCGCCGCCGCTTTCCACCGCGTTGTCCGGCAGGTAGCGCATGATCGACCAGGCCAGCGAGGACTTGCCCGACCCGCTTTCACCGACCAGCGCCATGGTCTGGCCGCGGTCAATGGTCAGGTCGATCCCGTCCAGCGCGCGCACCGGCCCCGAAGGCCCCATGTAATCCAGCGTGTAGTTCCGCACGTCGAGCGCCGGGCGGTCGATCGCCTGGTCGGTCATGGGCTCAGTGCCTCCGGTGGGGGGTGAAGGCATCGCGCAGGGCGTCGCCGAACAGGTTGAACCCCAGCGCCGCGAGGCCGATGGACACGCCGGGCACGGCCACGCACCAGGGGTTGCGGAACATGAACTGGCGGGCTTCGGAGACCATGAGGCCCCATTCGGTGCTGGGCGGCTGCGCGCCCAGGCCCAGGAAGCCCAGCGTCGCGCCGATCAGGATCGCGAAGGAAATGCGGATGGTGGATTCGACGATGATCGGGCCGATGGCGTTGGGCAGGACTTCGCGCAGGACGATGTAGCTTTGGGATTCGCCGCGGGCGATGGCGGCCAGCACGTAGTCGCGGGTGCGCACCGACAGCACGTCGCTGCGCGCGATGCGGGCCATGCCGGGGGTGAATGCGATGGCGACGGCCAGCATGGCGTTGCCGGTGCTGGCGCCCAGGATGGTGACGATCAGCAGCGTGAACAGCAGGTCCGGCACCGCCATCAGCCCATCGAGCAGGCGCATGATGACGCTGTCGATCCAGCCGCCCGAGACACCGGCCACCACGCCGATCAGCGACCCGACCGCCACGCCGAGGGCGGTGGAGATGATGCCGAAGCCGATGGTCGCCGTCGCGCCGTGCAGCAGGCGCGACAGCAGGTCCCGGCCGAACTGGTCGGTGCCCAGCCAATGGGCGGCGGACGGCCCGGCCAGCCGGGCCTTGGCGTCAAACATCTGCGGATCGTAGGGCGCGATGAAGGGGCCGAAGATCGCGGCGAACAGGATCACGCCCATGATCAGGCAGCCCGCCACGCCGGTCGGGGTTTTCAGCAGCTCACGCAAAGCGGACCCTCGGGTCGAGGATGGCGATCACCACGTCGGCCAGCAGGTTCGACATGGCATAGATCAGCGCCAGCAACAGCGTGACCCCCTGGATCACCGGCAGATCGCGGTTTTCCAGCGCATAGATCATCGTGCGGCCCATGCCGGGCCAGGCAAAGATCTCCTCGACCACGATGATGCCGCCCAGCAGGTAACCGATATCCAGAGAGATCACGGCGACGGCGGGGATCAGCGAATTGGGCAGCGCATGGCGCCAGATCACGCGGCGTTCGCGCAGCCCCTTCAGCCGCGCGGCGCGGATAAAGTCGGATGACAGCACGTCCGACATCTCGCTGCGGACCTGGCGCGCGATATGGGCGGTCAGGATCATGGCCAGCGTGCCGGCGGGCAGGATGACGTGCGAGAAAAAGCCGGGCAGGCTTTCCCACGGGGCGACGAAGCCGCCGGCCGGGACAAGCGCCACGTTGGGCGCGGCGAAAACCACCAGCAGCAGGGTCGCGGTGACGAATTCGGGCATCGCGGTGCCAGCATAGGCCAGCGTGCTGATCATCAGGTCGCAGACCGTACCGCGTTTCACCGCGGCGATCGCCCCCATCGGGATGGCGACGATCAGGACCAGGACAAAGGCCGTGACCCCCAGCAAGGCGGTGTTCACCAGCGCGTCGCCGATGACCTGCGTCACCGGCAGCGACAGGCGCAGCGACGTGCCAAGGTCACCATGCAGCAGCCCGCCCGCCCAGTCGAGGTACTGGACATACCAGGGCCGGTCGAGCCCCAGCTGGCGTTCCAGCGCCGCGACGGAGTCAGGCGTCGCCACCTCGCCCAGGATCATCACCGCCGCGTTTCCGGGCAGCATCATCGTCACCGCGAAGACGGCAAAGGTGACGATCCACATGACCAGCAGGGCGGCCAGCAATCGCCGGACGAGGTAGGCGATCGTCATCGCTCAGGCCCGGTCGAGCCAGACGTTTTCGATATAAAGAGACCCCGAGCGCGGGTATTCGTTCCAGGCGTCCACGTCATCGCGGTTGGCGATCAGCGTGTCCTGGAAGAACGGGACGATATAGGGCAGATCCCGCAGCATCAGCTCTTGCGCACTGGCGTAAAGCTCGGCCCGTTTCGTGTCGTCCGTGGTCGCGCGGGCCTCGGCGACGAGGCTGTCGAATTCCGCGTTCTTCCAGGCGCTGTCCTCGTAGGACGCATCCGAGGTCAGCAACATGGTCAACGTGCCGTCGACGGTGGTCTGGTTGCCCCAGTAGCCGATGTAGAACGGGCCCTTCATCCAGATTTCGGACAGGTAGGTATCGTGTGGCATCGTCTCGACCTCGATGTCGAAGCCGGCCGGCCCCGCCATCTGCTGGATCGCGATGGCCACCTGCGACCGGATCGCCGGGCGGTTCGAGGCGACAAGCTTGACCTTGATCCCGTCGGGATAGCCGGCCTCGGTCAGCAGGGCCTTGGCGGCTTCGGGGTCATAGGTCTTTTCGGGCGCGTCGATGGCAAAACCGTATTCCGGCGCGATGATGTTGTCATAGGCCGGACGGCCCAGCCCTTCGATCACCAGGTCCACCAGCATCTGCCGGTCGAAGGCCAGCGCCATGGCGCGGCGGACGCGGACATCGTCCCAGGGCTTGGTGTCGTAGCGCATGACCAGGTTGACGAAGACACCGCCGGGCTGGCGGCGCGTCGCGACGCCGTCGGCATCCGACAGGCGCTGGAAATCGGCCTGCTGGACGGTCTGCATCACGTCGATGTCGCCGGACAGAAAGTTGATCGTCTCGGCCGCGAGATCGGGAAAGAGCACCATCTCGACCGCGTCCAGGTAGGGCTGGCCGGGCAGGAAGAAATCCTCGTTCTTGACCAGGCGGACCATGCGGGCGCTGTCGAAGGTTTCGATCTTGAAGGGGCCTGTGCCGTTGGCCGACGTGTCCAGTTCGGTCAGCGGCGCGTTCAGGGCGGCAACCGACAGGATCTTGGCGTTGCGGTGGGCGGTGGCGATGGGGAAATCGGCATAGGGCGAGGACAGGGTGAACTTGACGTTCAGATCGTCCACGGCTTCGACCGTGTCGATCATGTCCAGCACCGACCGCGCGGCGGCGGCGATATCGGGGTTCAGGATCGCCTTGTAGGTGGCGACCACATCGGCCGAGGTGCAGGGCGTGCCATCGTGGAACGTGATCCCCTGGCGCAGGGTGAAGGTGAATTCGCTGCCGTCGTCATTGGCCGACCAGCTTTCGGCCAGATAGGGCACTGGGCGGTTTTCGCCGTCCACGCGGGTCAGCGAACAATGGATCATGTCCGAACAGGGATATTCCGCAGGCCCCGACAGGTTCAGCGTGTTCAGCGTCGCGATCCTGGTCGAATGGCTCATCCTCAGCGTGCCGCCCGGTTTGGGCGTGGCCTGGGCCATGACCGCCGATCCCGGCAGCGCGGTTCCCGCGGCCAGGGCGGCCATTCCCGCGATCACATGACGTCGTTTCACAAAATAGGGTCCGGACATGTCTCTCAACTCCATGCTGGGCCGTCCACGGGGGACGATCTGTTCTTGTTTCCGCGCGTTTGCCCGTCGTCGGAACGCCGGGAATTCAGCTTGTGTCGCTGGCACTTGCGGAACGGTAGACATCCGGTATACCAATTGTCAACCAAAGGAACACCAACCGTATCCGTACGGCTCTTTCAAGGTCCCCGGCAGAGCGCTATAGAGAAAAGACAAATGATGCGGCGCTTTTTTAGGCGGATGACACGACAGGGAGGACGGAGATGATCGAGGTGGCCACGGACACATCCAACAAGCGGCTGGCGATGCAGGCCTATGAACAGGTCCTGGACCTGATTCTGAACGGCGGCGCCCGGCCCGGCGACATGGTCAACGAACGCCGCCTGGCCGAGATGCTCGACATGTCCCGCACCCCGGTGCGCGATGCGCTGCTGATGCTGGAAGCCGAAGGCCTTCTGGAACGGCAGGGCGGGCGCGGCCTGCGCATCAAGCAGATGCAGATCGAAGACTACATGGACGCGCTGCAGATCCGGCTGATGCTGGAACCCGAGGTCGCGCGCATGGCGACCGGGCGCATCCCCGCGGCCGATCTGGACGCGCTGGAAGCGACGCTGAAGGCCATGCTGGCCGATGCCGAGGCCGGCGCGCAGGCCGACCGCGCCGCCGTGCGCGATGTGGACGACCGGCTGCACGGGCTGATTTCGGACGCGACCGAGAACCGGCAGCTGTCGTCGATCATCCTGATGCTGCGCCGCCAGACCCAGATCTTCGACCTGCGCAGCATGCCCGAACGGTTCCAGGACACCGCTGCCGAACACCTGGACATCCTGCGCTGCATCCGCAGCGGCGACGCCGAAGCGGCGGCCACGGCCATGCGCGCCCACCTGGAACAGGTGCGCAACAGCATCATCAACAGGCTGACCCGACGATGACAGACCACGCGCTTGCCCTGGCCCGGTCGCAGGGCGGACCCGATATCGCGCTGGCCGACCGGCTGTTTGGCGAATTGCGCGACAGGACAAGCGCGGACCGGGGCATCACCCGGGCGTCTTACGGGCCGGGCGAACAGATCGCCCATGACATCGTGACGCGCGAGGCGCACCGCCTTGAGCTTGAGGTCACCCAGGATGCGGCGCGCAACCTTTACATGACCCTGCCGGGCCACGACCGGTCGCACATGGTGATCATCGGATCGCACCTGGATTCCGTACCGCGCGGCGGCAATTACGACGGCGCGGCGGGCGTGCTGATGGGGATGTCGGTGGTGGCCGGTTATCGCCGGGCCGGGCTGGTGCCGCCGCAGGACATCACCGTCATGGCCGTCCGGGCCGAGGAAAGCACGTGGTTCAACGCCTCCTACATTGGCAGCCGCGCGGCCCTTGGGCTGTTGTCCCCGACCGAGCTGGACACGGTTGCGCGGCAAGGCGACCGGGTCACCCTGGGCACTGCGATCCACGCCGCTGGCGGCGATGTCGACGCGCTGGCCAAAGGGGCCGCCCACCTGACCCCCGCCCGCGTCCGCGCCTATATCGAGCCGCATATCGAACAGGGCCCGCTGCTGCTGTCGCGCGGCGTGCCTCTGGGCATCGTCACCGGCATTCGCGGCAGCTTCCGCCACCGGTCCGCCACCTGCACCGGCGTCTATGCCCATTCCGGCGCCACCCCGCGTGAAAACCGGCAGGATGCGGCGCTGGCCGTTTCGCGGCTGGTGGTGGCCATGGATGACGCCTGGACCCGCCTGTCAGAGGCGGGGCACGACCTGACGGTGACCTTCGGACAGGTCTTCACCGACCCGGACGAGGCCGCCTTCAGCAAGGTCGCCGGACGGATGTCCTTTGCGTTGGACGTGCGCAGCGAATCCGTTGCCGCCCTGGATCTGGCGAAGGCAGAATTGCACACCGCCGTCGCCCGGATCGAACAACACTGCGGCGTGCGTTTCGACCTGGGGCCGCTGACCGGCAGCACGCCGGCGCTGATGGCCCCGGGGCTGGTCCGCGCATTGGAGGACACAGGGCGCGCCGAAGGGCTCGACACGCTGACCATGCCCTGCGGTGCGGGCCATGACGCAGCGGCTTTTGCCAATCAAGGCATCGCCAGCGCCATGATTCTGCTGAGAAATGCGCATGGCAGCCACAATCCGGACGAGCACATGGAGATGGACGATTTCGCCGCCGGCGCCCGTCTGCTATCGCGCCTGTGCATCGAAAACACGGATTGGACCGAATGAGCGACATCGTCGTGCTGCAACCCATCGCCGAGACCGGCATCACTCTTCTGCGCGACGCCGGTCTCGACGTCTACCAGGCCCGGACCACCACGCTCCAGGAACTGGCCGAACCGCTGGCGACGGCGCGGGGCGCGATCACGCGCAACTTCGGCTTTCCCGCGACCTTCATCGACGCGGCGCCCAACCTGCGCGTGATCGGCGTGCATGGCACCGGCACCGACCGCATCGACCGCCCCGCCGCCAATGCGCGCGGCATCGCGATCGTCAACACGCCCGGGACCAACGCCCGGTCGGTCGCCGAACACACGCTGTCGCTGATGCTGGCCTGCGCCCGCCGCCTGTTGCCCGCCGACGCCGCCACCCGCGCGGGCCATTTCGAACACCGCGAACAGGCCGGCGCCGTCGACCTGGCCGGCCGCACCCTGGGCCTTGTCGGCTTTGGCGAGATCGGCCGCCGCGTCGCCGTGCTGGCCCGGGCCCTGGATATGGAGGTGCTGGTGCTGTCGGCCCATGCGGATCCCGACGCCCTGGCCGGTATCGGCGCCACCCGGGCCAGCGGTCTCGAAGACCTGCTGACCCGCTCGGACGTTCTGTCGCTGCATGGCGTGCCGGGGTCGATCCCGGTGCTTGACGCGCGCCTGCTGGGGTTGCTGCCCCGGGGGGCGATGGTCATCAACACAGCCCGCGGCGCCATGATCGACGAAGCCGCGCTGGCCGAGGCGCTGCAGTCCGGGCAATTGGGCGGCGCCGGTCTGGATGCCTTCCAGACCGAACCGCTGCCCGCCGACAGTTTCCTGATCGATTGCCCCAACCTGGTGCTGACGCCGCATATCGGCGGGTCCTCCCGCGAGGCGCTGCAGCGGACCTCGGCCGAAGCGGCGCGCAAGGTGCTTGCGGCGCTGCGGGCCCCGACCCCGGTCGAATGACCCCGCGCATCCTCGCTTGCGGCGACAGCGCCCTGAGCGTGGAATTCGGCGACAGCATGGACCCGGCCCTGACCGCCCGGGTCCGTGCCCTGGACGCGGCGCTGATGGCGCTGGCCCTGCCAGGCATCATTGAAACCGTGCCCACGTTCCGGTCTCTCATGGTGCATGTCGACCCGCTGATCGTGGATTTCCCGGCCCTCGAAGACCGCATCCTGTCCCTGGTCGATCAGCCGCCAACAGACACCGCCCCGCCCCGCCGCTGGATCCTGCCCGCGGTCTTTGGCGGGCCTTTCGGTGAAGACCTGCCCGACGTCGCCGCGCGCTGCGGCCTGACCGAATCCGGCCTGATCGAAGCATACGTCAGCGCAACCTACCGCGTCGGCATGATCGGCTATCTTCCGGGGTTCTGCTATCTTTCGGGCCTGCCCGAAGCGCTCGCCGTCCCGCGCCGTGGCGCACCCCGGCTGCGCATCCCGGCCTCGTCCCTGTCGATCGGCGGCGTGCAGACCGCGATCGGCACGGTCGAAGCCCCAAGCGGCTGGCACCTGATCGGCCGCACGCCGGCCCGCCCCTACCAGCCGGGGCGCGCGCCGGTGATCCTGTTCGAACCGGGCGACGAGATCACCTATGACCCGGTGCCCGCCGATGCCTGGCCCGTCCTTGACGCCGAAGCCGCCAGCGGGTCCCCGGTCGCCCGGCTGTGGAAACCGTGATGAGCCTGCGCATTGTTTCCTGCGGACCGGGGGTCACCGTTCAGGACCTTGGCCGCATCGGCCACCGACGCCACGGCATTTCCACTGCCGGCGCCATGGACCGTCTGTCCCTTGCCCGGGCGAATGCGCTTGTCGGCAATACGCCCGACGAGGCGGCCATCGAGGTCACTCTGGCCACGCTCATCATCGAGGTGACCGACGCCCCGATCTGCCTTGGCTGGGCGGGTCCGGGGTTTGGCGCAACGCTTGACGGCGCCGCCCGGCCCGATCACGCCGCCTGTCATCTGCAGCCCGGCCAGCGCCTGACCCTTGGCCCGGTGCGCGCGGGTGTTTTCGGTTATGTTGCCGTTGCCGGCGGTCTGGATATAGACGCCCAGTTCGGCAGCCGCTCGGTCCACCAGCGCACCGGCATCGGCGGTGCGCCTCTTAGCCCCGGTGACGTCATACCCTGTCGGGGCAACACCCCCCTGCCCCCGCTGCGCTTCCTCAGGGTTCCGCCTCGGCGATCCGCCCCCATCCGGCTCCTGCCGGGTCCACAGGCAGACCTGTTCGCACCGGATGCGATGCCCACCCTGCTGCAGCAGAGCTTCACCATCGGGCGTGTCTTCGACCGCATGGGCTATCGCCTTGATGGCCCCGCTCTTGCGCATCGCGTGCCTGCCGGCATCGTGTCGGACGGAGTCCTGCCCGGCACGTTGCAGGTCACAAGCGACGGCCGGGCGATCGTTTTGATGCGCGATTGCCAGACCACCGGCGGCTACCCGAAACTGGCCACGATCATCACCGCCGATCTGGACCGCTTTGCCCAGCACCGTGCCGGAGATCCCGTGCGGTTCGCGCTGACCACCCGGGCAGCGGCCATCAAGGCCGCGCGGGATGTTGAAGCCGAAATTCTGTCCGTTCCCAGTACCTTGCAAGGAATCGCCGACTGGCGTGATAGCGGCTGGCTCCTGTCGCAGAACCTGATAGGCGGTGTGCATTGTGCACCGGGTGACGATCCGCCATCCTTCGGCCCCTGATCCTTCGGCCCCCGAACCTTCGGCCCATGACCGCCTGACCATGGGCATCCAGACCGCGCCGATACCCGGTGCTTATCGAGCTAACCACGCGAGAAAATCTGCCATACCATGCTCTACAACCGTGACTTCCTGATGCTGCACTACCCCAAGACCGCCGGAAAATCGGTTGCGGTCTACTTCTGTCAGAACTTCGAAAAGCCGATACATGGCAGGGTATCGCGCGGGCAGTTGAGGGAGATCGGGATGGGCCCCGATGACGGCGTGCACCTGGCGCCGGAAGGCGGGCACGACAATTTCATCACCGCGCGTCGGATCATGAAGGAGCAGGACGTCAACCTGATGTCGATGCGCGCGTTGCTGGCCCCGGTTCGCAACCCCTACGACCTGATGCTGTCGAACTATTACTTCCTGCGGTCCAGCTTCGAAAAGAACAAGGCGGTTCGGACCCGGCCAAGCTTCCTCCTGGCGGCCAACACCACCTTCCCCGAATTCTGCGCCCGCGTCGAAATGGCCGATTTCGCCAACTTCCTGCCGCCGGAGCGGTTGCGGACGAAGCTTCCGACCGAGTTGATCCGGTTCGAAAACCTGGCCGAGTCCCTGTCGAACATCCTGGCGAAGTACGGCATCGAGGAAAAATACCCCCTGCAGCACCTGAACGCATCGAAACGGCCGCGCGACTACGCGTCGATGTACGATGAAGACACCAAGGCGCATGTGGACGCGAAGATGGCGTCGATGTTCCGGATCGGCGGTTATCCGACGGAATTGTAACGTGGTGAGGGCTTGGGCTGCGTGGGGGTCGCGAGCAGAAGTTCGGTCTGCTGGCGAGCCGAGGCGCAGAGTGCGTGGGAATGGCGCTGTCCCGAACGACGAAAGCCGCCCGATTGGGCGGCTTTGTATCGTTTCTTCGTCATCATATCAGAGAGAATTGGGTATTCGCTAGGTCTGGCGGTGAGCTACTCTCCCACGTCTTGAGACGCAGTACCATTGCCGCGGCGGCACTTAACTTCCGGGTTCGGGAAGGGACCGGGTGTTTTGCTCGCGCTATGGCCACCAGACCGAGGGAATACCCACGTCGCGCTTGCCGCGACGGGTGCGAGGCAGCGTCTTTTGCTTGCAAAAGGCGCGTTCGCACACCCAGTCATGCCAGGCGCGACGGGAGACGATGCTGTGATCGTCTCTCTTCATATCAACGTGTTGTTCAAGCAAGCATGCTTTTTGGTGAGATCATGTCTGTCTTTTTCTAGATCAAATCAAGCCTATCGGGCCATTAGTACCGGTCAGCTGAACGTATCGCTACGCTTACACCTCCGGCCTATCGACGTGGTGGTCTACCACGGCCCTCAGGGAGACCTTGTTTTGAGGGGGGCTTCCCGCTTAGATGCCTTCAGCGGTTATCCTGTCCGATCATAGCTACCCAGCACTGCTATTGGCATAACAACTGGTCCACCAGTGGATCGTTCACCCCGGTCCTCTCGTACTAGGGGCAACTCCTCTCAAGTCTCCTACACCCACGGCAGATAGGGACCGAACTGTCTCACGACGTTCTAAACCCAGCTCACGTACCTCTTTAAACGGCGAACAGCCGTACCCTTGGGACCTGCTCCAGCCCCAGGATGAGATGAGCCGACATCGAGGTGCCAAACACTGCCGTCGATATGGACTCTTGGGCAGTATCAGCCTGTTATCCCCGGCGTACCTTTTATCCGTTGAGCGATGGCCCTCCCACTTGGGACCACCGGATCACTATGGCCGTCTTTCGACTCTGCTCGACTTGTCAGTCTTGCAGTCAGGCTGGCTTCTGCCATTGCACTCAACGAGCGATTTCCGACCGCTCTGAGCCAACCTTCGCGCGCCTCCGTTACGCTTTAGGAGGCGACCGCCCCAGTCAAACTACCCACCACAGAAGGTCCCGGACCCGGATAACGGGCCGCGGTTAGACAACAAGAATGCGAAGGGTGGTATCTCAAGGGTGACTCCACAGAAACTGGCGTTCCTGCTTCAAAGTCTACCACCTATCCTGCACATCCCAGTCCTGTTGCCAGTCTGAAGTTGTAGTAAAGGTGCACGGGGTCTTTCCGTCTAACCGCGGGAAGCCTGCATCTTGACAGGCAATTCAATTTCGCTGAGTCGATGTTGGAGACAGCGGGGAAGTCGTTACGCCATTCGTGCAGGTCGGAACTTACCCGACAAGGAATTTCGCTACCTTAGGACCGTTATAGTTACGGCCGCCGTTTACCTGGGCTTCAATTCAGAGCTCTCACCCCTCCTTTTAACCTTCAGGCACCGGGCAGGCGTCAGACCCTATACGTCGTCTTGCGACTTCGCAGAGCCCTGTGTTTTTAATAAACAGTCGCCACCCCCTGGTTTGTGCCCCCGGCACTCTTGTACCGGGCCTCCTTCTCGCGAACTTACGGAGGTATTTTGCCGAGTTCCTTCAACATCGTTCTCTCAAGCGCCTTGGTATGCTCTACCAGTCCACCTGTGTCGGTTTAGGGTACGGTCTGATGGAGGGCTATTTCCAGGAACTGTCTTGGATACGCTCCAATCCGATAAGGAACGTACGCCGCCACAATCCGTCACATCCTCCTGGCCCACGAATATTAACGTGGTTCCCATCGTCTACGCATTTCTGCCTCGACTTAGGGGCCGGCTTACCCTGCTCAGATTAGCTTTAAGCAGGAACCCTTGGACTTTCGGCGAGAGTGTCTCTCACACTCTTTGTCGCTACTCATGTCATCATTCTCGCTAGTGATCTCTCCACCGGATGGCTCACGCCCCGGCTTCATCGAAAGCCTCGCGTCTCCAATGCGGGCGAACCCGCTAAGGAGACATGAGACTATGTCACACTACGCTCTGCTACCATGCCTTACGGCATCCTCAGCTTCGGCTCATGGCTTGAGCCCCGTTACATCTTCGCCGCAGGACAACTTATTTAGACCAGTGAGCTGTTACGCTATCTTTAAAGGATGGCTGCTTCTAAGCCAACCTCCTGGTTGTTTTGGTCGTCCCACCTGCTTTCCCACTTAGCCATGAATTAGGGGCCTTAGCTGGAGGTCAGGGTTGTTTCCCTCTCCACTACGGGCGTTAGCACCCGCAGTGTGTCTGCCATCTAGTACTCCCGGGTATTCGGAGTTTGGTTAGGATCAGTAAGCCTGTGGGGCCCCATTACCCATCCAGTGCTCTACCCCCCGGGGTATTCGGATGACGCTCTACCTAAATAGATTTCGCAGAGAACCAGCTATCTCCGAGTTTGATTGGCCTTTCACCCCTAGGCACACCTCATCCCGACCTTTTTCAACAGGTGTGGGTTCGGACCTCCAGTTGGTGTTACCCAACCTTCATCCTGGACATGCCTAGATCACTCGGTTTCGGGTCTGATCCCACGAACTCGACGCCCTATTAAGACTCGCTTTCGCTGCGCCTACACCTATCGGCTTAAGCTTGCACGTGAGACCAAGTCGATGACCCATTATACAAAAGGTACGCCGTCAGCCTTGCGGCCTCCGACTGATTGTAGGCGTTCGGTTTCAGGAACTGTTTCACTCCCCTCGTCGGGGTGCTTTTCACCTTTCCCTCACGGTACTGGTTCACTATCGGTCAGCAAGGAGTACTTAGCCTTCGAGGGTGGTCCCCCGATCTTCAGACAGGATTTCACGTGTCCCGCCCTACTTAATACGTCCCATCGAGCTTCGAATACGGGGCTATCACCCGCTATGGCCACGCTTCCCAACGTGTTCTTCTCACTCTCAAGGCTCGGCTGGTCCCCGTTCGCTCGCCGCTACTAGGGGAGTATCATATTGATTTCCTTTCCTCCGGGTACTTAGATGTTTCAGTTCCCCGGGTTCGCTCTTCAAACCCTATGTATTCAGGTAAGAAGTACCTGGTTAAGCCCATTATAAGCTGCCCGCCGACCGAAGCCGGTGGCAATTATAACGAACTTTCAGGTGGGTTGCCCCATTCGGAGATCCATGGATCAAAGCTTATTCTCAGCTCCCCATGGCTTATCGCAGAGTATCACGTCCTTCATCGCCTCTTGCTGCCAAGGCATTCACCAAACGCCCTTCTCGCGCTTGATTTGATCCAGAAAGAGACAGACACTTCGTAATGCCCTGCCACTTCGTTACCTGAGCGCGATGAACGCTCTCAAGTAACCGGCAGAACTGAATGTCTATCGTGGTCATAAGGGAAGCTGGTAACAACCCTGACCTCTGTTTCCAGACCAAAAAGCATACTATCCCAGATCCATCACTCCCGAACATCGCCACTCGTGCTTTCGCTTGCGATGCCCAGGATCCAATGGACCCTTGGTTAGTGTACTTGACTTGAACAACGCTGTTCGTTTCAGACGCGATACGGTCAG